>JAFEEY010000076.1 GCA_018240865.1 Pseudomonadota bacterium | reverse complement strand
TTCGCGCTGCACCCAGGCCCAGCCGTCGGACAGCCAGAAACGCGGATCGCGATAGCCGCCGTCCGCGAAGAACGCGATCCATTCGCCATTGGTGACGGGCCGCTCCGCCAGCGCATAGGGTTGGAGCAGGGTTTCGTGGCGCGGTCCTTCGCAGTCGAAGGCGAAACCGCCGCCAAAGTGGCCGATCCGGGCGACGCCACCAACAAACTCCCACCACCCTCCGCTCGTCCCGAGCGCCGTCGAGGGGCGGGTGACAAGCTCCGAGCCGCGCCCCTCGACTTCAGCCAAAGGCTGAAGTTTATCCCGAGCGACGCCGGCAGGCGGCGTCGAAGGGCTCGGAACGAGCGAGAGGGGTTGGCGGTAGCCCACCGCCGGCTTCAAAGGATTCTGCGAAAACAGATGCAGCAGGTCGGTCAGCAGCAATTCCTGATGCTGCTGCTCGTGATGGCAGCCAAGCTCGACCAGCCCGCGTGCCTCTTCGCCCAATCGCGGCAAAGCATCCGCCAGCGCAGCGTCCACATACGCACGATAGGCGCAGATTTCGTCGAGGCTCGGGCGGGTGAGCATGCCGCGCCGGGGCCGGGCATGGCGCGGGCCTTCCGCTTCGTAATAGCTGTTGAACAGATAAGCGTAGGCCGGGTCGAAGGCGCGATAGCCGGACACGCCCCGCAGCACGAACGTCTCGAAGAACCAGCTGGTATGCGCGAGGTGCCATTTCGCGGGCGAGGCGTCGTCCATCGACTGGACGGTGGCGTCTGCATCCGAAAGTGGGGCCGCCAGACCCAGACTCAGCCCCCGCACGCGCCCATAGAGCGCGGCCAGCGGATCGGCCTCGGAATGCGCAAAGGGCGTCATCCGGCCCGATATAGCGTGGATTGCTGCCTTGTCGTTACCTTTTTGTTCTCTTTTTGCGACAGGCCGTTATGTGCGCGAGGCGCCCGGCACCCACAGAACTTCGCCACCGGAGCGGCTCGCGACCAGCCGCGCCGCAACGAACAAATGGTCGGACAGGCGGTTGAGGTAAGCGAGCGCCTGCGGGTTAAGCGGCATCTGCCCGGCGGCCGCGACCGCGCTTCGCTCCGCCCGCCGCACCACGCTCCGCGCGAAATGCAGCGCAGCGACCGCCGCCGTCCCGCCCGGCAGGATGAAGGAGCGGAGCGGCTCCAGATGGTCGTTCATCGCGTCGATCTCGTCCTCCAGCCGCGTCACTTGGCGCGGAACGATGCGGAGCACCATTTCGGACGGTTCGAAATCCTCGCCCGGCGTCGCGAAATCGGCGCCGAGATCGAACAGATCGTTCTGAATGCGAATCAGGTCCGCCGCGACCGGGTCGTCAGCCAGCGCGGCGATCGCCATGCCGATCGCGCTGTTCGCTTCATCGACATCGCCGATCAACGCCATCCGCGCCGCGCTCTTGGGCACGCGCGATCCATCGACCAGCCCGGTGGTGCCGTCATCGCCGGTGCGGGTGTAGATTTTGTTCAGCTTGACCAAATCTCTTGCTCCGTTCGGGCTGAGCTTGTCGAAGCCCTCCCTATCCCTTCGTCCCGCCCGGCAAGAAGAAGGGAGGCCTTCGACAAGCTCAGGCCGAACGGTGGTTGAGGGCTTTACCTGGAAAGCATCAAAATCAGCGCGGCGATCAGCACGGCGATCGCCTGGAACATGATGCGCCCCATCATCATCTTGTTCTGCTTCAGGCCGGAGGGGCTGGGGCCGCCATTGGCCTGCGCTTTCAGGTCGTCCTCGGTCGTCCGCAGAAACGTGACGATGCCGCGGATCAGCATGACGACCGTGGCGATCGCGGCAAGAATGAGAAGGATCCAGAGGAAAATGGTCATAGCCACAATCTAGGCGTCCGACAGCCGGAAGCCAAGCGGCGCCGCGCCCCGGCGGAAGGCGGCGACGATCGCGGCGGGGTCTTCGCCGCGTTCGCGCAGATCGGCCAGGCTCAGGGCGCAGTGCCGCTTGGCGAGCCGCTCGCCGTCCGCGCCGATCATCAGGGCATGGTGATGATAGCGAGGCGCTGGAAGGTCGAGGAGCGCCTGCAGCAGCCGATGGACATGGGTCGAAAGAAACAGATCGCGGCCACGGATCACATCCGTCACGCCCTGCGCAGCGTCATCGACCGTCACCGCCAGATGATAGCTGACCGGCGCATCCTTGCGTGCCAGCACGACATCGCCGAGCAGATCGGGCCGCGCCGCGATCGTGCCCGCATGCTCGTCATGCCAGGTGAGCGGCCCGGCCAGCGCCATCGCCCTGGCGACATCCAGCCGCCAGGCATGCGGCCGGCTCAGATCGGGATCGGCGAGACCGCGGCACATGCCCGGATAGAGCGGCCCTTCCGGCCCGTGCGGCGCGGATGCGCTGCGCTGGATATCGGCGCGCGTGCAGAAACAGGGATAGACCAGCCCCGGCGCCTTCAGCCGCTCCAGTGCCTGGGCATAGAGCGGCAGCCGCGCCGACTGGCGCATCACCGGCCCGTCCCACGCCAGCCCGAGCCAGCGCAAATCCTCTTCGATTCCCGCGACGAATTCCTCGCGCGTCCGGCCCGGGTCGATATCCTCGATGCGCAGCAGGAACCGGCCGCCGCGAGCGCGTGCATAGTCATGGGACAGCACCGCGCTCATCGCATGGCCCAGATGGAGGCGCCCGGTCGGGCTCGGCGCGAACCGTGTTGTGGATAAGTCTATGGACAAAGATGTGGGCCGGGTTGACGCGGAATCGCGGGAAATGTCATTTTCACGTCATTAACAGCGGGCAATCGCCCGGGCGAGTGAAGGGGACAGGCGCTTGTACCATCCCGATCTGATCCGTCATCCGGACAGCTGCCCGGCGCTGGTGCTGAACGCCGATTACACGCCGCTCAGCTATTATCCGCTGAGCCTGTGGCCCTGGCAGACCGCGATCAAGGCAGTGTTTCTCGATCGGGTGGACATCATCGAATCCTACGAGAAGGAAGTACGAAGTCCCACCAGCGCGATGAAGCTGCCTTCGGTCATCGCGCTCAAGCAATATGTCCGTCCTTCGCAACACCCCGCCTTCACGCGATTCAACCTCTTTTTGCGCGACCGCTTCACCTGCCAATATTGCGGCACCTCGCGCGATCTGACCTTCGATCACGTCGTCCCCCGCGCCTATGGCGGCCGCACGACCTGGGAGAATGTCTCGACCGCCTGCGCGCCCTGCAACCTGAAAAAGGGCGGCCGCACGCCCGCCGAGGCGCATATGGCGCTGTTCGAACAGCCTTATCGCCCGACCAGCTGGCAGCTGCAGGATCACGGCCGCGCCTTTCCGCCCAATTACCTGCACCAAACCTGGCGCGACTGGCTCTATTGGGACGTTGAGCTGCAGGCCTAGCGTTCGAAAACCTGCGCCGCCCCAATTGCCGGCTTGGCTGAGCTTGTCGAAGCCCTCCCTTTCTTCGAACTCGGCGATTCAGGAAGAAGGGAAGCCTTCGACAGGCTCAGGCAAGCCGGTGTGAAGGTTGCGCTTAGCTCTTTGGCGTCGGTGACGGGCTCGGCGTGGGTGCGGGCGCCGGCGTACCGGTCGTCCCTGCCCGCGCATCCTGGCCGTCGCCCTCCGGCGCGGCGATGATGTCGCGCGTGACGGCGCCCTTGTCGACCGCGTTGGTCTGGGGCGAGCCAACTTCAGAGCGGATGCCAGGGGCCGAGCGGTCGGCGCCGGCGCGGTTCAAGGCGGCGGCCTCGGGCGCGCTGCGCGGAGCCGTGCCGCCGAACATCGCCTGCAAGGCCTGAGTGGAGCTGTCCGCTTCCTGCGGACGCGGCGCGCCGGGGCTGGGCGGCGCCAGCGCGAAATCGGGCGGCACCACCAAAGGCGCACGGCGCGCGACCGCGAATTCGTCCGGCCGCGCGCGGTTCAATCCGCCGCCGCCGCAGCCCGCGAGCGTCAGGCCGGCAAGGGCCAGAACTATAGCTTCACGCATTCACATTCTCCGCGGGTTCGTTCTTCGGCCGCACGAACAAGGCGCGCAGCAACAGGATCAGGACGCCGATGGTAATCGCGGCGTCGGCGACGTTAAAGACCAAAAAGGGCCGGAAGTCCCCGAAATGCAGGTCGAGGAAATCGACCACATAGCCGAACCGCACCCGATCGAGGATATTGCCGAGCGCGCCGCCGAACACCAGGCCCAGGGCAATGACGTCGGCCCGGTTGGTTTCCCGCCACAGCCAGACCAAAACGCCGGTCCCGATCGCCCCGGTGAGACCGACCAGCGCCCAGCGCGTCGTCTCGGACCCAGCGGTCAGGAAGCCCATCGACACGCCGTAATTCTGCACCCAGGTCAGGTTGAACACCGGCAGCAGCGTGACCTGCCCGACCTCGTCAAGCGCGATAGGGCCGGTGATCGCCCATTTGACGGCTTGGTCGGTCACGAAAATCGCGAGCGCGATCAGCAGGCCAAGGCGGCGGGAAGGGTTCATGCGCCCCTCCCCTTCAGGGGAGGGGATGGGGGTGGGGCATGTCGATCAAGGCGTGGCAGGCGAACCCGCCCCACCCCAACCCCTCCCCTGAAGGGGAGGGGCTTAACCACGCACCACCTCCGTGCACCGTGCGCACAAAGTCCCGTCCTCCGTCACTTCCGGCAGATGCCGCCAGCAGCGACCGCATTTGCGATAGTCGGTGCGCTCCACGGCGATGCTATCGCCCGGTGATACCTTCGCCACGATGAACAGCTCTTCCAGATCGGCCGCGGGCGGCTGCGGCACGGTGACTTCGGCTTCCAGGCTGGATCCCACCACCTTCTCGCGCCGCAGCGGCTCGATCGCTTCGGTGACCTGACCGCGCAAAGTGCGCAGGCCATCCCATTTCGCCGCCAGCGCGTCGTCGCGCCACCGCTCATCCACGTCCGGCCAATCGGCGAAATGCACCGAGCCGTCCGCATCCGGAAAGCGCGTCTGCCACACTTCTTCCGCCGTGAACGGGATGATCGGCGCCACCCAGCGCACCAGCGCGTTGAACAGAATGTCGAGCACAGTGCGATAGGCCCGCCGCTTGGGGCTATCGGCCGCGTCGCAATAGAGACAGTCCTTACGGATATCGAAGAAGAAAGCGGAAAGATCATCATTGGCGAAATCGGTCAGCCGCCGGAGATAGCGGTTGAACTCGAACGCCTCGGTCGCATCGCGCAGCTCCGCATCCAGCGTCGCGAGGCGGTGCAGGATATAGCGCTCCAGCTCAGGGAAGTCGTCGATCCGCTCGGCCTCACCGAACCCGTCGAGCGCGCCCAGCAGGTAACGGAACGTGTTGCGCAGCTTGCGGTATGCATCGGACGCGCCGGCCAGCACTTCCTTGCCGATCTTCACATCGTCGAAATAGTCGGTGGAAGCGACCCACATGCGCAAAATGTCCGCGCCGCTCTCGCTCATCACTTTCAGCGGATCGACGACATTGCCCAATGACTTGGACATTTTCCGCCCCTGCCCGTCGAGCGCGAAGCCGTGGGTCAGCACCGCGTCATAGGGCGCCCGCCCGCGAGTGCCGCAGCTTTCCAGCAGCGAGGACTGGAACCAGCCGCGATGCTGGTCCGATCCTTCCAGATACAGATTGGCCCGCACACCCTCGCCATAACGCTGCTCGATCACGAAGCTGTGGGTCGAGCCGCTGTCGAACCACACGTCCAGAATGTCATTGATCGGCTCGTAATCGGCGAGGGCATGGTCCGGCCCCAGCAAGGTCTGATGATCGGCCGAGAACCAGGCATCGGCGCCGCCTTGCCTGAAGGCTTCGATGATCCGCGCGTTGACGGCCGGATCGCGCAGATACTCCCCCGTCTTGCGGTTCACGTAGAGCGCGATCGGCACGCCCCAGGCGCGCTGGCGGGAGATCACCCAATCCGGCCGCCCCTCAACCATCGCCTGGATGCGATTGCGCCCCTTCTCCGGCACCCACCGCGTCCGCGCGATCGCGTCCAGCGCGAGTTCGCGTAAGGTGGGGCCGTTGGAGCCACGCCCCTCGACTTCGCTCGGGACGAGCGAGATTTTTTCGGCCCCTTCTCCGCTCGTCCCGAGCGAAGTCGAGGGGCGCAACTCAAGCGCCCGATCCATCCCGATGAACCATTGCGGGGTCGCGCGGAAGATCACCTTGGCCTTGGAGCGCCACGAATGCGGATAGCTGTGAGTATAGTCCGCGCTCGCCGCCAGCAGCGCCCCGGCCTCGCGCAGGTCGGTGCAGATCGGGCCGTCCGGCGCGTTGAATTTGGGATTGATGACCGATCCCTGGCCGCCCAGCCACGCCCAGTCGGCGCGATACCTGCCGTCGCCCTCCACTGCGAACACCGGCTCCAGCCCGTGCGCCTTGCACAGCTCGAAATCGTCCTCGCCATGATCGGGCGCCATATGCACCAAGCCCGTGCCCGCATCGGTGGTGACGAAATCGCCGGGCAGGAACGGACGCGGCCTGGCGAAGAAACCGCCGAGCTTGTGCATCGGGTGGCGGGCCACACTCTGCCCGATTGCCTCTGGCGATATGGCGCTTTCTTCAGTCAACTGGAGGCCGCTTCTCGCGGCAAACGCATCGACCAACGCACGCGACAACAGAAACAGCCTGCCATCGTCTGCTCGGAAGGTGGCGTAAGATGCGTCAAAATGCTCGTCGACGATATGCGGATTGTAGGCCAAAGCCTGGTTCACCGGGATCGTCCAAGGCGTGGTCGTCCAGATCACCGCATGGGCGCCGACCAGCTCGGGGATCGGGCTTTCGACAATCTCGAACGCCACGTCGATCTGGGTCGAGGTGATGTCCTCATATTCCACTTCGGCCTCGGCCAGCGCGGTCTTCTCGACCGGACTCCACATCACCGGCTTGGCGCCGCGATAGAGCTGGCCGGTTTCCGCGAACTTCAACAGCTCGACGACGATCGCCGCTTCGCTGTCGTAATTCATGGTGAGGTACGGGTCGTCCCAATCGCCCATCACGCCCAGCCGCTCGAACTGGGCGCGCTGCACGCCGACCCAGTGCGAGGCATAGGCGCGGCATTCGGCGCGGAACTCAGGCGCGGGCACTTCGTCCTTGTTCTGCTTCTTCTTGCGATACTCCTCCTCGATCTTCCATTCGATCGGGAGACCGTGGCAGTCCCAGCCCGGGATGTAGGGCGCGTCCTTGCCGAGCAGGGATTGTGAGCGGACGATGATGTCCTTCAGCACCTTGTTCATCGCATGGCCCATATGGATGTCGCCATTGGCGTAGGGCGGGCCGTCATGCAGGATGAAGCGTTCGCGCCCCGCACGCTTCGCGCGCAGCGTCTCGTACAGGCGCATGGCCTTCCATTTGTCGAGAATCGCCGGCTCTTTCTGCGCAAGGCCGGCCTTCATCGGAAAGTCGGTTTTGGGCAGGAAGACGGTGTCGCGATAATCGGGAGTGTCGGCCATAGGGAGCGGCCCTTAGCGCGCGCTTCGGCGCTCGTCACCCCGGCCCGATTGGTTCGCGCGAAGACGCAAAGACGCAAAGATACCGAGCGTCCCGGAATTTCCGGCGAAGCCGAACAAGAAATTGGCTTCGCCGAAAGGGCGCGCCCGTGTCCCCAGCTCCGAACCCTTCGCGTCTTCGCGTCTTCGCGCGAAATAATCCCTTCCTTACGGCACCGGCCCCATCATCGGTATGGAGCCGCCCGCCGCGCGCTGGCGGAGGATGCGGAGATAGGTGTCGACCAGCGCCTGGTTGACCCGGTCCCAGCCGAACCGTTCCGCCGCTCTCTCCCCCGCCTGCCCCGCTGCGCTGCGCAGGGCGGCGTCGGTGCAATAGGCGGCAAGCGCGTCGGCGAAGCCGTCGATCCAGCCCGGCCGCACCAGCCGCCCGGTGACGCCGTCCTTCACCAGGCTCTCGCTGCCCGTCGCGATCGCCGCGACGACGGGCACGGCGCAGGCCATCGCTTCCAGCGTCACATTGCCGAACGTCTCGGTGACGCTCGGGTTGAACAACATATCCATGCTGGCGACCGCCCGGCCCAGATCGCCGCCGCTCTGCGCGCCGGTGAACACCGCCTGGGGCAGGCGCCGCTCGAACCAGTCGCGCGCCGGGCCGTGGCCGACGACAAGCACGCGGTGCCGGATGCCCATCTGCTCCAGCTTGTCGATCGTGTCCGAAAACACATCGAGGCCTTTTTCCATCACCAGCCGGCCGAGAAAGCCGATCACGACCTCTTCGTCGCCGATGCCGAGGCTCCGCCGCCAGCCGAGATCGCGCTGGCCGGGGTGGAAAATCTCCCGGTCGACGCCGCGCGTCCAGATGCCGACATCATAGCTCATCCGCTGCTCGCGCAGCAGCTGTGCCATTGAGTCGGACGGCGCCACGATCGCGTCGCAGCGCCGGTAGAAGCGGCGCAGGATCGCCTCGATCACCGGCTCGAGGAAAGCCAGACCGTAGTAGCGCGGATAGGTCTCGAAGCGCGTGTGGACCGATGCGACGATCGGAAGGCCATGCTTGCGAGCGAAGGTCGCAGCGCGATGACCCAGCACGTCGGGGGCCGCGATGTGGAACAGGTTCGGCCGGAAATCCTCCAGGTCATGCTTCAGCCGGCCCGGCAATCCGGTCGAGAAACGATATTCCGGGCGGCCGGGAAAGGCGAAGGACGGCGCGGAGATCAGCTCGCCCGCGGGCGGGAAAGCGGGCGTGTCGGTGGTCGGCGAATAGACGCGCACCTGCGCGCCCTGCCGCAACAGATAGCCGACCAGCCGATTGAGGGCCTGATTGGCGCCGTCGCGGACGTAGTTGTAGTTTCCGCTGAACAGCGCGATGCGAAGGTCGCTGGCTTGCATCGGCGGCGTGTTAGCCGGGTGCCATCCAAAATTCCACAACCCCGTCATGCCGGACTTGATCCGGCATCCCGCTCTTCTCTTCGCGCCCCTTTTCGTCATCCCGGACTTGATCCGGGATCCAGCTTCTTCTTCCTCTTCGCGCCTTTGTGTCTTCGTGTGAGATTAAGCGGGACTCACACAAGGGCACGAAGACACAAAGAAGAAGCTGGGTTCCCGCTTTCGCGGGAATGACGAAGGGTAAGGTTGCTCATGAAACTGATCCTCGCCATCCTGCTCGCCATGAGCCTCGCGACTTCCGCCGCTGCCCGCCCGTTCGTCATCGGCCATCGCGGCGCGTCGGGGGAGCGGCCCGAACATACGATCGCTGCCTACACGCTCGCCTTCGACCAGGGCGCGGATTTCATCGAGCCGGACGTGGTGCCGACCAAGGATCATCAACTCGTCGCCCGCCATGAGAATGAGATATCCGGCACCACCGACGTCGCAGAACACCCTGAGTTCGCGAACCGCCGCACCACCAAAACCATCGACGGCCAGACGCTGACCGGCTGGTTCACCGAGAATTTCACCCTCGCCGAGCTGAAAACGCTCCGCGCCCGCGAGCGGCTGCCTCAGCTGCGTCCCGCGAACGCTGCCTATGCGGACGAGCGGATCGTGACGCTCGACGAGCTGATCGCGCTCGCGAAGTCGCGCGGCAAAGGGGTCGTCGCCGAGATCAAGCACAGCAGCTATTTCGCTTCGATCGGCCTGCCGCTGGAGGCGAAATTGGTCGAGACCTTCGCCCGCCACGGCTGGACCCGCGCCGAAGACCCGATCTGGATCGAAAGCTTCGAGGTCCAAAACCTCAAGGTGTTGCGCCAGGCCACGAAACTGAAGCTGGTGCAATTGCTGGAAGAGAAAGGCGCGCCCGCCGATGGCGGCGCAAAGAGCTACGCGGCGATGATCACGCCTGCGGGGTTGAAGGCGATCGCCGCCTATGCCGACGGCATCGGCCCGGCCAAGGCGCTGATCTTTCCGCGCGACGGCGAGGGGCACTTGCTGCCACCCACCAGCCTGGTCGCCGACGCCCACGCGGCGGGCCTGAAAGTCATCGTCTGGACCTTCCGCGCGGAGAATGTCTTCCTGCCCGCCGAGCTCCGCGACGGCGCCGATCCCCGCGCGCACGGTAAAGCGGGGGAAGAAGTCCGCATGTTCGCGAGACAAGGCATCGACGGCCTCTTCACCGATTTCCCGGGCGCGGCGGTGGAGGCTCTTTCCTCACCTCTCCCATAGGGAGAGGTCGAGTCGGCGGAGCCGACCGGGTGAGGGGAGTGGCGGCCCAAGAATAAATCCCGGCGCCTTACCCCCTCACCCCGCTCGCTCACGCGAGTCGCCCTCTCCCCGCCGGGGAGAGGGGGACGTTAAGGCATCAGCACCGTGTCGACGACGTGGATCACGCCGTTCGATTGCAGCACGTCCTTGATGGTGACGTGGCTCGTGCCGCCCTTGGCGTCGGTCAGCATCAGCGTGTTGCCCATCATCGACGCCCAGAGCTTTTCGCCCTGTACGGTGGTGAGCTCGGCCTTGCCGCCGCCCGCCTTGATCTTTGCCGCGAGATCCTTGGCGGTCAGGCGGCCAGGCACCACGTGATAGGTCAGGATCGTGGTCAGCGTGCCCTTGTTCTCGGGCTTGACGAGATTGTCGACGGTGCCGGCCGGAAGCTTGTTGAAAGCGGCGTTGGTGGGCGCGAACACAGTGAACGGTCCCGGGCTTTTCAGCGTATCGACCAGCCCGGCCGCCTGCACCGCTGCGACCAGGGTCGTGTGATCCTTCGAGTTCACAGCATTGTCGACGATCGTCTTCGACGGATACATGGCCGCGCCGCCGACCATCACGGTCTTTTCGGCGGCGATCGCGCCGGTCGCGACGAAAGCAAGCGAAAGGGCCGCGGCCGCGGCCTTGAAAGCGGTTTTCATGGGTGTCGTTCCTCCAGGCTTTGCGCGGCGGTCAGCAAGCCGCCGCTGCCCGAAGTTACGGAGCGACTGTTCCGGCGGATGCACTCAGACGCGCGACATCGTGCCCGTCATGACCACCGGGCCGGTCGGCTGCCCCGTTGGCGAACCGCCTTCCGGCTCCAGCGAGACGGCGAGAGTGACACCGCCCGCCATCATCGCCTGCCGTTCTTCGGCCAGCAGCATCATGGCCGCCGCCTTGTCCGGGATCACGCCCAGCGATCGCGGTTTGCCGTCGGCGGGAATCACCCAGAGCTCAGGCGTCTTGCCGCCCGCGTCCATGCCGACCGGCGTGACCAGCATCCGCCCGTCGCGCGCGTCGTAGCTGACGGTCACCACGCCGGCCCCATCCTTGGGGGTCAGCGAGGCGACCATCATATATGCGGGCTGCGCCGCCGCGACCTGCGGCGCGGGCGCCGGTGATTCGCCGCCCGGACGCAGCACGACCACGCTCAGCAGCGCCGCTGCCACGGCGCTGGCCGCGACAGTCGCGAACCGCCAAGGCCGCGCAGGATCGTCATTGGCGGGCAGCGCCCGCTCGATCCGGCCCCACAGCTCCGGCGGCGCGGCGCAATCGCCGCCCAGCCATAGCGAAAGGCGCTCGCGCCACGTCTCGACGGCGGCGGCGAATTCCGCGTCGCTCCCGGCACGCGCGCCGGCGTCGGCCAGCCCCAGCGCATGCTCGGCGGCGAGGATCTCGTCGTCGTCGTTCAGCGGCACAGGCAGTCCTTCAGCTTGATCAGCGCGCGGCGGATGCGGCTCTTGATGGTGCCCAGCGGTTCGTTCGCGCGTTCCGCCAGTTCCGGATAGCTCGCGCCTTCCAGAAAGGCAGTACGGATCAAGGCCGCATCGCGTGCCGACAGTTCGCCCAGGCAGCCGTGCAGCCTTTGCGCTTCGTCCGCACTTTCCAGCAAGGCGTCGGCGCGCGGCGTCTGATCAGCCAGTTCGTGCGCCTCTTCGATCGGTGCATATGTGCGGGTGCCGCGCGCACGCAGCCGGTCGATAGCAGCATTGCGGGCGATCGCGGCCAGCCATGTGATCGGGCTCGCGCGCGACGCATCGAAGCGCCCCGCCCTTCGCCACACATTCACATAAGCGTCCTGCAACGCATCCTCCGCATCCCGGCCCTCTCCCAAGATACGGCAGCAGATGCCATAAAGTTTCGCCGAAGTGCGCTGATAGACGGCGTGGAAGGCGCGGCGGTCGCCGGCCGCGACGGCGGCAAGGGCGCGCGCGAGCGCCGCCCGCGCTTCCTCCGCCGTTCCGCCCGCAAGCTCCATTCCGCGCCATTCCCCGATTCGCGGGGCGACCCTAGCCCAGCCTTGCGCGGACGCAATATCGTAGTCTCAGGCGGCGACGAGGCCCGCGGGGCAATCGGCCAGCTTCTGCTCGACCAGCCGGGCGTGCCGGCGCAGCCGCTCGCCGAGAAAATCGAGCACGGCACGGACGCGCGGCGTGTGGCGCAACCGCTCATGCGTCAGCAGCCAGACCTCGCGGGCACTGGCGACACCGGGCGGCAGGCAGCGCACCAGCTCATCGTCCAGCTCGGCGACCAGGCACGGCAGCGCGGCGAGGCCGAGGCCGGATCGCACTGCCGAGAACAGCCCCGTGACCGTGCCGTGCTGCATCGCGACCGATCGCTCCAGCCCGTTCTCACGCAGCCAGGCCCCGTAATATTCGCCGACATGACCGCCGCCGCCGCTGATCAGGGGATGAGTGGCCAGCTCGCGCCGGTTGCGCGGCACGCCGTGCGTCTCGGCATAGGCGCGGCTGCAATAGACGGTCCACAGATCCTCGCCGATCCGCCGTCCCACCAGGCCCGCGCCCTCAAGCTTCTTGGTCACGCGGATGGCGATGTCCGCCGCGCCCGCTTCCAGGTCGCGGACCTCTTCGCTGGCATCCAGCTCGATCATGATGTCCGGGTAGAGATCGTGCAGTTCGCGCAGCATCGGCGGCAGGAGGGAGACGATGAAGCTTTCTTCCGCCGTCAACCGGACTGTGCCGCCGGCCGCGCGTTTTTGCGCTGCCGCGCTGTCAGCCAAGGCGAGCGCGGAGGCCTGCACGCCACGCGCATCCGTCAGCAGGGCATGCCCCGCCGGCGTCAGCACGTAACCGGCCCGACGCTTGTCGAACAAGGCGAGACCCAGCGCTTCCTCCAGCGCCGTGATCCGCCGCGCGACCGTGGTCTGGCTGACACGGAGCGCGCGGCCGGCCGCCAGCGTGCTGCCGCTTTCGGCCACGGCAAGGAAGAAACGGGCGTCGTTCCAGTCGAACATGGCTTATTCTGCACTTCCGCAGAACAAGTGCGCAACATCGTTGCTCACGCCCCGCGTCCGAAAAGCTGTAGAGCCCGTCCCACGTTGGCGCCGACGGTTCCCTTTACCGGATTATGGAGACCGTCCATGAAGACCCTGTTTTTCGCCGTGTCGCTCGCGGCGGCCTGTTTTGCGAGTCCTTCTTATGCCCAGCCAGCCGCCCAGCACGCGGCGGTCAGCACCGCGGGCCTCGATCTCGCAACGGCCAAAGGCCAGCACGCGCTCGATCTGCGCATTCTGCACACCGTCTCGGCGCTTTGCGGCACGCCCTCTCCGGCGGACGCGCGCGGACGGGCACGATTCGATGCCTGCCGGGGGGATGCGTTTGCATCGGCCGCGGCGATGCGGGATCAGGCCGTCGCTGCACGGCAAAAGGAGACTGTCGAGATCGCCGCGAACCAGTAAAGCGCTCTCCCCTGTGGCGGCTCCCTATCGACGCGGGGAGCCGCCTTTTTTTGTCGACGAACGGACTAAACAAAACGGTGGTGGAACGATATGAGACGTGCCGAATGGGCACAGCCCATCGAGCCGGCGGCAGCGAGGGGAAACTTCGCGCCGCTCAAGTGTTTCGCTTCCGTGACTAGCTGCGGGCAACGTATCCGCAGCGGCCGTTCGGGAGACCGGGTTGCATGCGCGAATCAGGGGAACGGCGCCAGGTCCGGCGTCCGCAGGTCGATTTTATAGTTGATCGTAACGGCCGTGCGCGTTCGACCTCGGCCGCGCGCCTTCGCCGGTCGCCCCTTCTGGCAATGACGTTGGCCGGCATGGCGGGAGTCGCGGTGACCTCGCCTGAGCTGGCCGTCGGCGAAGCGGTGCTGGCTTCGGGCCGGGCCGCCGCGCATGGCACGGAGCTTCTGATTGCCTCGGCGCGGTCCGCGGTGCGCAGCGCTGCCGATCTTATTCGCAGCCGTTCGCCCGGCGCGCGCAGTTCGGCGCACCTCATTAAGATCAAGCATCCTCCCGTCGCGGCGGCACGATCGCGGCCGGTCGCGCGGGCAAAGCCCCGGCTCCTCGCTCCGCCCACAGGGTTGCCCGCCTTCCTGACGCCGCCGCCCGCTGCGACCCCGCTCGCCTTTGCCGATACGCCGCTTGTTCCCGGTTTCGTGCCGTTGAATGCCTTGCCGGCCGGTCCGATCGAGCAGCCTCCTTTATGCAATTGCGGCTTTGTGTACGTGCCGCCCTGGGGCGGCGGCGGTGGCGGCGTCGTATTCGGCCCTGGCGGCGGCGGTCCCGGCCCTCCTCCCCCACCCCCGCCCCCGGGCGTGCCCGAACCGCAGAGCTGGGCCCTGATGATTCTGGGCTTCGGCGCCATCGGCACGCTGTGGCGCCGGCGGCGCACGATTGTCGCTGCGGTCCGCGCGATCCCGCGGCTCACTTATGCACCGCTGGGGTAAAAGCATCGCGGCCGGCGCGGGGGGAATAGTCGTCATCGTTGCGGCGCTTGCCGCGCTGTCGCACTTCAATGCCGAGCCGGAACGGCGCCCGGAAACCGCGCAACGGCCCGGGCCTGCCGCTGCCTCTCCCTCGCCGGCTCCCGCCACGAGCGTGCCGGACAAAGGCAGAGTCGTTGCGTCAGCCGGCGCGCCGTTGGAGCTTCCCGGCGCACCGGCCCCCATTCGCTCTATGCTCGACGTGCCTGCACGGATGAGCTTCGGCCAGTCGATATGGAACGACAATGGCGTGCCTGACGGCCCCCTATGGATCCGGGTCGATCGCGCTGCCCAGGTCATTTCGGTATTTCGCGGTCCGCACGAAATCGCGACAGCGGTAATTCTCTACGGCGCGCCCGAAAAGCCGACGCCGCCCGGCCGCTACCCGATCCTCGCAAAGCTGAAGCAGCACCGCTCGTCGCTCTATGACGCAGATATGCCCTACACGCTGCGGCTGACCGGCGACGGCATCGCGATCCACGCCAGCAGCATCCGCGAAGGCCGCGCCACCCACGGCTGCATCGGGGTGCCGGAGGACTTCGCCAAGCGCCTGTTCGATCTGGCGAAGAAGGGCGACGCGGTGTTCATCGTCTGATCGGTGGATAGGAAGCGGATTGCGATCAGGTCTTTCGGGCAAGCCGCCAACCTTGGCCCGATCATAGGCGGCCAGCCATTTATCGCGGATCGTGTTGAAGAGTGCCGCCGAGAGCAGCCATAGGCGATAGACGCCGGATCACCCGGTAGCGGTCTCAGGTTCGGACCGGACCAGATGAAGCGGTTGGCTTCGGAAGGAATGACCCAGGACCGCGCATCGTCCAGGCCAAACCGCTTCTTGGTCGCGTGCGGGATCTCGACGGTGAGACCCGGATTGGGCGGCGCGTGTGGGTGATCGGCAGCATGGTTACGATGTGTCGCCGGCCCGCTCTTTACGGTCAGCAACACCGCGCAGGGACGATCTTTCACGCCCCCTTCCCGCCGGCGCATGTCTCGTGACTCCACAGATACGGAGAATTGTCCGCCTTCAATCCTCGACGAAGCTAAATGCGCTTAAGCCGCGTTCGCGTTCGTTAAAGAGGAGCGCGCGGCCGGCGGGCGGGGCGCTGCGTTGCGGGCAGGCGGGGCGGGCGCATTGGCGGCAGCCCAAGCCGATCGGCGTGGCCGCTCCCCTCAGATCGAGGCCGTGCGCCAGCGCCAGCACCGGAGCGAGATCGGCGGCGAGGCCGAGGCCGATCACGAATTCCGCGCCCACCTGTCCCGCGCGACGGCCTTGCGGATGGACGGTGCGCGCCAGCGTGAACCAGCGTCCCCCTTTTTCCAATTCCACCAAGTCGGTCTCGATCCGGCCCGGCCGGTCGAACGCCTGATGCAGCCGCCACAGCGGACAGCGCCCTTCCGCCTCCACCAGCGCCGCGCCGCTCGCCCCGGCATAGCGCTTGGAGACCTGTCCCGCGCGGTCGATGCGGAGCATGAAGAAGGGCAGGCCGCGCGCGCCGACGCGCTGCAGGGTGGTCAGCCGGTGCGCGACCTGCTCGAACCCCGCGCCGAATCGCCTTTGCAGCAGTTCCAGATCATAGCCCGTTCCCTCGCAGGCGCGCAGGAAACGGGCATAGGGCATCATCACGGCAGCGGCGAAGTAGGAGGTCAGGTGCCGGCGATAGAGGCGTTCGGACGGGCGTTCGGCAAAACCGGCGCCTTTCACCAGCGCCTCGATTTCCGCCCGCGCCTCGATCGCGCCCAGCTGGAACGCCGCCTGAAAGGTCCGCGACGCGGGGTCGAGCATTTCCGACAGCTGGAGCTGGCGCGCATGCAGGTCGAGCCGGCGGAGCAGATCGGGCAGCACCTCGACCGGCAGGATACGCAATGTGAGATTATGCTTCACGCGCAGCCGCTCGGCGATCGCCGAGTAGAGGTCGCCGGAGCTCAGCCGCAGCTCGTCCGCCAGCGTCTCGGCCGCGGCGTCCAGGTCGGGAAAATGATTGCGCCAGCGTTCGATCTCGCGCCTGACCGGTATGGTCTGGTCGCTCGCGGCGGGTGCGGCGCCGCCGCCGTTCCCGGCCCGATCATAGGCGCGCGCAAAGGCTTCGGCTCCGCCCGGCGCCGCCGCCAGCCATTCCTCCAGCTCGGTCCGGTCGATTTCGAGATCGGCGAAGATCGGGTCGGCCAGCCGCCGCCGGATCGCGTCCGCGCCGCCACCCGGCGCCGCGGCGGTCAGCGTGCGCGGGTCGAAATCGTAGAGCTCAGTCAGCCGCACCAGCAGCGCAGCGGTCAACGGCCGCTGGTTACGCTCGATCAGGTTCAGATAGCTGGCCGAAATACCGAGCTGCTCGGCCATCGCCGTCTGGGAAAGGCCGGCCTGGCGCCGCGCCTTGCGCACTTGATGCCCGGCGATCAACTTCGCCATGTCCTACACGCCTTCGCTTCCGATATGCCGCCAGTATGACGAGTCGAGGGAGTGTAAATACTTTACAAAGCAACTAGCTGCAACAAGCGGATTCCGGACAGCTTCACCCCGTCAGCACCGTTTTCCGGCTTAGTCAGCGCGACCTTTTGTGACCATTGGGGTCATCGCATAGCGCTTTTGTAAAGGATGCACCGATGGCTGACTTCTCCCACCTGATCGCCGCGCCCGAAGGCCGGTTCGACGGCATCCGCCGCACTTACACGCCGGCCGATGTCGAGCGGCTGCGCGGATCGTTCCCGATCGAGCACACGCTCGCCCGGCGCGGCGCGCTGAAGCTGTGGGAGCTGCTGAGGTCGGAGGACTATATCAATGCGCTCGGCGCGTTGAGCGGCAACCAGGCGATGCAGATGGTGCGCGCCGGCCTGAAGGCGATCTATCTCTCCGGCTGGCAGGTCGCGGCGGACGCCAACACCGCCGGCGCCATGTATCCGGACCAGTCGCTCTACCCCGCCAATGCCGGGCCTGAGCTGTGCCGCAAGATCAACCGCACGCTGCAGCGCGCCGATCAGATCGAGCATTCGGAAGGCGGCGCCCAGCGCGACTGGTTCGCGCCGATCGTCGCCGATGCCGAGGCGGGCTTCGGCGGGCCGCTCAATTGTTTCGAGATCATGAAGGCCTATATCGAAGCGGGCGCGGCGGGCGTTCACTTCGAGGACCAGTTGGCTTCGGAGAAGAAGTGCGGCCATCTCGGCGGCAAGGTGCTGATCCCGACCCAGGCGCATATCCGCAACCTGAACGCCGCGCGGCTGGCGGCTGATGTCTGCGGTGTGCCGACCGTGCTGGTCGCCCGCACCGATGCGGAGAGCGCCAAGCTCATCACTTCCGACGTCGACGAACGCGACCATGAATTCCTGACCGGCGAGCGCACGCCCGAGGGCTTTTTCCGCCTGAAGGATGGCACCGGCGTCGATCACTGCATCAAGCGCGGCATCGCCTTTGCCGAGCATGCCGACCTGCTGTGGTGGGAAACCTCGCACCCCAATCTCGCCGATGCGAAGCGCTTCGCGGAAGCCGTGCAGAAGGCGCATCCGGGCAAGATGATGGCGTACAATTGCTCGCCGTCGTTCAACTGGGAAGCGAAGCTGGACAAGGACACGATCGCCAGGTTCCAGCGCGAACTGGGCGCGATGGGTTACAAATTCCAGTTCGTGACGCTGGCGGGCTTCCACCAGCTCAACCACGGCATGTTCGAGCTGGCGCGCGGCTACAAGGATCGCGGCATGGCGGCTTACTCCGAGCTGCAGCAGGCCGAGTTCGCGAGCGAGGCGGATGGCTACACCGCGACCCGCCACCAGCGCGAAGTGGGCACCGGCTATTTCGACCTGGTCGCGACCGCGGTCGGCGGCGGCCAGGCTTCGACCACCGCGCTCGCCGAAAGCACGGAGGCGGACCAGTTCAGAAAGAACGCCGCCTGACAAGTTCCTGAGGGAGAGGAAGCACGCCCGTCAGCGGACCGTTCCCCGCTGGCGGGCGTCGCTCGTTCGCTCTCCCCACGTCATTGCGAGGAGTGCGAGCGACGAAGCAATCCATCGCGCCGCCTCTGGATTGCTTCGCTCCGCTCGCAATGACAATGAAGCAGTCATGCCCACGCCATCCCGATCCCGCCTGCGCTCTGTCCTTGGCGGATCGGCGGGCAATCTGGTCGAATGGTATGACTGGTATGCCTATTCGGCCTTCACCCTCTATTTCGCCCACGCATTTTTCCCGCAGAGCGACCGCACCGCCCAGCTGCTGAACTCGGCGCTGATCTTCGCGATCGGCTTCCTGATGCGGCCGATCGGCGGCTGGCTGATGGGCGTCTATGCCGACAGAAGCGGCCGCAAGGCGGGGCTGACCCTGTCGGTCTCGCTGATGTGCGCCGGTTCGATCGCGATCGCGGTGACGCCCACCTATGCCCAGATCGGCTGGCTCGCACCTTTGATCCTGGTTGTCGCCCGCATGGCGCAGGGGCTGAGCCTGGGCGGCGAATATGGGGCGAGCGCGACCTACCTCTCCGAAGTGGCGGGCCGGAAGCATCGCGGCTTCTGGTCCAGCTTCCAATATGTGACACTCATCGCCGGGCAGCTCACCGCGCTCGCTTTGCTGCTGGTGCTGCAATCGGTGATGAGCGAGGCCGCTATCGACGCCTGGGGCTGGCGTATTCCGTTCGCCGTCGGCGGCGTGCTGGCGGTGGTGGTGTTCTGGATCCGCCGACGCCTCGCCGAGACCGAATCGTTCGAGAATGCCAAGGCCGCCGATGCACCAAGGTCGGGCGCGCTCGTCCTGTTCCGCGATCATCCGCGCGAGGCGTTCACGGTGATGGCGCTGACCGCCGGCGGCACGCTCGCCTTCTACGCCTACTCAATCTACATGCAGAAATTCCTCGCCAACACTTCGGGGTTCAGCCGGGCGACGGCGAGCACGATCATGACCGCGGCGCTGCTGGTCTTCGCGTTGATCCAGCCGCTCGCAGGCGCGCTGTCGGACCGGATCGGACGCAAGCCGCTGATGATCGGCTTCGGCATCGCCAGCCTCATTTTCACTTGGCCGATCTTCACGGCGCTGGAGACAGTGCGTGACCCTTATCTGGCCTTCGCGCTCGTGATGTTCGCGCTGTTGCTCGTGACCGGCTACACGTCGATCAATGCTGTCGTGAAGGCGGAGCTGTTCCCCGCCCATATCCGCGCGCTGGGCGTCGCCTTTCCCTACGCGCTCGCTAACACGCTGTTCGGTGGCACTGCCGAAGCCGTCGCGCTGTGGCTGAAAGACCAGCATCTGGAACGCGGCTTCTACGCCTATGTCGCGGCGATGAGCGGCCTGTCGCTGATCGTCTACCTTCGCATGAAGGACACCCGCGACCACAGCCGCATCGCAGAGGATTAGCGCGGCTGTTTCTCGCTGAGCGGCACGACCGTCACCGATTTACCGCCCCGCTTCACGATCCAGATGCGCGCATAATCGTCGTCCGCCAGCTCCGGAGCTTCCGGTCCGCCCAAAGCGTGCACGATCGCCGGCACGGTGCTCGAATGGCCGACGATCAGCACCGGCCCCTTTTCCGCCCGCACGTCAGCGACCAGATTGGCCGTATCGCGCGGATCATACTCTCGCGGCGCAACCCCCAGCTTCGCCGCCAGCGGTCCCACCGTCTCCCGCGCCCGCTTGTAAGGCGAGACGAAAATCGCGACGGGCCGATCGTGTCCAAACCACGCCGCCAGCCGCGCGGCATTCGCTTGCCCAGAAGCATTAAGGCTCGGATCAGCACCTGCATCCCGCTGCAGATGCCGCATGACATAAACGATCGCAGGCCGGGCCGTGGCGGCGCCGGATAGCAACATCAGTGCTCCCAGAGCTGCGAGGATCTTCATATGCGCCGACCTTATAACAAATCGGGCGGCGCTCTACCAAGAACGCCGCCCGATCTGTCTTCAGACGAAAGACTTACGCGCCCACGCCGGCCGACTTGGCGCCTTTCTTCTTTGGCTTTTTCGGCGGTGCCGGGACGATTTCGAAGGCGAGGGCATCGTCTTTCAGATGCACCTTCACTTCGCCGCCATGGACCAGTTTGCCGAACAGCAATTCCTCGGCGAGCGGCTGCTTGACCTTTTCCTGGATCAGGCGGCCCATCGGGCGCGCGCCGTAGAGCTTGTCGTAACCGCGCGCGGTCAGCCAGCTCTTCGCTTCATCGTCGAGCTGGATATGCACGTCGCGGTCGGCGAGCTGGAGCTCCAGCTGCAGGATGAACTTGTCGACCACGCGGGCGACCACTTCGGGCGGCAAATAGCCGAACGGCACGATCGCATCGAGGCGGTTGCGGAATTCCGGCGTGAACATCCGCTTGACCGCTTCCTCGTCCTCGCCCTCACGGCTGGAGACGCCGAAGCCCAGGGCCTCGCGCGCCATATCGGACGCGCCGGCATTGGTGGTCATGATCAGGATGACGTTGCGGAAATCGACGGTCTTGCCGTGGTGGTCGGTCAGCTTGCCGTTATCCATCACCTGCAGCAGGATGTTGAACAGGTCCGGATGCGCTTTTTCGATCTCGTCGAGCAGCAGCACCGAATGCGGCTGCTGGTCGACGGCGTCGGTCAGGAGCCCGCCCTGATCATAACCAACATAGCCCGGCGGGGCGCCGATCAGCCGGCTGACCGAATGGCGCTCCATATATTCGGACATGTCGAAGCGCTGAAGCGGGATGCCCATGATCTGGCTGAGCTGCCGCGCCACTTCCGTCTTGCCGACGCCGGTGGGGCCGGTGAACAGATAATTGCCGATCGGCTTGTCGGGATCGCGCAGGCCGGCGCGGCTGAGCTTGATCGCCGAGGCGAGCTTTTCGATCGCGATGTCCTGTCCGAACACGACGCGCTTCAGGTCCGTCTCCAGACTTTCCAGCGACTTCTTGTCGTCGGACGAGACGGTCTTGGGCGGGATGCGCGCCATCGTCGCGATCACCGCCTCGATCTCCTTGGGCGTGATCGTCTTCTTGCGCTTGGCGGGCGGCACCAGCATCTGCATCGCGCCGACCTCGTCGATCACGTCGATCGCCTTGTCGGGGAGCTTGCGGTCATTGATGTAGCGCGCCGACAGCTCGACGGCGGACTTGATCGCGTCCGGCGTGTATTTGACGCTGTGGTGGCTCTCGAACGCCGAGCGCAGGCCAGCGAGGATCTTGATCGTGTCCTCGACCGTCGGCTCGTTTACGTCGATCTTCTGGAACCGGCGCAGCAGCGCGCGGTCCTTTTCGAAATGATTGCGGAATTCCTTGTAGGTGGTGGAGCCAATGCAGCGGATCGTGCCGCCCGACAGCGCCGGCTTCAGCAGGTTGGAGGCGTCCATCGCGCCGCCGCTGGTCGCGCCCGCGCCGATCACGGTATGGATTTCGTCGATAAACAGGACCGCGTGCGGCAATTTTTCCAGCTCGGACACGACCTGTTTCAGCCGCTCCTCGAAATCGCCGCGATAGCGGGTGCCGGCGAGCAGTGCGCCCATGTCGAGCGAATAGATCACCGCTTCCTTCAGCACATCGGGCACGTCGCCCTCGACGATCTTGCGGGCAAGGCCTTCGGCGATCGCCGTCTTGCCGACACCCGGATCGCCCACATAAAGCGGGTTGTTCTTCGATCGGCGGCAGAGGATCTGGATCGTGCGGTCGACTTCGGGGCCGCGGCCGATCAGCGGATCGACCTTGCCGTCCCTCGCCTTGGCGTTGAGATCGACCGTGAATTGCTTGAGCGCGCTCTCGGCCTTTTGCTTGCCGTCCGCCTTTTGCGGTTTTTCTTCCTCGGTGCCCTTCACTTCGCGGGTTTCCGTGGGCGCGCTGCCCTTGCCGACGCCGTGCGAGATATAGCTGACGGCATCCAGCCTGCTCATATCCTGCTGCTGCAGGAAATAGACGGCATAGCTCTCGCGTTCGGAGAACAGGGCGACCAGCACATTGGCGCCCGTCACTTCGTCGCGGCCGGAGGATTGGACGTGCAGGATCGCGCGCTGGACGACACGCTGAAAGCCGCTGGTCGGCGACGGATCGGTCTCGCCTTCGACGCGCAGCGCCTCCAGCTCGGTATCCAGATAATTCGTGACAGCGTCGCGAAGCTCGGAAAGCTCGACGCCGCAGGCCGCCATCACCTGGGAAGCATCGGCGTCGTCGGTAAGGGCAAGCAGCAGATGCTCGAGCGTCGCATATTCGTGGCGGCGGCTGGACGCATGCGTCAGCGCCTTATGCAGCGTGGTTTCGAGCGCGGGGGCAAAAGAGGGCATTCAACTACTCCTCGGGCCCGGCGGGTGCCGGGCACCGCTTCCATCTTAATCTCGGGACGCTTGCCTCAATCATCAAGAGATACGCTCCCGCCCGGCCGCCGGTTGCAACGCAAGGGAGCGGCTGGCCATCATCGCTTGAATAGAGCGTCAGCGCTTGCGCGATGGTTAACGGAGCGTTCGATCCGCGCTTTGACGCGCGCGATCTCGCCTTCCAGCGCCTGGATGCGAAGCGCCAGCTCTTCGACTGACATCGGATCGAGATCCTGCTTGACCAGCAGGGTCAGCGGGTCGCCCGGGGATTTGGCGTACAGATCGTCGAGATCCATATGTGAAAAGTTGACCCGAACGGCCGCCCTGTCAATTGGAACGGTGCCGGATGCGGCGATTTTTGGGGATGAACGTGACAAAGCTGCCGAGAACCATGATCGCGATCGACCCGGAAACGCCGGGCGGGCCGGACGTGCTGCAGCCGGTCAAGCGTCCCGTGCCGAAGCCCCGGGAAGGCGAGGTGCTGATCAAGGTCGCGGCGGCAGGTGTGAACCGGCCGGATATATTGCAGCGCATGGGCGGCTATCCGCCGCCGCCCGGCGCACCCTCCATCCCGGGTCTGGAAGTCGCAGGCGAAGTGGTCGCTGCCAAGGGGCTGGCCGAAGAAGCACTGATCGGCCAGCCGGTGTGCGCACTGATCCCGGGCGGCGGCTATGCCGAATATGCGGTCGCGCCGTCAGGCTCGTGCCTGATCGTGCCCGAAAGCCTGTCGATGGTCGAGGCGGCGGCGATGCCGGAGACGCTGTTCACGGTCTGGATCAACCTGTTCGAGCGCGCCTTCGCCGCCGAGGGCGACGCCGTGCTGGTCCATGGCGGCACCAGCGGCATCGGCACGATGGCGATCGCGCTGGGCAGATTGTTCGGCCTTCGGATGATCGTCACTTGCGGATCGGACGACAAATGTGCCCGGGCATTGGACCTCGGCGCCGATAACGCGATCAATTACCGGACCGAGGATTTCGTCGCGGCGACCAAAGCCGCGACGGACGGCAAGGGCGTACAGATCGTTCTCGACATGATCGGCGGCGATTATCTGCCGCGCAATCTCCAATGCCTGGCCGAGGAGGGCCGGCACGTCTCGATCGCGGTCCAGCGCGGCGCGACCGCCGAAATCCCGATCTTCGACATCATGCGCCGGCGCCTGACCCTCACCGGCTCGACGCTGCGGCCGCGCTCCAACGAGTTCAAGCACATGGTTGCCGATGAACTGGACCGGATGGTCTGGCCGCACGTCCGCGAAGGGCGGCTGCGGCCGGTGATCGATTCGACCTTCCCCCTCGCCAACGCCGCCAGGGCGCACGAACGAATGGAAGCCGGAGACCATGTCGGCAAGATCGTGCTGACGGTCGCCTAGGGTTTCGAAGCCCCCGCCGCCTGCAACGCCAGCGCATGGACGGCGGCACGCAGGCTGGCGGGCTCCAGAATGTCAATCTCGGCGCCCAGCGCGACGAGCGCACGCGCAGTCACCTCGTCGCTTTCGATCGGAAGCGTGAGGCGGCGGCGCCTATTCTCTTCTGGTACCGCAGCGGCGAGCGCGTCCACCGCATAATCCCCCAACTCCGCCAAGAGGCGCGCGCCTTCGGCGGTCACCCGGATCAGGGCAGAACGTGAACGGAGATCGCATTCGAAGCGCGCGCTCATCGCTTTCCACCGCTCGCGAAGGTCGAAATCGGGCGGCACCGTGGCGGCCGTTTCGAGCACTGTGAATGCCTCGATCGCGGCCACGCGGAAGATCATTTGACGGTCTCGTCGCGCGCCGACCAGATAATATTTGCCAGCCTTGGCGACGATGCCGAGCGGTGACACCTCGTGGTCGCGCTCAGCCGTCCAGCTCCGGTAGCGGAAGCGTACCTGCCGTCCGTCCAGAACCGCACGCACCAGCGCAGGCAAATGGCGCGGCGCGGCCTGCCCCTGATACCAGTCGGCCGGATCGAAGTGAAAGCGTGCACCTGCGCCCAGCGCGTCGCGGCGTATCGTTTCCGGCAGTGCGGCGAGGAATTTGGCGCGGGTCGCCGCAGCGGCCATCCCGAAGCCCAAGGCTTCCGCCAACTCCGGGAGACCGATCACCGGTATCGCTTCCGCCTCGCCGCTGGTGAGGCCGGTCAGCCGGGTACGGAAGCCGTCAAGGAGCGCGTAGCCGCCGCCGGGACCGGCATCGCCATAGACCGGCACGCCAGCCGCACTGATTGCGTCGATATCCCGGTAGATCGTCCGCACAGAAACTTCGAACTCGTCGGCCAATGCCTGCGCAGTCGTGCGTGCACGAAGCTGCAGCATGATCAGTATCGCGAGGAGCCGGCTGGCGCGCATTTTTTCACTCTACGCCGAAATCACTGACGCGCCATGTCAGGGATTGTCCGTCACAGCTCCCGGTCTGAGGAGGCATGTGATGAAGGAAATCGACCGCCGTGTGATGATGCAGGCAGGCATAGGTTTGATTCTCGCGCGCGCCGCAGCCGGCGCGCGGGCCTCGGCCGCCAGCGCCCCAGGCGCGAAGACCGTCGGCACTGGCCCGGGCGACTTCGATTTTCTGGCCGGCGAATGGGTCATCAGCAACCGCCGGCTCAAGGACGACACCAGCGATATGTGGGAGACTTTTGAGGGCGGCGCGACCGTCCACCGCCTGCTCGGGGGTCAGGCCAGCATCGAAGAACTGCGCGCCAACGGCAAGTTCCTGGGGCTGGGCGTGCGCGTCTGGCATCCTGAAGAGCAGATGTGGGCCGACCATTGGACAAGCGCGGCCAACGGCGTCGTCAATGCTCCCCAATTGGGCCGTTTCATCGACGGCGCCGGCATCTTCGGCGGTGAGGCGGTGGATGGAGAGAGCGAGCGCTGGCGCGGCATTTGGGACGAGATCACCCCTATCTCGTGCCGCTGGCACCAGCAGGTATCGCGCGACGCCGGTAAGAGCTGGAACGAGCAATGGATAATGCATTGGACGCGCGTCGGGCAATAAGCGCCCCTTATCCGCCGTTCGTCGAAACTGATTGGGCCGGGCTCGCGCTCCGTGCCAAGCGCGCGCCCAGAGACCAAGGGGAGGTTGGAATGGACGGGCAGTTGGTGCTTCACGAGGATGCGCGATCGGGCAATTGCTACAAGATCAGGCTGACCGCCGCGCATCTGGACGTGCCGCTGATCCGCCGGAATTACGACATCATGCAAGGCGAGACGCGGACGGCGGACTTCCTTGCGAATGTGAATGCCAATGGGCGCATTCCGGTCCTGCAGACCGGCAGCCGTTTCCTTGCCGAAAGCAACGCCGCCTGCTTCTGGCTGGCGGACGGATCCCACCTTATCCCCGCCGACCGGTTCGACCGCGCCGACATGCTGCGCTGGCTGTTCTGGGAACAATATAGCCATGAGCCCAACATCGCGACGCTGAAATTCTGGCGCCTGTTTGTCGGCGAAGAGGCCTTGAGTGACGCCCAGCGCGTGCAGATTCCTGCCAAGCAGGCCGCAGGCGAAGCCGCGCTGAAGCTCATGGACGAGCATCTCGCGGACGAGGCCTGGCTGGCCGGGCGGGCGTTCAGCCTCGCCGACATCTGCCTTTATGCCTATACCCACACTGCCGAAGCGGGCGGCTTCGATCTGTCAGCATATCCGAACGTCACGCGGTGGCTTGATCGCGTGGCGGCGCTTCCCGGCCATATTGTCATGGATTCGTAACGCCTTGCGACTTCAGCTGTCACAATTGCCGTTCATAGGGCCTGAGCGAGTGAGCCAGGGGTCTGCCCATGAACGCGATCGCGCGCATTCCGTTCGACACGGATAGCTTTCAGGAACCGCCCCCGCATCATCCCGAAGCGGAAGTGATCACGCGGCGGCGTTACCGCACGGTCTGGATTTCCGATATCCATCTCGGCACGCGCGGCTGCAACGCCCGCATGCTCATCGATTTCCTCGACCATGTCGACAGCGACACCATGTACCTGGTGGGCGACATCATCGACGGCTGGCGGATGAAGAAGCGCTTCTACTGGCCGCCTGCGCATAACGACGTGGTTTGGCGGGTGATGAAGCGCGCGAAGCGCGGCACGCGCGTCGTCTATATTCCCGGCAATCATGACGAAATGTTCCGCCAATTCGCGGGGCTGAGCTTCGGCGGCGTCGAGATCAGGCGCACGGCGATCCACGAGACGGCGGACGGCCGCAAATTGCTGGTGCTGCACGGCGACGAATTCGACGCGATCATGCTCGCGCACCGCTGGCTCGCCTTTGCAGGCGATGCCGCCTACCAGATGCTGATGCGGCTGAACCTGGTCGTGAACGCGATCCGCCGCTGCATCGGCCTGCCCTATTGGTCGCTGTCCAAACACGCCAAGCACAAGGTGAAGAACGCGGTCTCCTTCATCGGCCGTTTCGAAGATGTCGTGGCGCATGAAGCGGGCGCCCGCGGCGTCGACGGCGTGGTCTGCGGCCATATCCATACCGCCGAGACGCGCCGGATCGGCGATGTCGATTATTATAACGATGGCGATTGGGTCGAAAGCTGCACCGCCCTTGTCGAGCATTTCGACGGGCGAATGGACGTGCTGCACTGGGCCGATGAGATCGCCGAGCGCGAGGCCGGGACACCGGCACGCGGGCTGGCGCTCGCGGCATGAGGATCGCGATCGTCACCGACGCCTGGAGCCCGCAGGTGAACGGCGTCGTCCGCACGCTCCAGGCGGTGCGCGCCGAGCTGGAGCGGATGGGGCATCATGTGCTGATCGTCTCGCCCGATCTCTACGGGTCGCTGCCATGCCCGACTTATCCGGAAATCCGGCTGGCGGTCGCGAGCAGCCGGTCGGTCGGCGCGCGCATCGCGGCGTTCGGCGCCGAAGCGGTGCATCTGGCGACCGAAGGCCCGCTCTGCCTCGCGGCGCGCCAATGGTGCCTGCGCCAGGGGCGCCCCTTCACCACGGCCTATCACACGCAATTCCCCGATTATGTCGCCCGGCGCACCGGCATGCCGGCCGAATGGTTCTGGCGCTACATACGCTGGTTCCACGCACCCGCCGACGCGGTGCTGGTCTCCACATCCTCCATCCGGCGGACACTGGAAGCGCACGGCATCCGGCATCTGAAACCCTGGGGGCGCGGCGTCGATCTGGCGCTGTTTACGCCGGACGCCCCAATACCCGAAGCGTTCGCCGGGCTGGCGCGCCCGATCCAGCTCTATGTCGGTCGCATTGCGATCGAAAAGAATCTGGAAGCCTTTCTCGAAACGGACCAGCCCGGAACCAGGGTGATCGTCGGCGACGGCCCCGCGCGCGCCGAGCTGGAGAGGCGCTTTCCGGACGCGCATTTCCTCGGGCCGCTCTCCGGCCGTGCGCTGGCCCGCGCGTATGCCAGTGCCGACGTGTTCGTTTTCCCCAGCCGCACCGATACGTTCGGGCTGGTGATGATCGAGGCACTGGCCTGCGGCACGCCCGTTGCCGCCTATCCGGTCAGCGGCCCCATCGACGTGCTGACTCCGCAAGTCGGCGCGATGCGCGAACGGCTGGACGATGCGATCGCCGAGGCCCTTACTCGTGACCGGACCGCCTGCGCTGCCTATGGCCGCAGCTTCAGCTGGGACGCCAGCGCGCGGCAATTCCTCGCCGCGCTCGCGCCGCTACCGGCCGCGCTCGCTGCCTAGCACCCGCCGCGCCTCGTCGCAGTCGAGGGCTATCTGAACCTGCAGCGCGTCAAGGCTGTCGAATTTCGCTTCGGGGCGGAGAAAGGCGTGGAACTCAACTTCGACCGGCTGCCCGTAAAGATCGCCCGAAAAATCGAAGAAATGCGGTTCCAGCGTTTCCCTGGGCGGCTGGAAACTGGGACGGATGCCGAGATTGGCGGCGCCGTCCAGCACCCGTTCATCGAGCAGCCGCCCACGCACTGCGTAAATGCCGTAGCGCGGTCTCAGATAGCGATCGAGCGCGACATTGGCGGTGGGAAAGCCGATCGTGCGACCGACCTTGTCGCCATGTTCGACCACGCCTTCGATCGTGAAGGGCCGGCTGAGCAGCCGCGCCGCCATTGCGCAGTCGCCGGCCTGCAACGCTTCACGGATGCGGCTGGACGAGATTTGCTCGCCCTCCAGCGAAACCGGACCGACCGTCTCAGCGAAAAAGCCGTGCCTGATGGCAAGCGCGGCGAGAATGGCGGCATTGCCGCTGCGGCCCTTTCCGAACGTGAAGTCCTCACCCGTCACCACGCCGGCGACACCGATGAGATCGACCAGCCGCTGCGACACGAATTCCTCCGCCGTCAGCCCGGCGAGCGTCGCATCGAAGTGGAAGACGATCATCGCGTCCGCGCCGGCTTCGGCGAACAGACGCTGGCGCTGTTCCAGCGAAGTCAGCCGGAACGGCGAGGCATCGGGCCTGAAGTAACGCACCGGATGCGGATCGAAGGTCGCGACCAGCGCCGGCCGGCCTTCAGCATGCGCATGATCGACCGCGCGACGCACCACCGCTTGGTGGCCGAGGTGAAATCCATCGAAATTGCCAAGCGCGACGACCCCGCCGCGCAGATGGGCCGGAACCGCCGAGCCGCCGTCCAGCCGCTCCATGGCGGCGGCTATAGAGATTCGATCCTCCGCTTCCAAGCCGGACGACGAGTCGAGCCGCGATGACGGCGGGCCGAAAAGTTCCCGCAACTCATCGGGTCGGCGCGTCGAGTCGCCGCAGGGTCAAAGACTCTTAAGTTTTGCCTCGCCTACAGCCCTCCGCAACGAGATCGGGGACTTTCTCAAGAAAATGAAATCGGGTCGCAGCGCCCTTGTCGGCGCCATGTTGCTGTTTGCATCCTTGTTCGGGGCGAGCCCTGCCAGCGCGCAGTTCTGGCAGTGCGCGCCCTATGCACGGATGATTTCCGGCATCGATATTCACGGCAATGCCGGCACCTGGTGGGGCCAGGCCGCCGGCCGATACGAGCGCGGCGAGACGCCGTCGGTCGGCGCCGTTATGGTCATGAAGCCTTATGGCAAGATGCGCGTCGGTCATGTCGCGACTGTCAGCAGCATCGTGTCGGCTCGCGAGATCACCGTGACTCACGCCAATTGGTCGCGGCGCGGCCGGGTCGAGCGTGACGTGCGTGTTGTGGATGTGTCGGCGGACGGCGACTGGAGCCGGGTCAAAGTCTGGTACGCGGCGCAGGGTGATGTCGGCCAGACCAGCTATCCAACCTTCGGCTTCATCTATCCCAAACGGGGCGCGGCTGTGCAGTTCGCGCAGGCAGGCGGCGCCACGTTGCGCGGCGCCGCCCTTCGTTAAGCTCAGACTTTAATAGCGATCGCAGACGCGAACCCGGCGCCAACGGCCGCGCCAATCGTCCCACTGCCGGTCGGTCCAGCAACGGCGCGCGCTATAACCATAGGCATAGGGCCGGCCATAATAGCTGGAACCATAATAGCCGTAGCCATAGGGGCGGCCGTAATAACCGCCGTCATAATAGCGATCGCCGTAATAGCTGCCGCCATAATAGCCACGGTCGCGATAGTAGCCGCGATTGCTGGAGCTGAGCGCGGCGCCGACGGCGAGGCCCAGCGCGCCGGCGCCGATCGCCAATGCGGTGCGGTCGCCGCCGCGGTGATGATAGCGATAACGATATTGCGCTTCAGCGGGCGTCGCCGAGGCCACCAGGGCCGCAGTGGCGATCACCCCCGTCGTGATCTTCGTGAACATGGACACCCTCTGTCTCCTCAATGAGTACACGCGGAACCGACGCGGAGCACAGCTCTCCGGTTCCACGTCAGGGGTTATGCATGGTCCCGGCTGAACGCAGACGTAACACTTTGTTCATCAATCAGACGGCCGAAAACCGCTCCAGCCCGGCAGCCAAGTCGGTGATCAGATCGTCGGGATCCTCGAGCCCGATCTGCAGGCGCACCATCGGCCCTTCGGCGACCCAGGGCACGGCGCTGCGCAAGGGCGCGGGATCGGCGGGAATGACGAGACTTTCGAAGCCGCCCCAGCTGAAGCCGATGCCGAACAGCTGGAGGCCGTCGATCAACGTGGTACGCGCAGCCTCGGTCCCGCCGTTCAGCACGACGCCGAACAGGCCTGACGCGCCGGCAAAGTCGCGCCGCCAGAGATCGTGCCCGGGGCAGCCCGGCAGCGCTGGATGGATGACACGCGCGACCTGCGGCTGCTCCACCAGCCAGCGCGCGACCTTCAGCGCGCTTTCCTGATGCTGCGCAAGGCGGACACACATCGTCCGAAGCCCCCGCGCGCCGAGCCAGGCATCGTCGGGCGAGACATGCTGGCCGAGCTGGTAGGTGGTCTGACGCAATTTCTTCCAAATCGAAGGCGCCGCCGTGACCGATCCCAGCATTACGTCGGAATGACCGACCACATATTTGGTGGCAGCGAGGATCGACAGATCGACGCCTTTCTCGATCGCGCGAAAATAAAGGGGCGTCGCCCAGGTATTGTCGAGCAGAGTGACGATGCCGCGCGCCTTCGCCGCCGCGCAGATCGCCGGCACGTCCTGCACTTCGAAGGTCAGGCTGCCCGGGCTTTCCATGAACACGGCGCGAGTATTGTCGCTGAACAGATCGGCGATTCCCGCCCCGATCAGCGGGTCGTAATAGCGCGTTGTGATGCCGAACCGCTTGAGCAGCCCGTCGCACAGCGCCCGGGTCGGCTCATAGGCGCTGTCGACCATCAGCAGCTCGTCGCCGGGCCGCAGCACCGAAAGCAGCGCCGTGCTCACCGCCGCCACGCCTGAGGGGTAGAGCAAAGTCCCTTCCGCGCCCGGCTCCAGCTCAGTCAATGCCTCTGCCAGCGACCATTGCGTCGGCGTGCCCCGCCGCCCGTAATAGAGGCGGTGATGCGTATCCTTCTGCCGTTCCTTCAGCTCGGCGATGCTGTCGTAGAGGATCGTCGAGGCGCGCCAGACCGGCGGATTGACGATGCCTTGCGTCCACTCCTTGCGCCGCCCGGCCGTGACGAGCCGGGTCGAAGGCTTCTGGCCGTCCTTCACAAGCCCTCCCCCTTGTGGGGAGGGTTGGGTGGGGGCGCGTGAGCCGAAGACGCCAACAAGGACTCGATCGCAGCAAGGTCTTTTGGCCCGCGGGCGCGGGCTGCCCCCCACCAACCTCCCCCACAAGGAGGGAGGCTATGAAAGACCTGTTCGCTCACGCCGCCGCGCCGGTTTCCTTGGGCGTGGACGGATCGGCGCCCCATTCGCTCCACGAGCCATCGTACAGCGCCGCGTCCTTGCCGAGCAGGTGCAGGCCGAACAGCAGCACCGAGGCAGTGATGCCGGAGCCGCAAGTGGTGACGATTGGCTTATTCGTGTCGATGCCCGACGCGTCGAAGGCCGCCTTCAGCGCATCGCCGGTCTTGTAGGTACCGTCGGCATTGAACAGGTCGCCAAAAGGCAGGTTCTTGGAGCCCGGGATGTGGCCCGGCGTCACGCCCTGCCGCTCGACTTCCTGGCCCGCGAAACGGCCGGCGCCGCGTGCATCCAGCACCTGCTCATCGCGGCTGCCGACATTGGCCTTCATCTGCGCAAGCGTACGTACGCCCTTGGCGTCGTTCCAGGCGGTGAAGTGGCGGTGGCGCACCGTCGGCTTGCCGCTTTCGGTCGCGCGTGTTTCCGCCTTCCACTTGGCGAGGCCGCCGTCCAGGATCGCGACATCGTGCGCGCCGAACGTGCGCAGCATCCACCAGGCCCGCGCCGCCGTCTTGTAGGGCGACTGGTCATAGACGACGATGCGGCTGCCGTCGCCCAGCCCCAGAGACTGCATGCGGCTGGCGAATTTTTCGGCCGGCGGCAGCATGTTGGGAAGCGTCGTGTTGCTGTCGGCGAGCTCTGTCAGGTCCATGAACACGGCGCCCGGAATATGCGCCTGCTCATAGGCTGCCGCGGCGTCACCTTCGCCCGGCATCAGCCAGGTGGCATCGACAACGCGCAGGTCCGGGGCGCCCAGTTCCTTGTCCAGCCAGTCCGTCGATACCAGGGCATCCATGCTTGTCCTCCGCGTCAGATCGATTTTGCTTAGTCAAAGCCGCCCCGCTTGGGAACCGATTCGCCGCAGCAAAATCGCCAGGGGTCGCGCGCAACGCGCGCGCATCGTTGCGGTTGCTGACAGCGCTGGTAATTTTATTTCGAATCTGTTAAATGGGGTGCACCGGGCCCGGCTCGGCACAGATGTCCTTTGCATCTGCAAGAAAGGTCAAACCCTCCTCTCTCTATCCGCCCGCTCTCCGATGAGGTCGCGTATTGCCCCGCAGATGTCGCGGGGCTGCCTCGGGTCCGGGCCAAAGACGTGAAGACAGAAAGGTTCCTCATGGCTGCCAAGGCGCTCAGCTTCGATGTTGGCGATTATGTTGTCTATCCCAAGCACGGCGTGGGCCGTGTGGTCGAACTGCAACGGCAGGAAATCGCGGGCGCGAGCCTTGAGCTCTATGTGCTTCGTTTCGAAAAGGAGCGGATGACGCTCCGCGTCCCGACCAACAAGGCGGAAAGCGTCGGCATGCGCAAACTGTCTTCGGACAAGACGATGCGCGAGGCGATGGAAACGCTGAAGGGCAAGCCCAAGGTGAAGCGCACCATGTGGTCGCGCCGCGCCCAGGAATATGAAGCCAAGATCAACTCGGGCGACCTCGTCTCGATCGCGGAAGTCGTGCGCGACCTGTTCCGTGCCGACGATCAGCCGGAGCAGAGCTATTCCGAGCGCCAGATCTTTGAAGCGGCCGCCAGCCGCCTCGCCCGCGAGCTCGCCGCGATGGAACAGACCGACGAGCCCGGCGCGCTGAAGAAGATTCTCGAAATCCTCAACAAGGCCGCGGCGATCTACAACAAGGCCAAGGAGCCGGCGACAGCGGAATAACACGCAGCCGGATTTCCGATTGCGAGAAAAGGCGGTGCCGAAAGGCGCCGCCTTTTTCATTTGGCGCGGCCGCGAACGGCGCTCGGGGCTGGGAAGCTCGGGGTACTGTTCGGCGCGTACAATACAGATAAGTTTCTTCAGGCATGCCCTAGGATGGAACTCATCAGGGAATGATGCATTGGGTGTTCATCGCTGGCTGTGCCCAGGGCGCCAGCGGCAGGAGGATGGCTGCCTTCGCCCCGAGCGGAGGCTTTTATGCTCCACGAATCCATACTCGCACCCTATGTCAGGAAGCTGGAGCGGCGCCGTCGCCTAGACGATGCCGAGCGAGCTGCGCTGTTGAATCTGCCGCATCGCGTCCGCCAGCTTGACCGCAGCGCCTATATTTCGCGCGAGGGCGAGGACACGAAGAATTGTCAGATACTTTTGTCCGGCTTCGCTCAGTCCTCGCGAACCGACGCACGTGGCGCGCGCGCGTTGCTGGCCCTTCATATGGAAGGAGAGCCGCTGAACATTTGCGGCTCGGCGGATGAGAAAAGTCCGTGTGACGTCCAGGCATTGTCTCCATTGACGATCGCATCGATTCCCAACGATGCCCTGATCAGCCTTGGTGTATCCTACCCTTCGATCGCGATTGCCTTGTGGCGGCTGGCGGCACGGAATGCTTCTGTCTTGAGCGAGTGGCTGATGAATGTCGGACGGCGCGATGCGCGGGGGCGGATCAGCCATCTCATCTGCGAGATCGCGGTCCGCCAGGAAGCAGCGGGGGTGGCGCGCCGGCCCGAATTCGTGATGCCGCTGACGCAGGAGCAGCTGGGAGACGCCACGGGTCTGACGGCTGTGCATGTGAATCGCATTCTGCAACATCTGAGCCGCGACGGGCTTTTGCGGTGGCGGAGCGGCCGCGTCACCATCGGCGATTGGGAAGCGTTGAAAGCCGCCGGCGAATTCCGGCCGGGCTATCTGCAACTCGCCGCTTAAGCCTCAGCTATTTGGGACTATGGACAGAGCGCCGGATTGGTGTATTGTTCAAGCAACACAGCTTGAGGAGAGCATCATGACCCGTCTGTCCATCCTCGCCGTGCTGGCGACGCTGACCGCGTGCGGCACGGTCCATGCGGAAAATGCCGGGCCCAACGGCACGCGCAGTTTCCAGGCGCGCGGGTTCGATCGCGTGTCGCTGCGCGGGTCCGACAATGTCGTGGTGAAGGTCGGCAGCGCCGAATCGGTGAACGCCACCGGGCCGCAGAACATCCTCGACAAGCTGAAAGTCGAAGTCGTCGACGGCGAATTACGCATCGGCCGTGAGAAGAACACATGGAATGTCAGCTGGGGCGATCATGATCCCGTCGTCGTCACTGTGACGGTGCCGCAGCTGCGCGGCGCTTCGGTCGCCGGCTCCGGCGATATGAAAGTGGACAGAGTGCAGACCGCGTCCTTCTCCGGATCGGTCGCGGGTTCGGGCAACCTTGCCATTGCGACGCTGCAGGCGGACGCCGCTTCGCTCAACATAGCGGGCTCGGGCGACGCCTCGGTGACAGGTGAAGCCAAAAGCGTCGATATCTCGATCGCGGGATCGGGCGATCTCGACGCCAAGGGCCTGAAGGCGGAGCGGGCCAAGATCAGCATCGCCGGATCAGGCGATGTCAGTGCGCAAGTGAATGGCGACGCCGATGTCTCGATCGTCGGATCGGGCGATGTGGTATTGTCGGGCACCCCGCGCTGCAAGGTCAGCAAGATGGGTTCCGGCGACGTGAAATGCGGCTGATTCTGGTTGCGGCCCTGCTGGCATCGCCGGCCGCCGCGGCGGAACGCAGCTTCAGCGTCACCAGCTTCGATCGCATCCGCGTCGAAGGGCCGTTCGTCGTCACGGTCGCGACCGGCAAGGCGGTCTCCGCCAGGGTCAGCGGCGACGATGCCGCGATCGAGCGCGTGTCGCTGCGCGTCGAGGGGCGGACGATGCTGATCCGGCCGAATCTGTCGAGTTGGGGCGGCTATCCCGGAAAGAGCGCAGGTGCGCCGAGAATCATGCTGACGACGCCGGATTTGTCGACGGCGATTCTGATCGGGTCGGGCAGTCTCGATATCGATAAAATGAAAGGCATGCGGATCACGCTGACGGCCGAAGGTTCGGGACGGATCACCGTGCATCAGCTGGACGCCGACAATGCCAGCCTCGCCATTGCCGGGGCCGGCGCGCTCGAAGTTTCGGGCAAGGCCCGGCAAGCTGCGGCCGTGGCGCGCGGCACGGCCGAAATCCGCGCGGGCGACCTCATCGTCTCCGATCTGACCCTTACTACCGAAAGCGCCGGCGCGGTGCGCATCCAGGCGAGCCGCAGCGCCAAGGTGTCCGCCATGGGCATCGGTGCGGTCGAAGTTACCGGCGGCGCCGCCTGCGAAGTCAAGCAGACCGGCGGCGGCCCGGTCCGCTGCGGACGCTGAACGCCCGCCTGTCGTCATTCCCGCGAAAGCGGGAACCAGCCCTTCTTTGTGTCTTCGTGTCTTTGTGTCTTTGTGTGAGCTCAATTTTTCTCACACGAAGATCACAAAGACACGAAGAGGACGAAGAGCCTAGGTTCCCCGCTTTTGCGGGAATGACGAAGATTTGGAGCGGTTAGACCAGCGCCAGCGCGCTCAGTTCCTCGAGCAATTGGCGCGGCAGTGCGCTGATATCGCCGGTGCCGAGATCGGCGGGCGCGTCTTTCGCATCCAGATAGCGCCAGCCTTGGTGCGCGCGGCGCGGTTGGGCGCGGACAGGGATCAGGCGCGCGTCCAGCTCGATCAGGCAGCGGTGATCCTCGCTTTCGGCAAAGCCCAGTATTTCCTGCCGTCCGACCAGCCGGTGCTTGATGATCCAGAACAACGAGCCGCCGACCAGCTCCGCATGCCGGGTCGGCCTGAAGCGCGTCACTATCCGCACCACGCCGCCTTCGGCCCGGCCGGCGACGCGCGCGGCAAGCGCATCGACTGTGGTGCAAGCCACCGCGACTTTGCTCATGTGCAGCATTGGCAGAAAGTGGCGGCGCGGGGCCGCCGGTTCAACCCAGATGAAACAGCGTCGCGAGGCCGAGGAAGCTGAAAAAGCCCATCACGTCGGTCGCGGTCGTCACGAACACGGCGGAAGAGACGGCGGGATCGATGCGCAGCCGGTCAAGCGTGATCGGGACGAGAATGCCAGCGAAACCCGCGACGAGATTGTTGATCAGCATCGCGAGCGCGATCGTCAGGCCTAGCATCGGATAGGCATAGATCGCGCCCACAGCGGTGCCGATCAGCACGCCCAGCGAAAGGCCGTTCGCGCTGGCGAT
>JAFEEY010000075.1:5196-7405 GCA_018240865.1 Pseudomonadota bacterium | reverse complement strand
TAGTCGACATTGCCCATGATGAAGCGGCCTTCCGGCGAACCTTCATATGCAGCGCGCGTCATTTCCTTCAGCAGATACCAATTGGCGCCCCCGCTGCCGGCCTTCTGCCCGCCGAAGATGTAATAGGTGCGGTCGCCCAGCCGCCCGCCATAATAGGCTGCGAGCACGCCGGCATCGGCAACCGCGAGCACAACCTCGAGCGAGCGCCAGCACCGTGCCATGTAATAGGCGTAGCGCAGACCCTGCTTCCAGCGGTTATAGCCGATGGCCTTGCGCGCATAGCTGGCGCCCTGCAGCTCCATGATCGCCGGGATCGTTTTTAGCATGGCGAGGCCGGTAAAGCGTTCCAGCCGCAGGCCCGGCACGCGCTCCGGCGCGTATTTGGATTCGTAGCGGACGCTGTCGCTGACCTTGGCCCAATAGCGGTCCCAGCTCGGCCATTTGGTGAAATCCACGCCCTGCACCGCGAACGGACGCACATGCTCGACCGTCACGCCTCGCAGCCCGGCAAATTCGGCATCGCGCGGCGCTTCGCAGCTCCACAGGCCGCCATAGACATAGGTGCCGGCGCCAAGTTCCGCCAGCAAGGCGCGCATCGCCTGCTGCCACTGGCCCTGTCGATCCGGCCTGAACTGGAGACCGTCCTGAATCTCGAAGCGGCGGCCGCCCTTCAGCACCGCGCACTGGCCGATCTTGTCGCCCGTCGCGGCATCGACGAATTCGAACATCCGCAGCTGCCGCGCCCCGATCAGCGCCTGAGCTTTCAGATGGGCGTGATCGGCCTGGAACGATGCGCAGGTCTCGCCCGCGAATCGGTCCCATTCGGCAGGGCTGGCTTGGGCCTTGCGCGCGATGATGCCTCCGGCCTGACCTGCCGGCGCCCGCGCCCAATCCTTGAAGCTGAACGCCTGACCGAGTTGAAGCACAAGGTCAGTATCCATCGTCTTCGCCGCGTACATGCTGTCCCCCAACCGGCCCGATACCGAATACGCTGGCATCCCCCGGCATTGTCACTGCAAGTGACACACGTGCCAGTAACAGATTCCGGTTACGTTTCCGATAAGATTTTACGCCGGATTGGAGCATGCCGTCCTGCCGCGGGACGGCCGAAGGCGGTGGGACGGAGCGCCTGGCGCCCCGCCCCTTGTCGCATCAGAAGCGGAAGCCGACCGTGCCGACCACCTGATGGCGCGAATAATCATTCTCGTAGTTGGAATAACGATATTCGCCGCCGACATACATTTTCGACGACAGCATGAACTGCACGCCCGCGCCGCCGCGGATACCGTCAGCGTTCGCGCTTGCCGAAGTGGTGGTGCCGGCCAAGGTGACGCTGCCTTTCACGCGGGCATTGGTGTAGCCCGCCTTGAAATACAGGTTGGCGCGGTCGGACAGCGCGAAGGTCGCGCGGGCGCCGGCATAAAGGTCACGGCCGATCGACAGCTTGGCCGAGGTCGTGCCGCTAGTCGCGGACACGTCGGCAGAGGATTCGCTCGCTTCGACATCGATGCCCAGCGAGGCGGTCGTGCCGATCACGAAATCATAGCCCAGGCCCAGGCCGAACACGACGCCGTCGCGGTTCAGCGTACCGGCACCGGTATCCAGCTTGTTCTTGTCCCAGCCGACAATGGCTTCCGCGCGGCCGCCGGCCGGAGCAGCGGCATGAGCCGAGGACGCAACAACAAGGCCGGCAACGCCAGCCATCACAAACTTCAACATCTGTTTTCTTTCCCCCGTAAGGATGAGCGGCCGGACGGCCGCGCCGGCGCTATGGCTGACCGGCAGCGCAAAAGCTACTGATTCAAAAGAAAAAACAACAGATGTTGCGATAATGCAACAATGGTCAGAGGGGCTTGTGGTGTTCGCCTTTGACCCAGCGGACAGTGCCCGAGCTCGCGCGCATGACGACGCTTTCGGTGGTCATTACGCCCCCTTTGCGGCGCTTGACGCCGTCCAGCAGCGAGCCGTCGGTGACGCCGGTCGCGGCGAAGATGCAGTCGCCGCTGGCCAGTTCATTGAGGTCGTAGATTTTGTTCAGATCCTCAATGCCCCATTTGCGCGCCCGCGCGCGCTCGTCATCGTTGCGGAAGAGGAGGCGCCCCTTGAACTGGCCGCCCACGCAGCGCAGCGCCGCTGCCGCCAGCACGCCCTCCGGCGCGCCGCCCGATCCCATATAGACGTCGATCGTCGTGTCCGGATTGGTGGTCGC
>JAFEEY010000075.1:0-5144 GCA_018240865.1 Pseudomonadota bacterium | reverse complement strand
ATGATCTCATTGGGCTGCACGCCCTTCGCCGCGGCGATCGCCTGCACATTCTCGGTCGGGCTTTTGTCCAGGTCGATCACGCCTTCGGGATAGCCGGGGCCGACGGCGAGCTTGTCCATATAGACGTCGGGCGCATTCAGCAGGCAGCCTTTCTCCGCGATCGCCAGCACCGCGAGCGCGTTGGGGCCGGCCTTGGCGGTGATGGTGGTGCCTTCCAGCGGGTCGAGCGCAATGTCGATCGCCGGGCCGCCCTCGGCCGATCCGACCTTCTCGCCGATATAGAGCATCGGCGCTTCGTCGCGCTCGCCTTCGCCGATCACCACGGTGCCATCGATGTCGAGCGTGTTGAGCGCCGCGCGCATCGCCTCGACCGCCGCCGCGTCCGCCGCTTTCTCATTGCCGCGCCCGATCATCGTCGAGGCCGCGATCGCCGCCGCTTCGGTCACGCGCACCATTTCCAGCACCAGCACGCGATCGAGATTCTGGCTTGCCGTCACCATTGAAACACCATCTCCCTGAAACTGGCGCGGGCGATAGGCGAGGGGGATGACGTTGTCGAGAATGGTCTCGCCGCTACGCCTTCTCGCATGCCGATCAGTTCGCGGCGGGCGCCTCGGCTTCGGCTTTTTTCTGCTTCATGCGGAAATTGACGCCGTCGATCCGGTTGACGAGGCCGCCCAGATAATTGCCGAATTTGGCGTCGGGCGCGAACGCCACGGCCTGCACCTTGTCCTTCGGCAGCCCGGCCGGAATGGGCAGATCCTTTTCGGTGCGCGGCCGGAAGCTTGCCCGCATGGGGGCGACGTCCGGCTTTTTGGCGAACGGGCCCAGGAACGCCATCTTCACCAGATCGCCGCCGTTCATCGCGCGTTGGTCTTCCGCCCAGTCAGGCGCCGCGGAGACGACGCCCAGATCGGTGATTATGCCCGGCTCCAGCCGGAAGCTGACCGATCCGAGCGAAAAGGACGTGTTGCCATAGCCCTGGACGACCCAGAGATCGGGTTCGAGCTCCAGCAGCAGCATCCGGCTGGTTTCGGATTTGGCGAGCACCTTGCTGCGGAAGCGCTCCTGATTGGCCTGGCCTTTTGGCACCGGATTGGACTCGGCTCGGCCCAGCCCGCGAACATCCTTCAGCTCGGCATCGTAGCGGGCGAGTGCGAGACCTGCGATCAGCGGCATGCGGCTGCGTGATCCGGGCAGGCTTTTCAGCGCGTTTTCCATCAGCTCATATTCGACCAGCACATAGGCCTTGGCCGGATTCAGCTGTGCGGGCACTTTCGACAAAGCCTCCGCGCTCGCCGGCTGCGCCGACAGAGCGATCAGTGTGGGCGCGGCCCATTTCATCATCGTCATTGCGGAAGTAGCTCCCCTTCGATCGTGTCGGCCGATGCCATGCGGTAGATGGCCGCTTCCTTGTCGGCCCCTTTGAGATCGCGGATCCGGGCCTCGCCCGCCTCGCTCATGCGGATGCGGCGATAGCCCTTGTCGGCCATGCAGGTGCGCAGCACAGCACGCATCAGGTTGCGCTGTTCAGCCCCGTCCAACAGCGCGGCGAAAAAGCCGCCCGCCGCCGCCGCGATCGGGTTGTTCGAATAGACATAGGTGTGCGGCCGGGCGACGCCGCCCGCCAGCGCGCTGCATTCGCCATAGTCCTCGGCATAGCGCTCCTGCGCCACGCCGGCCTTGTTGTAATAGACCGGCTGCGCGGCCGCGAGCGGGCTCGCGATCGCCACGACAACTGCCGCTAAACTCCTGCGTTTCAAGATGTTGGCCCCTGTTTCCAGCATCCTTTTGCTACGGCGCAGATCTTAACGAAAGCCCCAATCGCCCCCAAATGGCGATCGCCCTTTCCGCAACGCAGCATTTGCGCTAAGGGCGCGGGCAAATTCCGCTCACATCAGGATTTTCAATGAGCCTCCGCAACGTGGCCATCATCGCGCACGTCGATCATGGCAAGACGACTCTTGTCGATCAGCTGTTCCGCCAGTCCGGCACTTTCCGCGACAATCAGCGCGTCGAGGAACGCGCGATGGATTCGAACGATCTGGAGAAAGAGCGCGGCATCACCATCCTGGCCAAATGCACCTCGGTCGATTGGCACGGCACCCGTATCAACATCGTCGATACACCCGGCCACGCCGATTTCGGCGGCGAGGTGGAGCGCATCCTGTCGATGGTGGACGGCGTCATCCTGCTCGTCGATTCGTCCGAAGGCGCGATGCCGCAGACCAAGTTCGTCACCGGCAAGGCGCTGGCGCTGGGCCTGAAGCCGATCGTCGTCGTCAACAAGATCGACCGCTCGGACGCGCGCGTGCAGGAAGTGCTCGATGAAGTGTTCGACCTGTTCGTGAGCCTGGAGGCGAGCGACGAGCAGCTCGACTTCCCCGTGCTCTATGCCTCGGGCCGCAACGGCTATGCGTCCGACGATCCCGAGGCGCGCGAAGGCACGCTGGAGCCGTTGTTCAACAAGATCGTCGAGCATGTGCCGGCGCCCAGCGTCGATCCGGACGCGCAGTTCAAATTCCTTGTGACGCTGCTCGACCGCGACAATTTCCTCGGCCGCATCCTGACCGGCCGTGTCGAGAGCGGTACGGTCAAGATGAACCAGCCGATCCACGCGCTCGATCCGGACGGCAAAGTGATCGAGACCGGCCGTGCGACCAAGATCATGTCGTTCCGCGGCCTTGAGCGGGTGCCGGTCGAGGAAGCGAAAGCGGGCGACATCATCAGCCTCGCCGGCATGACCGTCGCGACCGTCGCCAATACGATCGCCGATACGTCGGTCACGGAGCCGCTGCACGCCCAGCCGATCGACCCGCCGACCTTGTCGATGCGCTTCGCCGTCAATGACAGCCCGATGGCGGGCCGCGAAGGCACCAAGGTGACGAGCCGCATGATCCGCGACCGCCTGTTCCGCGAGGCGGAATCGAACGTCGCGATCAAGGTCACGGAAAGCGATGACAAGGACAGTTTCGAAGTCGCCGGCCGCGGCGAGCTTCAGCTGGGCGTGCTGATCGAGACGATGCGCCGCGAAGGCTTCGAGCTCGGCATCAGCCGGCCGCGCGTGCTGTTCCGCGACGGCCCCAACGGCCGCGAGGAACCCTATGAGACGGTCGTGATCGACGTGGACGAGGAGCATTCGGGCACGGTCGTCGAGAAGATGTCGATCCGCAAAGCCGAGATGACCGATATGCGCCCCTCGGGCGGCGGCAAGACCCGCATCACTTTCTCGGCGCCCTCGCGCGGCCTGATCGGCTATCATGGCGAGTTCCTGTCGGACACGCGCGGCACCGGCATCATGAACCGGCTGTTCGAGAAATACGGGCCGTACAAGGGCGTGATCGAAGGCCGGAAAAACGGCGTGCTGATCTCCAATGGCGCCGGCGAGGCCAATGCCTATGCGCTGAACGCGCTGGAGGAACGCGGCATCCTGATGGTGGCGCCGGGCGATCCGCTCTATGAAGGCATCATCATCGGCGAGAACGCCAAGCCGGACGACCTTGAGGTCAATCCGATGAAGTCCAAGCAGCTGACCAACTTCCGCGCCAGCGGCGGCAAGGACGACGCGATCCGCCTCACCCCGCCGCGCCGCCTGACGCTCGAACAGGCGATCGCCTATATCGACGACGACGAGCTGGTGGAGGTGACGCCCAAGAGCATTCGCCTCCGCAAACGCCACCTCGACCCGCACGAACGCAAGCGCGCAAGCCGGGCGAAGGCGGCTTGAACTTAGCTAAGACGTTAGCTAAGTTACTTTCATGAGCGTCGTTACTGTTCATGAAGCCAAGACGCATCTCTCTCGTCTGATTGCCGAGGCTTTGGCCGGCGGCGAGGTTGTGATTGCGCGCGGGAAGGAGCCGGCGGTTCGGCTCGTGCCGGTCGAGCAAAAGCGCGGGCGTCGGATCGGCGCCCTCAAAGGCAAGATATCGATCGACGAGCGGTTTTTCGAACCACTGCCGGATGACGAGTTGGCGGCATGGGACGGCTCTGATTGAGACTATTGCTCGACACGCATGCGCTGATCTGGGCCTTGGGCGACGATCCTCGTTTGTCCAAGTCGGCACGAATCGCCATCGACGACCGCGAGAACGAGATTCTCGTCAGCGCTGCATCGGCGATGGAAGTGGCCACAAAGTTCCGGCTCGGCAAGCTTCCGGAAGCTGAACAACTCGCACGCGATTTTCCGGCTGTGCTTCGCGCCGCCGATTATCTTTCTATACCGATCACCGTGGAACATGTCGCAGCGGCGGGAGCACTGGCGATCCCGCACAGAGATCCTTTCGACCGTCTGCTGATTGCCCAGTCGAGGCTTGAGGCGGCGGCGCTTGTGTCCAACGAAAAGCTGTTCGACGGCTTCGGCGTCGAACGGTTCTGGTAGCCAGCGACCCGTTTCGGCTCCGGTTCGCCGGATCGCCCGGAACGTAAACGGCCTTCGCGTGTTCACCCTGTTCCTGCAAAAGGGAGGTCCGTATGCGTCTTAAGTTGCTCAGCACGATTCTTGTCTCGGCCAGCATGGCCGCCGCGCCGGCGATCGCCGCGCCTTCGTCAGCCTCGAAATTGTCCGTCGCGCGCGCTTCGGCTTCGAGCGGTGATTCGAAGCTTGAAGGTGGCTCGGGCGCAGTGATCGGCATTGGGCTGGCGCTGGGCATCGTCGCGATCGGCGTCCTTGCCGCCGTCAATGGCGACGACAATAACGACAATCCCGTCAGCGCTTAGTCGAACAGGCTGGAGACCGAGCTTTCGTCGGCAATCCGGCGGATCGCTTCGGCCAGCAGCGGCGCGATGGTGAGCGTGCGGATGCGCTTCGCCCCCGCGACCGCTTCGGTCGAGGCGATCGAGTCGGTGATGACGAGCTCGGTCAGCGTCGATCCGTCGACGCGCGCGACCGCGCCGCCGGACAGCACGCCGTGGCTGACATAGGCAACCACGTCTTCCGCGCCCGCCTCGCGTAACGCGGCGGCGGCGTTGCACAGCGTGCCGGCTGAATCGACGATATCGTCGATCAGCACGCAGAAGCGGCCCTCGACGTCGCCGATGATGTTCATTACTTCCGATTCGCCAGCCCGTTCGCGGCGTTTGTCGACGATCGCCAGCGGCGCGTTGTTCAAGCGCTTGGCCAGCGCGCGGGCGCGCACCACGCCGCC
>JAFEEY010000074.1:8452-32774 GCA_018240865.1 Pseudomonadota bacterium | reverse complement strand
TGATCCGCCGCAACCGCGACCGCGCTGGCTGACCGTCCTCAGACCGGGTTGTCGAGGCTCTTTGGCGGCTCGGTGAAGAATTTGGGCCCGGCCGGCGTCATGTGGAAACAGTCCTCCAGCCGCACCCCGAATTTGCCAGGCAGATAAAGGCCCGGCTCGTTCGAGAAACACATGCCGGCGTCCAGCGGCGTCGTCTCGCCATGAACGAGATTGACCGGTTCATGCCCGTCCATGCCGATGCCGTGACCGGTGCGGTGCGAAAGGCCGGGCAGCTTGTAGCCGGGACCGTATCCTTCCTTCACATAAAAGGCCCGAACAGCGTCATCGACCTGGCCGCAGGGCGTGCCAATCCTCGCGGTGCGCATCGCGATCTGCTGCCCTTCGGCTACGGTATCGAACACGCGGCGCACCGCATCGGGCGCGCGGCCGGGAACGAAGGTGCGGCTGATGTCCGACGCATAGCCATGCACGCTGCAGCCGACGTCGATCAGCACGACCTCCCCTTCCCGCACGACCTGCGGCTTGCCGGAGCCATGCGGATAGGCGGAGGCCTCGCCCAGTAGCACCAGACCGCCGTCCGCCTCGCCGCCCAGTGCATTGGTGGCGGCCACGATCATCGCGACGATCTCATCGCGCTTCATGCCCTCGCGGATGCGCGGCACCGTCCAGCGGATCGCGGCGATGGTGACGTCGTTCGCTTTCTGCATCAGCGCGATTTCGGCCGGCGTCTTGTGCATCCGGCAGCCGCGCACGACCGGGTTGGCGGAGACCATCCGCGCCTGCGGCAACAGCTTGGCGAGCCCGTCGCTGGCGAAGAAGCGCGCCGTCTCTTCGATGCCGATGCGGGCGCGGTCGAGCTTCTTTTCTTTCAGCCATTTGGCGATGACCGCGGTCGGGCTTTCATCTTCCTGCCAGACGCGAATTTCGGCCGGAACCCCGAGGCTTTCCTGCACTGAGGGCCGCTCAAAAAAAGGCGTGACGATGAGCGGCTCGCCCGAGGCGGGGATTACCGCGGCCGTTAGCCGTTCGCTCCGCCACCAGCGCACGCCGGTGAAATAGATCAGCGACGATCCCGGCTCGATCAGCACCGCGCCGATGCCGTTGCGCTTCATCAGTTCCTGCGCGCGGGCAAGGCGCCGCATCCGCTCCTCGCGGCCGATCGGCACTGCATCTTTCGTCATGTCCGAAAGGCCGGAAGTATCCACTTCCGCCGCCAGCGCGGACAGCGGCAAAAGCGTGGAAAGACCGATCAGGCCGGCGGATTTGAGCAGGGTGCGGCGATTCAAGCTGTTCCTCCCGTTTGCCCGCACCCTAGCCGCCGATGTCGAGCGAAGTCGAGACACGCGCTTTCCTGAATCCGGAAAGGCTGCGCGTCTCTCGACTTCGCTCGGGATGGACGGGTTTTGGATCTCCCCGGTCTCCGCCACGGCTTGACCGCGCCGCGCTAATCGCCTTCGTAGTCGGCCGCAAAGAGGGGACCGCTTCGTGGCCAAACGCCTGACCTATTTCATTCTCGCCGGCCTGGTGCTGGGCATCATCGCCGGCTGGGCGCTGAATGCGAGCATCGGCGATCCGGAAAAGCTGAAGACGATCGCGGGCTATATCTCGATCGTCACCACTGTTTTCCTGCACCTCATCAAGATGATCATCGCGCCGCTGGTGTTCGGCACGCTGGTGGTGGGCATCGCCCATATGGGCGACACGGCGGCTTTAGGCCGGGTCGGCGTCAAGTCGATCGCCTGGTTCATCACGGCGAGCCTGATGTCGCTGACGCTGGGCCTGATCATCTCCCACATCCTCCAGCCTGGCGCCGCGCTGAACCTGCCGCTGCCGCCCGCGACCGAAGCTTCGGGCATTGACCGCAGCGCTTTCGATGTCGCGAAGATCATCACCCATATCTTCCCGACCTCGATCGTCGACGCGATGGCGCAGAACGAGATTCTGCAGATCGTCGTCTTCTCGGTCTTCTTCGGTGTCGCGATCACGGCGGTGGGGGAAAAAGCCGCGCCGCTCGTGAAGGGCGCGGAAGCTTTGGTCGCGGTGATGCTGCAGCTGACCGACTATGTGATGCGCTTCGCCCCCTATGCGGTGTTCGCGGCGGTGACGGCGACGCTGGCCGAGCAGGGCCCCGGCGTGATCGGCAAGCTCGCCTATTTCATGGGCAGCGTCTATTTGGGGCTGGGCCTCCTCTGGGTGCTGCTGGGGCTGCTTTGCTTCCTGATCATCGGCAAGCGTGCCAAAGAGTTGTTCCGCTACATTCGCGAGCCGATCCTGGTCGCCTTCTCGACCGCGTCCTCCGAAGCCGCGTTCCCGCGCACGCTCGAAGCGCTCGACAGATTCGGCGTGCCGCCCCGCATCGCCAGCTTCGTGCTGCCGCTCGGCTATTCGTTCAATCTGGACGGGTCGATGATGTACATGACGGCGGCGTCGCTGTTCATCGCCCAGGCTTACGGCATCGACCTGCCGCTGGGCACGCAGATCGCGATGCTGCTGACGCTGATGATCACGTCCAAGGGCATCGCCGGCGTGCCGCGCGCCAGCCTGGTCGTGATCGCGGCGACCTTGTCGCAATTCAACATCCCGGAGGCCGGGCTGCTGCTGATCCTGGCGGTCGATCATTTCCTCGATATGGGCCGCTCCGCCACCAACGTGGTCGGCAACGCGATCGCCGCTACTGTGGTGGCGAAATGGGAAGGCGGGCTCGATCCGGCGCAGCCACCGGAAATCGAACCGCCGCACGCGCCGTCGCATCGCCCAGACCGCCCGCCGGCCGAGGACTGGGGATCTCAGGCGTAGGCATAAGGTCCGCCGCGTTCTAGCGCGCGCTGATAGGCTGGCCGTGCGTGGATGCGTGCCAGCCAATTGGTGAGGTTGGGGCGTGAGGCATCGAGACCGGCGCGGGACTGCGCGGCCTCCAGCGGGAAGCTGAGCATGATATCGGCGGCGGTGAGATCGTCGCCGATGAACCAGTCACGGCCGTCCAGTTCGCGCTCCAGATAATTCAAGTGATTGTCGATCATCGGCTGGATGCGCTTCTGCGCCGCCTTTCCGAAGACCGGCACACGGCTGAGCACGAGTTTCACCAGCAAAGGCGGCATCACCGAACCTTCGGCGTAATGAAGATAGAAACGGTAGCGCAGCACCGCATCGCGATGCGCGGGCGGGCCGAGCCGGCCGTCGGCTTTCTCGACCAGATACTCGATGATCGCCCCGGTCTCCGCCACGATCGTGTCGCCGTCCTGAATCACCGGCGACTTGCCGAGCGGATGAACGCGCCTCAGCTCGGGCGGCGCAAGCATCGTCTTCGGGTTCCGCTCGTAGCGCTTCACTTCATAGTCGAGACCGAGTTCCTCCAGCATCCAGAGAATGCGTTGCGAACGGCTGTTTTCGAGATGGTGGACGATGATCGTCATGCAGTGGCGCTCCAGATCCAGGCAGCGGCGGGAAAAGTGACACGATTGGCTTTGAGATGTGCGGCTACCAATGCGTCGAGAGCATCGAGCAGGCGGGCGCGCCCGGCATCGTCGAGTTCGCGGGCAGCGCGGGCCACGGGTCCGATGCGACCGAAATAATCGGCGGCGTCGGCGGCGGCATCATCGCCCTCACCCGCCACATAATCGAAGTCGAGCGGCCTCGGCTCGGCATCGCGCCAGCCGCTGCGGCTTAAAATGTCACGAACGCGCTTCTCGTCGGCGAAAGCGAATGGGCCTGGCGCGTGCGGATCGGGCGCGGCGCCGGGAATGAGGTGGCTGAGACCGGATGCCCAGCGATTCTGCTCGGCGGCGCGGAAACAGGAAAAAACGAACCTGCCGCCGGGCCGGGCAAGGCTGCGAAGATGAGCGAAGGCAGCGACAGGATTGTCGAAGAACATCACGCCGTGGCGCGAAACCAGCAGGTCGAAGCCGGTTTCGCCCGCCCAGCGGGATGCGTCGCCCTGCACGAACCGGCAACGGGGCGCCTCCGCGGCGCGGGTGCGCGCAACGCCGATCAGGGCCGGGGAGAGATCAACGCCGGTGACGCTTGCATCCGGCAGTTGCCGGGCGAGTGAGAGGCTGGTGGTGCCGGCGCCGCAGCCGATATCGAGGATGCGTGCCGATGTGCCGGCCGCAAAGCACTTGGCGGCGGCCGCTGCCAACGCCCTGTCTATGGGGACGAAGCTGCGATCGGTGCGCCGCCACTCTTCGGCCCAGACATCGCCGACCCGGCCTTCCCATTCGGATTTATCCATCGCGTGATCCAGACTGACTGTTGCGAGTCGCGCGCGCGGCGACCTCGCGCACCAGCTTGGCGGCAAGAATTGCGGTGATGCCGTTCAGGTCGCGCGCGGGGTTGAGTTCGACGATATCGGCGCCGACGATCGGGCCGCGCACGCGGCCGAGCGTCGCCAGAACCTCGCGCACGCTCAGGCCGCCCGGCTCGGCATGGGCGACGCCAGGAGCGTAAGCAGGGTCGATGCCGTCAAGATCGATGCTGAGATAGGTGGGCCGATCGAAGGCTGAAACGCGATCGGGCGCGAAAGAACGCATGTCGATGACCTCGACGCCGAAGCGTTCGGCCTGTTCGCGGCAATGGCGATTGAGCGTGCGGATGCCCACCTGCACCAGCCGGCCGGCCAGGCCGCGCTCCATGATCCGCGCGAACGGGGAAGCATGCGAGCGCGGATTGCCTTCGAAATCATCATAAAGGTCGGGATGCGCATCAATGTGCAGAATATCGACCGGGCCATGGCGCGCCGCGATGGCCTCGAATATCGGAAAAGTGATCGCGTGGTCACCGCCGAGGGAAATCGGCACAGCGTCATTGGCAAGTGCGGCGGCCACGGCATCGCGCATCAGGTCGTCATCGCTATTGGCCTCGGCGAGCGGCAGATCGCCCATATCGTCGATCAGGAAATCGCTGCCCATTTCGAGGCCGCATTCGGCGGCCGCGTTGCCACGCTCGCTCCACAAGGCTTCGCGGATCGCTGCCGGGCCGGCGGCAGCGCCACGCTCGAACGAACTGTTGCGATCGGTCGGCATACCGATCAAGCGGAAGCGAGGCGGCGGCACAGTCATCACCTGCCGAATAGCAAAGGCCCCGCCGGCTGGCGACGGCGTTCATAGCCGCCTAAAGGCTGGATGCTGTTCCCCGGCGAAGGCCGGGGTCCAGGCTCCCGCGATAATGGGGTGGACCCCGGCATTCGCCGGGGAACCGAATATTCAAACGGTGCACATGTCGCTGGCCGCGGGCCGTGCATTCATCCGATAAAGCCGCTCACTCGTCGTCGAGATCGTCGGCGCCGGGGCCGACCATCAACGCCTCGGCGACATCGTCGGTCTTGCCGCGGATCGCCTTTTCGAGGCGGGCAGCGAGCTCAGGATTGTCCTTCAGATATTGTTTGGCGTTCTCGCGACCCTGGCCAATCCGGATCGAATCATAGCTGAACCAGGCGCCGGATTTTTCGACCAGCCCGGCCTTGACGCCAAGGTCGAGCACTTCGCCGATCTTCGAGATGCCCTCGCCATACATGATGTCGAACTCGACCTGCTTGAACGGCGGCGCGACCTTGTTCTTCACCACCTTCACGCGCGTCGTGTTGCCGACGATATCGTCGCGGTCCTTGATTTGGCCGGTGCGCCGGATGTCGAGGCGGACCGACGCATAGAATTTGAGCGCATTGCCGCCGGTCGTGGTTTCCGGGTTGCCGTACATCACGCCGATCTTCATGCGCAGCTGATTGATGAAGATAACCATGCAGCGCGAGCGGCTGATCGAGCCGGTGAGTTTGCGCAGGCTCTGCGACATCAGCCTGGCCTGAAGGCCCACATGGCTGTCGCCCATCTCGCCCTCGATCTCGGCGCGCGGCACAAGTGCTGCGACCGAGTCCACCACCAGCACGTCGATCGCATTGGAGCGCACCAGCGTGTCGGTGATTTCCAGCGCCTGCTCACCGGTGTCGGGCTGCGACACGATCAGTTCGTCGATATCGACGCCCAATTTCTTCGCATAGACCGGATCGAGCGCATGCTCGGCGTCCACGAACGCGGCGGTGCCGCCATTGCGCTGGGCTTCGGCGATCACGTGCAGCGCCAGTGTCGTCTTGCCCGACGATTCCGGACCGTACACCTCGATCACACGGCCGCGCGGCAGTCCGCCGACGCCAAGCGCGATGTCGAGGCCGAGAGAACCGGTCGAGATCGCCTCGACCTGCATCGTTTCCTTGCTGCCCAGCTTCATCGCGGAGCCCTTGCCGAACGCGCGATCAATCTGCGCCAAAGCTGCTTCGAGAGCCTTTTGCCTGTCCATATTCCCCGTCTTGTCGGAATCGACGATCTTGAGCTGCGTCGCCATGCAATAGCCCTCCTAATCGGAAACGCGAACCGCGTTCAACGGAAGGCTTCGTATCCTATTTGTTCCATGAGAACAAGAGCGGAACTTTCTAGCCGCCAATCCGCTTCAGCGCCTCACGCCTGCTGAGGCCGCTGAGGCGGTTTTCATGCGCCGAGACGTAGCGACGCACCTCCTCCGTGTCGGTCCGGGCATATTGCCGCAGGGCCCAGCCGATCGCCTTGCGCAAAAAGAATTCGCGCGAATCGAGCGAGGGTTCGATGCAGGCATAAAGCAGATCGAGATCAGTCGCGCCCTTGGCGGGGAGTTGGCAGAGGATCGCACTGCGCCGCTTCCACATATTTTCGCCTCGCGCCCAATCAAGCATTGCCTGCCGCATCGGCGCGGAATCATTTCGCAGGATTTGCCAAAGCCGCTGCGTCGCGATCGCATCGACGACATCCCACCAGGCGCCGGTGACGATCATTTCCTCATACATTGGAAGCGCGTCGATACGCTGAAACGGCCTTGCGCCGCGCGTTCCGGTCAGCTCGATCGCGGCGTAGCGCTGCTCGCGGAATTCGGCGCCTCGCCAGATCGCCAGCACGTCATCGCGCCAGGCCACGGCGTCCGGATAATCCAGATTGGCGAACACGCGCTTGCACACAGCGCGCAGCGGCGCCGCGGACACGCCCAGAAAAGGCATGGCCGATTTCATATAGGCCTGCATCGCCGGCGCGCGCGACGGATCGGCGGCGGCGGTCAGTTCCTTGAGCAAAATGTCCGCGATGGGCATCGCGCCGAGGCTTCAGCCGGCCAGGAGCGCTTCGAACGCCTCGCGCACCCCGTCCAGCGTGTAGGGTTTGTTGAGCACCGGCACGTCGGCGTGACGATCGGGCACCATCTCATTGCCGCCGCCGGTGGCGAGGATGAACGGCCGCCCTTGCGCGGTCAGCGCGTCGGCGATCGGCCACGACATTTCGCCATCGCGCAGATTGACGTCGAGCAAAGCAGCGTCGAACCCGCCCTGCTCCACCACGGCCAGTGCTTCGGGCACGGCATCCACGCAGCCCGCAAGCCGATAGCCGAGCGCATCGAGAAAATCCTCGAGCATCATCGAGATGAGCGGCTCGTCTTCGACGATCAGGATGGATGGGCCCCCGGTCATTACGCCGCCGATAGCGGACTCAAGCGCCTCGCGCCAAAGGAAAAATCACTTCGGCGTCAACGCCGCACGGGCCGCCTCGGCAAGTTGCTGGACCGAGAAAGGCTTAGGCAGGAAAGCGACACGCTCGATGTCGATCGACTTCCGCAATTGCTCCTCGGCATAGCCGGACATGAACAGAATCGGCAGCTCCGGATATTTCTGCCGCGCGTGGCGGACCAGTGTCGGGCCGTCCATCGTCGGCATCACCACGTCGGAGATCAGCAGGTCGAACGTCTCGCCGTCCTCCAGCCGCTCCAGCCCTTCCTCGCCATTGGCGGCCGTCACGACCGTATAGCCCTGGCGGGTCAGCGCGCGCTCCGCCACTGCGCGGACCATCGCTTCATCCTCGACCAGCAGGATCGTGCCGCTGCCCCACAGCTCGGCCGGGCGCTCCTTTGGTATGACCGGCGCAGCCTCAGCCTGCACTTCGGCCTTATGGACCGGCAGATAGATGATGAAGCTCGTTCCCTCGCCAAGCACCGAGTCGGCGAAGATGAAACCGTTCGATTGCTTGACGATGCCGTAGACGGTCGAAAGACCGAGGCCGGTACCCTTGCCGACTTCCTTCGTGGTGAAGAATGGTTCGAAGATCTTGGGCAGCACGTCGGAGGAGATTCCCGTTCCCGTATCCGAGATGCTGAGCGCGGTATAGTCGACCGCCGGCATGATATCGCTTTTCATGCGCCGCACTTCGGCCGCGCCGACCGCGAAGGTCTGCAGCGTCAGTGTGCCGCCCTCCGGCATCGCATCGCGAGCGTTGACGGCCAGATTGACGATCACCTGCTCCAGCTGGCCGGGATCGGCGCGGACCGGGCCGAGACTTCGGCCATGTTTGACGTTCAGCGTGACCGTCTCGCCGAGCAGACGCTTCAGCAGGTTGAAGACTTCGGAGACGATGTCGGGGAGCTGCAGCACTTGCGGGCGCAGGGTCTGCTGGCGCGAGAAAGCAAGCAATTGCCGCGTCAGGCTCGCCGCGCGGTTGGAGTTCGCGCGAATCTGCTGGATATCGTCATAATCGCTGTCGCCCGGCGTGTGGCGCATCAGCATCAGGTCGCAATGGCCGATGATCGCCGTCAGGATGTTATTGAAGTCGTGCGCGACGCCGCCTGCCAACTGACCGACCGCCTGCATCTTGGTCGCCTGCGCGACCTGCCGCTTCAGCCGCGATTCCTCGGCATTGTCCTTCAAGGACAGCAGAACTGACGCTTCACCCAGCCCGCGGGCGCCTGCGATAGACAGCGCAACCGGCTCATCGGGCCGGGCGAGGAGCCGGACGGCAATGTCGCCGGACATTGGCGGCCCTGCGGCGAAGCGGCGCACGGTGTCCGACACCGCCGCCTTGTCCTCGCGCACGACAAGGTCGCTTGGATAAACCGGCTGCGCGCCTTTCTCGAGCCCGGCGGCGCGGATGAAGGCGTCGTTCAGGAACAGGAAGCGCCCGTCGCGGTCGGCGAGGGCGAACCCCAAAGGCAGCATCGCCAGCAGGGTCTGGATATGGCTGGAGGCACTGCCTTCGCCCAGGCGCGGCGCGCCGTCATCATCGATCAGGAAAATGAGCGTCGCGCCATGACGGTCATCGGGGTCGAGTGGAACCTGGATCAGCCGCACCGGGCTGCCGGTCGATCCTTCGCGCTCGAAACGGATCACGCCGCGGCCGTCAATCGTCAGCATGGTCGCCAGATCGCGGCCTTCGATCGCGGCATCCTGCGAGCCGGTGGCGCGCAGCGCAAAGGCGCGGTTGCCGCCCCGGATACGGGCGTCGGCGCCAATCAGCACCGCCATGATCCCCGCCTCGCCCAGCCGCTCGCCTGCGACCGAATGAGTCAGCCGGCGCGCTTCATTCAGGACATCGACGCTGGAAACCGGCTTGAAGCGCCACACCAGATGGTCGCCGCCATTGCCGGAGCGGATGACGTCCAGGCCAAGGTGCAGCGCACCGCTGTTCAGCCGGTCGAGACGGGCCTGGCCGTCGCGCCACGCCGTTTCCTCGGCCTCGCGAAGCTGCGCAATCGCCGATGTCGGCAGAGGCAGCTCGACGGGCGCCCAAAACCCCTCGAACCAGCTGCCGAACAGCGAATTGGCGCATACCAGAGCACCATCGCGCCGCGTCAGCGCGATCGCGGTCGTATCGCTCTCGATTGCGGTACGGGTCAGCGACCAATCCTGGGCGACAGTCTCGATCGCGCCTGGCGAGCCCATGCGACGCGATAGCAAAGCCAGCGCTCCGACCGCGAGGATACCGGCAATGAATCCGCCTGCGATCGCGGGGCTGCCGGCCAGCAGGAAGATCAGGACGCCGGTCGCCACGGCGGCACCGGCAACGATCGCGATCGGCCGGGCAAGTCTGTCCGCTGCCTGGTCCGATGCGGAGCTGAGCAAAGAGGGCTGCGCGCGCGTCGCCATGGTCGTTCTTATCGGCCGCGCGGCGGCTTATTGCTGTTGCGGCGTGCGCGTCTTTTGCTCGGCGCCGGGGGCCGGAACCTTGGTCGTCGCCTGTGCCGAAAGCACCGCCGGCGGCGGGCCCTTCTCGATCAGAGCGGCCAGACGCGCTTCCTCAGGGCAGGCGCCGTTGCAGACCTGCTTCAGTTTGGCGAGATTCTCACGCGCCTTGGTGACGGCGCCCTTCTGGACCAGCGCATCGCCCTGGCCGACGAGCGCCGCGCGATCATTGGGCTCCAGCTCCAGCGCCTCGCGATAGAATCGGATCGCTTTGCCGGGCAGCCCTTGCGCCTTGGCGACCTCGGCGAGCTCGATAAAGGCGGCGCGGTTCTTCGGGTCGACCGCAAGCGCTGTTTCCAGCAGATCGTTGGCCTGCTCCAGGCTGCCGGCGCGGTGAGCGGCGCGGGCCTGGTCAAGCAACGCGACCGAGCGGGCATCGACCTGCGCGTCGGCCTTCTGCCCCTGCACCGCAGTCGACAGGGCAGCGAGCCCGAGAGCGGAGGCAAAAGCGATCGGCAGAACACGCATAGACTTCTCCAACACCATATTTTCGCGTGCTTCTAGCACGGCCGTTCGAGGCTCGCGACGAAAAACCCATCGGTGCCGTCCGTGCCCGGCGAGAGCAAGGCACCGGCGCCGCGTTCGGTTCCACCCTGCGCGAAGGGGCGTGCCGCGGACCAGCCGGGATGCTGATCCAGAAAGGCTGCGATCTGGTTTACGCCTTCATCGTCGAGTAGCGAACAGACGGCGTAAACGAGGCGCCCGCCGGGCCGCACCAGCGCGGCGCCTATGTCCAGCACATGCTTCTGCGTCCCGATCAGCCGGGCCAGCCGCTCGGGCGTCAGCCGCCAGCGCGCTTCCGGGTTGCGCCGCCAGGTGCCGGTGCCCGAGCACGGCGCGTCGATCAGCACGACATCCGCCCGCCCCTCCAGATCGGCAAGCGTTTCCATTTCCCTGTTCGGGTTCAGCAATCGCGCCTCTATGCCTGCCGCACCCGCCCGCTCCCCGCGTTCGGGGAGGCGCGACAGGCGCGAACGGTCGGTGTCGCAAGCGATCAGGCGCCCTTCCCTGCTCATCTCCGCCGCGAGAGCCAGCGTCTTGCCGCCGGCACCAGCGCAAAGATCGACGACAGTCAGGCCGGGCACCGCACCGCAGGCGAGCGCGATCAACTGGCTGCCTTCGTCCTGTACTTCGACCTTGCCCTCTCGCCAGAGCGGGTGCTGTTCGACCACAATGGGCTCCGACAGGCGCACACCCATCGGCGCAAGGTGCGTTGGCGTCGCACCCGGCAGAGCCGCCAGCACTTCGTCGCGATCGGCCTTCAGCCGGTTGACGCGCAGATCGAGCGGCGCGCGCTCCAGCAAGGGGGCTGTGTCGATATGCGCCAGTTGCGGCGCCAGCCAGGCCGGGACCGTCGAAGCAGGCGTCGCAGCCTCATCATCCGCGATCGGCGCCGGGCCGTGCGCGGAACCATCGAACAGGATGGCCAGCTCGGGCCGCTCCCTGGCGAGTCCCAGCATTGCCGCGCGTCCGCTGTCCGGCCGCTCACCGGCGCGGCGGATCGCCTGATAGACCAGCTCGCGCACCGCACGCCGGTCGCCCGACCCGGCATAGCGCCGGGCCTTGAAATAGGCGGCGATGATCGTGTCCGCCGCCGGCCCGGCATCGCGCGCGGCGGCGACGATCGCGTCCAACAGTTCGATCGCGGCCTGGAGGCGTGCGGAGGGGGTCATGTCGCCCCTCTCCCCGGCGGGGAGAGGGTTGAAAGATCAGCGCGTCGGGTAATTGGGGGCCTCGCGCGTGATCGAGACGTCATGGACATGGCTTTCGCGCAGGCCCGCGTTTGTGATGCGCACGAACCTGGCGTGCTTCTGCAGCTCCTCGATCGTCCTGGCACCCGTATAGCCCATCGCCGCTTTCACGCCGCCGACCAGCTGATGGATCACGTCCTTGACCGGCCCTTTATAAGGCACCTGCCCTTCGATGCCTTCGGGAACAAGCTTCAGCTGATCCTTGATGTCCTGCTGGAAATAGCGATCGGCCGAACCGCGCGCCATCGCGCCGACCGAGCCCATGCCGCGATAGGATTTATAGGCGCGCCCTTGGTACAGGAAGGTTTCGCCCGGCGCTTCCTCGGTGCCGGCGAGCAGCGAGCCGACCATGACGCTCGACGCGCCGGCCGCCAGCGCCTTGGCGATGTCGCCCGACGTGCGCAGGCCGCCATCGGCGATCACCGGAATGCCGGACTTCGCCGCTTCCTTCGCCGAATCCATGATCGCGGAGAGTTGCGGCACGCCGACGCCCGCGACCACGCGCGTGGTGCAAATCGAGCCCGGGCCGATGCCGACCTTGATGCCGTCCGCGCCGGCGGCGATCAGCGCCCGTGTCGCTTCGCCCGTCGCGACGTTGCCGGCGACGATCTGGACCGAATTTGAAATCTTGCGCACGCGCTCGACAGCCGCTGCCACCATCTTCGAATGGCCGTGCGCAGTGTCGATCACGATCAGGTCGCATTCGGCATCCAGCAGCGCCTCGGTGCGCTCGAAGCCTTGGTCGCCGACCGTTGTCGCGGCGGCCACGCGCAGGCGACCGCCCGCATCCTTGGTCGCGTTGGGGTGAAGTACCGCTTTCTCGATATCCTTGACGGTAATCAGGCCGACGCAGCGATAGGCGTCGTCCACGACCAGCAATTTCTCGATCCGGCGCTGGTGGAGAATACGCCGCGCCTCGTCCTGGCTGACATCCGCGGTGACGGTCGCGAGATTGTCGCGCGTCATCAGTTCCGAAACCGGCTGGTTCGGGTTGCCGGCGAAGCGCACGTCGCGGTTGGTGAGAATGCCGCACAGCCTGCCCGAGCTTTCGACCACCGGAATGCCGGAAATCCGGTTCGCCGCCATGATCGCCTGCGCTTCACTAAGCGTGGCGCCGGGCGCAATCGTGATCGGATTGACGACCATGCCGGATTCGAAGCGCTTGACCTGGCGGACAGCTGCCGCCTGTTCCTCGACCGATAGGTTACGGTGAAGCACGCCGATTCCGCCCAGCTGCGCCATCACGATCGCCATTTCGGCTTCCGTGACCGTGTCCATCGCCGAGCTCAGCACGGGAATGTTCAACGTGATATCGCGGGTCAGGCGGGTACGGGTATCGGCCTGACTCGGCAGAACTTCGGATTCGGCGGGCTTTAAAAGGACATCGTCGAAGGTAAGGCCGAGTTCGATGTCCATGTGCGCCAAAAGCTCCTTGAGTCGAAGGTTGGCGGGCCATGTAACCGCGCCGGCCCGGTTTCGCTAGGGCAGCTTAACGATTCCTCTGGCGGCAACGGACTATGCGGCGCATCATCGGAAGGCCGTGGGAGGGCAATATGGAAGTCACCGCCGCAATCTTCATCCTGGTTCTCGTCTTTTTTTACCTCGCAACGAGTGTGAAGGTCGTCCGCCAGGGTCATGAATATACGATCGAACATTTCGGCCGCTTCGTGACGGTCGCGAAGCCCGGCTTCAATTTCTACCCGGCATTTTTCTACCGGGTCGGGCGCCGGGTGAACATGATGGAGCAGGTGCTCGACATTCCGGGTCAGGAAATCATCACCAAGGACAATGCGATGGTCGCGGTCGACGGCGTCGTGTTCTTCCAGGTGCTGGACCCGGCCAAAGCGGCCTATGAAGTGTCCGACCTGTATGTCGCGATCATGCAGCTGACGACGACCAATCTGCGCACTGTCATGGGCTCGATGGATCTGGACGAGCTGCTTTCCAAGCGCGACGAGATCAATGCGCGGCTGCTGTCTGTTGTTGATCACGCGACCAGCCCCTGGGGCGTCAAGATCACCCGCGTCGAGATCAAGGATATCCGCCCGCCCAGCGACATTTCCAACGCGATGGCGCGGCAGATGAAAGCCGAACGCGACAAGCGCGCCTCGATCCTCGAAGCCGAAGGCCTGCGCGCGTCCGAAATCCTGCGCGCCGAGGGCGAGAAGCAGGCGCAGATCCTGCAGGCCGAAGGCCGTCGCGAAGCGGCATTCCGCGATGCCGAGGCCCGCGAGCGCGCCGCGGAGGCCGAAGCCAAGGCGACGCAGATGGTCAGCCAGGCGATCGAAACCGGGTCGGCGCAGGCGATCAATTATTTCATCGCGCAGAAATATGTGGATGCGGTCGGCAAGTTCGCCGAATCGTCCAACGCCAAAACGATCCTCTTCCCGGTCGAGGCCACGCAGCTGATCGGGACTCTTGGCGGCATCGGCGAGCTGGCGCGCGAAGCCCTCGGCAAGGACGCGAAGCCTGCTGCCGAACCGGCCAGGCCGAAGCGGGCCGGTCCGTTCGAAGGCCAGGCGTGATGGGGATGGATTTCGACGCCTGGTGGTACTGGCTGATCGCAGCCGCCGTGCTGGCGGCGGCCGAGCTGGTGATCCCGGGCGTATTTCTTGTCTGGGTCGCGATGGCGGCGGCGATCACCGGCGTCGTCACGCTCGCCATCGGCGTGCCGGTCGCGCTGCAGCTGATGGTTTTTGCCGTCGCTGCCGTGGCGGCGACTCTCGCCGGCCGGAAGTTCTACACGGCCAGCCCTGTCCCGTCGTCTGATCCGCTGCTCAACAATCGCGCCGAGCGTCTGGTGGGCGAGACCGTCGAACTGACGCGGCCGATCATCAACGGCCGCGGCCGCGCCCGGGTCGGCGACAGCGAATGGAACGTCCGCGGGCCGGACGCGCCTGAGGGAACGGTCATGCGCGTCATCGGCATCGACGACGGCGCGCTGGCGGTGCGGCCGCTGACCCCGTTGCCCCGAGAGACTGGTTCGACTAGCCAACCATAATGGCCGCCACGATCGCGCTGGTCGATGATGACCGCAATATTCTGACCTCGCTTTCGATCGCGCTCCAGTCCGAGGGGTTCGTGACGCGGCTCTATTCGGACGGCGAGGCGGCGCTGAAGGCGCTGATCGAGAACCCGCCCGACATCGCCGTGTGCGATATCAAGATGCCGCGCATGGACGGGCTGGAGCTGCTCAGGCGCCTGCGCGAGAAAAGCGCGCTGCCGGTTATTTTTCTCACCTCCAAGACCGACGAGCTGGACGAGGCCCTGGGCCTGGCGCTGGGCGCGGACGACTATATCGCCAAGCCATTCTCCCAGCGGCTGCTGATCGCCCGCATCCGCGCGATCCTGCGCCGGGTGGAGCTCAGCAAGCCGCAAGCGGCCGATGACGAAAGCGCGGGCGAACCGCTGGTCCGCGGCAGCCTGGAAATGGACCCGGCCCGGCACAAAGTGACGTGGAAAGGCAAGAATGTGACGCTGACCGTCACCGAATTCCTGATCCTCGAATCGCTCGCCCAGCGGCCGGGCGTCGTCAAATCGCGCAACCAGCTGATGGACGCGGCCTATCACGACGACGTTTATGTCGACGACCGCACGATCGACAGTCACATCAAACGCCTGCGCCGCAAATTCCGCCAGGCCGACCCAGATTTTGACGGTATCGAGACGCTGTATGGCGCCGGATATAAATTCGCCGAATCCTGAGCTCGCCGAGCCGCCGACGCGCTGGTCCGGCCGGGTCTCGCTCACCACGCGCATCCTTGCGGTCAACGTGTTCGCGCTGGTCATGCTGGCGGGAGGCTTTTTCTACCTGCAGAGCTACCGGTCCCGGCTGATCGACTTCCGCATCGATCGGGCCGTGCGGGAACTGACTTTGATCCACGACTCGGTCGAGGCAGCGCCGCCGGCGGCCGTACCAGGCCTGCTCAAGCAGATGGGTGAACGCACCGGCACCCGCCTGCGCCTCTATGCGGCGGATGGGCGGAAGATCGTCGACAGCTGGCAGAACGCGAAACCCAATTATCTGCTTCGCGATCCCGCCGAGGAAAGCTGGCAGCGGCATGTGGCACGCTTCCTCGATCGGGCGATCGACTTCGTGGTCCGCGCCCGGTCGCCCGGCGACTATGTCGAGCCCGCCAATGACCGCGCGGATGCCTGGCCCGAAATCGGCACCGCCGCAGCAGACAATATGGCGCGGGCCGGAGAAAGCTTCGCGCCCGACCGCACCTATATGATCACCGGCGCGGCGCCGATGCGGGGCGGCTCGGCGCTGCTGATGACCACCAATGCGCGTGACGTGACGCGGATCGTGCGGGCCGAACGTTTCCGGCTCGGCATGTTGCTGCTGTTCGTCAGCCTGCTCTCGATTCTGCTGTCGGTCTTTCTCGCCCGCACGATCGTGAAGCCGCTGCGGCGGCTCGCGCGCGCGGCGGTGCGCGTCCGGCTCGGCCGTGCCCGCGAAGTGACCGTGCCGCGGCTCCCCCAGCGCCGCGACGAGATCGGCTCACTCGCCCAGGCGCTGGCCGACATGACCCAGGCGCTGCGCCAGCGCATCGACGCCACCGACGCTTTCGCAGCGGACGTGACGCACGAGCTCAAGAACCCCCTCGCCTCGCTCCGCTCCGCCGCCGACGCGCTGGCGCGGGTCAGCGACGAGAGTCAGCGCGCGCAGCTGATGGCGATCATCCAGGACGATGTCCGCCGGCTCGACCGGCTGATTACCGACATCGCCGAGGCTTCGCGGCTGGATGCCGAGCTTTCGCGCGCGCGGCTGGAGCCGATCGACCTGGGGCCAATGATCGAAACGATGCTGCAGGCCCGCGAGATGCGCGGGCCCAATGCGCGCGGCGTTCAGGTCGCTTTCGCCCGACCGCGGATCGACACAGCGGTGGTGCGCGGCGACGAATTCCGGCTGGTGCGCATCATCGAGAACCTACTCGACAACGCCATTTCCTTCTCACCCGATAACGGCCTTGTACAGATCACCGCCACAAGGTCGGGCAACGAAGTCATCGTCCGCGTCGAGGATCAGGGGCCGGGCGTTCCGCCCGACATGAAGGACTCGATCTTCCGCCGCTTCACCAGCGCCCGGCCGGATTCGGAGCGCGGCGGCGCCCATTCGGGCCTCGGCCTGGCCATCGCCCGCGCCATCGCCGAGGGGCATGACGGCAAATTGGAAGTGGAAACGCGCGACGAGCGGCAGTTCGGCGCTGCCTTCACTCTGCGTCTACCCGCTCTGCCAGGGGGCTGAGCGATGCTGATCCACGCGACCTGTGTGGCGATCGGCGGACGGGGCGTGCTGGTCGCCGGGCCTTCGGGTGCGGGAAAATCCGATCTGGCACTACGGTTGATCGATCGCGGCGCGATATTGGTCGCGGACGATCAGACCGAACTGACAGCGGTGGACAGTCGCCTGCTCGCCGCTGTACCGGATAGCATCGCGGGAAAGATCGAAGTCAGGGGGATCGGGATCGTTGGTATGATACATCGAAGCCCGATGCCGGTTGCGTTGTTGGTCGATCTCGTCGCGGCGGTGGAACGCATGCCCGAACCCCGAACGCGCGATCTGTGCGGGGTGAATATCCCCACGGTGTCGATCAAACCGTTCGAGGCCACGGCGCCGATCAAGGCAGAGCTGGCGCTCAAGGAGTTCGGACTGTGACCGAACGATCGGACCCCGAACGCCTGCTGCTCGTCACCGGCATGTCGGGCGCGGGCAAATCGACCGCGCTCAACACGCTCGAAGACCTGGGCTGGGAAGTCGTCGACAATCTGCCGCTGAAACTGCTCGACCGGCTGCTGGACACGCCGCCGGCGGAAGGATCGGCGCGCGATCATCGGCCGCTCGCGATCGGAATCGACAGCCGCACGCGCGGCTTCGATGCCGAGGGCATCGTCAAGCGCGCCGCCAAACTTCGCCAGCGTGCGCATTACGACGTCGCGATGCTGTTCCTCGATTGCGCCGGCGCCGAGCTGGAGCGACGCTATGACGAGACGCGGCGCCCGCATCCGCTCGCGACCGACCGCCCGGCCAGCGACGGCATCATGCGGGAACGCGAATTGCTCACGCCGCTCAGGGAGACGGCGGATTATCTGCTCGATACCACCAATCTCAGCCGCGCCGACCTCCAACATGAGTTGCGCACGCGCTTCGCCGCCGAGCGCGGAGCGGAGACGGTCCTGTCTGTCATGTCGTTCGGCTTCGCGCGCGGGCTGCCCCGCAACGCCGATCTCGTCTTCGATATGCGCTTCTTGCGCAATCCGCATTGGGACCGGGAGCTGAAGCCGATGACCGGCCTCGACGCGCCGGTCCGCGATTATATCGCGCAGGATGCAGCCTATGCGCCTGCGCTAGAGCAGATCGAGGCGCTGCTGCTGACGCTGGTTCCGCGCTATGCCCAGGAAGGCAAGGCCTATGTGACGGTCGCGTTCGGCTGTACCGGGGGGAGACACCGATCGGTCCATTGCGCCGAACGGGTCGCTGGCCGGTTGCGCGAGGCGGGATTTTCGCCCACGGTTACGCATCGCGACCTCGCAGCCCCGCCACGGGATGCGGTCGAAGAGCCAAAAGGCTCGCGGAAGGATTTTGGGACGAAATGATCGGACTTGTGCTGGTGACCCATGGACGGCTCGCCGCTGAATTTGTGGTGGCGATGGAGCATGTCGTGGGCCCGCAATCGGCGGTCGAGACGATCTGTATCGGCCCCGATGACGATATGGAAATGCGCCGGGCGGACATCGCCAAGGCGATTCGCGGTGTCGATTCCGGTCGTGGCGTGATCGTGCTGACCGATCTGTTCGGCGGCACCCCGTCCAACCTCGCCATCTCACTGATGCAGCCGGGCAAGGTGGAAGTCATTGCCGGCATCAACCTGCCGATGCTGATCCGCCTCGAAGGCGCGCGCCGGACGATGAACGTGAAGGACGCCGTCGCCGCTGCGCGCGAGGCCGGCCGCAAATATATTTCGGTGGCTTCCGAAGTGCTCGGCGAGGCTGCATGAGCGAAATCTCGCGGACCGTCTTCATCACCAACCGGCGCGGGCTGCATGCACGGGCAAGCGCGAAATTCGTGACGCTGGCGAGCGGGCTTCCGGCCCGCGTCGAGGTCCGCAAGGACGGCGCGAGCGTGACCGGCACATCGATCATGGGCCTGATGATGCTGGGCGCCGCGATGGGCGACCAGATCGAGATCTGCGCCTCGGGCGACGGCGCCGAAGATGCCGTCATGCAGCTCGCGGGCCTCGTGGAGAACAAGTTCGGCGAGGAATAAGGGCGTTCTCTTTCCCCGTTCGGCCTGAGCCTGTCGAAGGCCTCCCCTGTTCCTCGGGCCGTTTAGAAAAGAAAGAGAGGGCTTCGACAGGCTCAGCCCGAACGGAGTATAAAGACAGGATGATCCGCCAGATCACCGGATTTTCGAACGAAACCGTCAAACATGTGCGAAGCCTGCGTGACAAGAAGCACCGCAGACGCGAAGGCCTATTCCTGGCCGAAGGCCTGCGCATTCTGACCGAAGCGCGCGAGGCCGGCGCGCTCCCGGAAATCCTGTTCTTCTCGCACGATGGCGCCGGGCATCCGCTGGCGCAGGGACTGATCGCCGCCACAGAACATGCCGGCGGCGACGTGATCGAAACGACGCCCGACATTCTCTCCAAGCTTTCGGGCAAGGAGAATCCGCAAACCCTGGTCGGCGTCTATCGCGATCGGCTGACGCCGCTCGATCAGCTCAACCGCAACGCTTCGGGCATATGGGTCGTCGCCCAGGCATTGCGCGATCCGGGCAATCTCGGGACGATCCTGCGCACTGGCGACGCGGTCGGCGGCGGCGGGCTGATCCTGGTCGATGATTGCGTCGATCCCTTCTCGGTCGAAGCGGTCCGCGCCAGCATGGGGGCGCTGTTCACGCAGCGAATCGCGGCCGCACGCTGGGAGCAATTCGTGGCCTGGCTGCGCGGCGGCCCCGGCCAGCTGATCGGCACGAGTCTGCGCACCGAGACCGACTATCAGACGCCCCGCTATGCCGCCCCCACCTTCATCCTGGTCGGCAACGAGGCACAGGGCCTGCCCAGGCTCTATGAGGATGAATGCGACCTGCTGGTGAAGATGCCGATGCTCGGCAAGGCCGACAGCCTCAATGCGGCGATCGCGACGGCCGTCATGGCCTATGAAGTGCTGAACCAGCGCCGCAAGGCGTGACAGCTCCGTCATGGCGAGGAGCGAAACGACGAAGCAATCCAGCGGGCGTCGGAGCCGCACTGGATTGCTTCGCTACGCTCGCAATGACGGGGTTTAGCCTGTCAATCCACCCGATTGCGCCACTGCCCGGTTCATTTCCTGAAGCTTGTGACGCAGTGCCGTCGCGAAGCTGAGTTCGACCGCGTGGCGCACGTCATGATGCGCATCGAGATACAGGCGCAGCGTCTTCGCCGGGGCGCACCACATGCGCGCGGCGCCGTCGAGCGTGACTGTTGCGCTCGCCTTTTCACCTGAAAGAACCGTCACTTCGCCGATCAGGTCGCCGGCCCCCAGGCGTCCGACCTGCTTGCCACCGCTCGTTACTTTGGCCGCCCCGTCCGCGATGTAGAAAAGGTGCGTGACGGCCTCGCCTTCGCGGATCAGCGCCTCGCCGGCCTGGCCAATCAGCCAGAAGCCTTGATCGAGGAAGTGCCGCGCCCGCGCGCGCGGCAAGCCGCTCAGCAGCGCGCCCAGCATCGGCTCTTCATCCGGCGTGAAGCGCACCGCCGCGTTGCTGCGTGCGAACTGGAGCAGCAGGACGAGGTTCACGAGCAGTAGCGCGACGTTCCAGAACAAGGCGGCCGGCTGGAAACCGAACAAACCGCTCGCCAGGATCCCGGCGATCGCCGAAGCCGCCACGCCGATCCGTACCCGCACCAACCGGGCAGGAAGCATCGCGACCACCAGCAACAGATATTGGAAATGGCCCATCGCCCAGGCGAGGCTCGATGCAGGATCGCCGCTCATGCTGCCCCCATTTGACTTGCGGGCCCTTATGCGCGTTGGTCGCCAAAGCGACAATATCTGTCGCGAAACGATCGTTCCGGGTTGCCAGCGGAGGCTTGTTCTCGCATAAGAAAATCAAAGAAATCGGCGGGTCGCGACGCCGGACAGGGATTTCTTCAGGGGGCTGCGCGAGCATGAACGGGGTTATTGCAAGCCTTCGCCCTCGTTTCGCGGCCGGGCTGGCGTTTTGCCTTTGCCTCAGCCTCGCCGCTGCCGCTCTTTTCATCGCCTTCACCGCGTCTTCCTCCACAGCCAAGGCCGCGCCGGGCGATTCGGCGCAGCATCTCGGCGTCGCCACCTGCGCCGGATCAACCTGCCATGGACGCCAGGAAGGCGATGGCAAGGTTGTCCGGCAGGACGAGATCAAATTGTGGCAGGAGGAATCGTCGGCAGGCGGCGCGCATTCGCGCTCGCTGCGGCTGATCACCGGCGCGCGCGGCCAGGCGATCGCGGCACGGCTGGGCATCGGCGACCCCGCCAACGCGCAAATGTGCCTGGGCTGCCATGTCGACAATGCCGCCAATCGCGGACCACGCTTCCAGAAAGGCGACGCGATCGGCTGCGAGGCCTGCCATGGCGGCGCTCAGAATTGGATCCAGTCGCACTATACCGTTGGCGCCAGCCACGCGCAGAACGTGTCGCGCGGCATGGTTCCGCTTGAAAATCCCAAGGTTCGGGCCGCGGTCTGCCTCGATTGCCATTTCGGCGCGGCTGGGCCGGGCCAATTCGTCAATCATCGCATCATGGCGGCGGGCCATCCTCGCATCTCGTTCGAACTCGACCTGTTCTCGACCCTGCAGCAGCATCATAGCGAAGATGCCGACTATGCCCGGCGCAAGGGCAGGACCGACGATGTGCGGCTGTGGGCGACCGGCCAGGCGATGGCGCTGGAGCGCGCGCTGACGCTGTATTCGACGCCCAGGCTTGGCACTGAAGGCGTGTTCCCCGAATTCTATTTCTTCGATTGCCACACTTGCCACCGCCGGATTTCGGACGAGCCGGATGCGCGGCCGACTAATGTCGCCAACCCCGGCCGCCCGATTCCGGACGGCATGCCCGCCTTCAACGACGAGAATATGATCATGCTTTCGGCGGCGGCGCGGGTGATCGCCCCCGATCTCGGCCGCCGCTTCGATACCGATGCGCGCGCCTTCCACGCCGCCCTCGCCAATGACCGGGCCAGTGCCGTAGCCGCGGCCGCGCGGCTTCGCGAAACGGCAAGCGCCATGGCGGATGCCTTTGCGCGCCGTTCGTTCGGCCGCGCCGAGACGTTCGCGATCATCGACTCGATCGCGGGCGAAGCGGTCAGCCCGCGCTTCACTGATTATGAAGGCAGCGTCCAGGCGGTGATGGCGGTGGACACGTTGCTGAATGCGCTGGTGAATGCCGGCGCGGTCAATGGCGGGGCCGCCGGCTCAATCCGCGCCGAAATCAACCGCGCCTATGCTGCGGTCAAGGAACCCAACAGCTATCGTCCGCTCGAATTCCGCCGTGCCCTCGGCGGAGCGGCGCGGACCATCCGGACATTGCGTTGATGCGTAAAGGTTCGTTGCTTTCCACGTGCGGCACGGCCGCGCATCGCACCGCCGGCGCACTGGCGGCGATCGCGCTGGTGCTGAGCGGCTGCGGCGGCGGCAGTAGTTCGCCCTCGCCGGCCGCCACTCCTCCGCCCACGCCGGCGCCAACCTCCGTCTACACCGCGCCTGCCCAGGAAGCCCTGACTCTCGCCGATGTGCAGCGGATCATGGCCCAGGGCGTGGCCGAGGCGAAGGCGAGCAACCGCCCCGCCGTGATCGCTGTCGTCGATCGGGTCGGCAATGTGCTCGGCATCTTCCGCATGACGGGATCGCCGCAGAACCTGACAGTCGCATCGGCGCCCGATGGCACGAAGCGCGATGTGCAAGGCATGGTCATCCCGGCCGAGGGCGGCGCGATCGCCAAAGCGATCACCGGCGCCTATCTCTCATCCGGCGGCAATGCCTTTTCGACCCGCACTGCCAGCCAAATCGTCCAGCAGCACTTCCCGCCCGCGCCCAACGCGGTGGGACTGGAAAGCGGACCGTTGTTCGGCGTGCAGTTCAGTTCGCTTCCCTGTTCGGACCTCAACACGCGTTTCATTGCCAATGGCGGCCCCGCTGCCCTGATCGGCCCGAAGCGGTCGCCGCTCGGTCTCTCGGCCGATGCGGGCGGCTTCCCACTCTATAAAAACGGCGTGCTGGTTGGTGGCGTCGGCGTGATGGCAGACGGCGTTTACGACTTCGATCCCGACATCACTGACATCGAAGGGCTGGACGAGGAATATATCGCCCTCGCCGCGACCTTCGGCTTCGAGGCGCCGGAGGCGATCCGCGCCAATCATATCAATATCGATGGCACGGCACTGCGCTACAGTGACGCAGTTCCTTCGCAGCTACGGGCCGATCCCGCTAATGCTCCTGCCTACTCGACGATCATCGGCAAGGAAGGCTCGCTTGCACCAGTGCGCGATTATGTCGATCTGTCGCTGCGTGCGGGCGCTGCCTATGGCACCGAAGCTTCGGGTATCCGCCGAGCGACCGCGGCCGAGTTCGACAATCCCGACGCCTTCATCCTGACCAACGGGTCGGGCGCGAACCGCTATCCGATCCGGGGCGGCACCGATGGCGGCGCGATCTCCCAGCCGCTGACCGCCGCCGAAGTGCGCGCGGTGATGGAGGAAGCGTTCAAGATCATGAGCCGCGCACGCGGACAGATCCGCCAGCCGCTCGACAGCCGTGCCCAAGTCTCGATTTCCGTCGTCGATACCTATGGCAATGTGCTCGGCATCGTCCGCGCGCCGGATGCGCCGATCTTCGGCATCGACGTGAGCCTGCAGAAAGCACGCACCGCGACGTTCTTCTCAAACCCGCTCGCCGCGCAGGAGCTGATGGCGGCGACGCAGCCCGAAGTGGCGCAATTCGTCCAGCGCCTGCGCGATTTCCTGGGCGACCAGACCGCGATGACCGGCAAGACCGCTTTCACCGACCGGGCCAACGGCAATCTCTCGCGCCCCTATTTCCCGGATGGCGAAGTTGGCCGTCCGAATGGGCCGTTCAGCCGGCCGATCCAGCAGTTCAATCCGTTCTCGACCGGCCTGCAATCGGCGCTGATCAAGCCCAATGTCGACGAGCATGTCGCCTATCTGAAGCTGGACAATCCGATCGACACGCCGCCGCGCTGCACCAAGCTGCCGGACATCACGCCGATGCATAACCGGCTGTCGAACGGCATTCAGATTTTCCCCGGATCGGTGCCGATTTATCGCGGAACGCAGCTGGTCGGCGGCATCGGCATCTCGGGCGACGGCATCGACCAGGACGATATGATCAGCTTCCTCGGCCTCGCCAATGGCGGCAAGCGCGTCGGCTCGATCGGCCATGCGCCGCCCGAAATGCGCGCCGACCGGATCGTCGTGAAGCTGCAGGACGGCCGCGAAGTTCGGCTGCGCTACGTCAATTGTCCGTTCGCGCCGTTCCTCGACACGCCCGCGCAGGATGTGTGCCAGGGCATATGACGGGCGGCG
>JAFEEY010000074.1:0-8404 GCA_018240865.1 Pseudomonadota bacterium | reverse complement strand
CCGCCCGAGGCGATGCCGGATTCGGCCGCCGCCCAATCTGCGGCTGAGCCGCAGAATCCGGAAGAGCCTGACACCGGCATCATCGACGGGCGACGCCGGCCGGGCGTCACTCAGCACGAACTGCCGGACAAGGTGACCCAGGACAATCCGGGCGCCGTCCGCGCGCCGCCGCCCGAGGCGTTTCCGGCGAACGAATTTCCCGTGCCGGATCGCTGGCGGCTGATCCAGACGCTGGGGCTGGTGAAGCAGGACGTGCTCGATCCCTATCACCAGAACACCTATAAAGGCGACCGGCCGCTCTGCATCCCGACGCAAGAAGAGCAGGAACGCCGCCGCGAAGCCGGGCAGAAGCGCTGCGGCACGCCCAAATTCCTCGGCCTCGACCATGAGGACTGGTTCTTCACGCTGAACGCCGCATCCGACACGGTCGTCGAGCCGCGCAGCTTCCCGATTCCCGTCGGTGTGCAGACGACGCAGCGTCCGGACAGCAACAATGTCTTCGGCAAGCCCTATAGCCTGGTCCTGTCGCAGACCTTCATTGGCGGTTTCTCGCTGGTCAAAGGCTATACCGCTTACAAGCCGCCCGAAATCGAATATCGGGTCAGCCTCGCCTACAACGTCAATTATGTGCGGGTGCCCGAGCGGCGCGTGCTGTTCGTCCAGCCTTCGCGGCCGCCGCACCGGCTGGATGGGTTCCTGGGCGTGCAGGAACTCTTTATCGACAAGCATTTGCGCAACACGTCAGACCGCTACGATTTCGATTCGATCCGCATCGGCATCCAGCCGTTCCAGAGCGATTTCCGCGGCTTCCTGTTCAACGACCAGCAGCTCGGCATCCGTCTGTTCGGCAACCGCGACAACAACCGCTTCCAGTATAATCTCGCGGCGTTCTGGCGGCTGGAAAAGGATACGAACTCCGGCCTGAACTCGATCGTCCAGCGCCCTCGCGACGATTTCGTGTTCGTCGCCAATGCCTATCTGCAGGACTTTCCGGTGCCGAGCTTCACCAGCCAGGCGACGGTCGTCTACAATATGAACCGGGAGCAGGATCGGATCGAGGTCGACGACAATGGCTTTCCGGTGCGCCCCGCCCTGCTCGGCGATCTGCGCGGGCGCGAATATGACGTCGTCTATCTCGGCTATAATGGCGACGGCCATTTCGGCCGGGTGAACCTCGCCGTCTCCGCCTATGGCGCGTTCGGACAGGACCGGAACAGTTTCTTCACATCCAAACCCGCCGATATCCGCGCCTGGTTCATCGCGGCCGAGCCGAGCATGGATTTCGACTGGATCCGCGTCCGCCTCTCCGGCCTCTATGCGAGCGGCGACAAGAAGCCGTACAATAATGTCGAAGGCGGGTTCGACGCGATCTTCGAGAATCCGATCTTCGCCGGCGCGGATACCAGCTACTGGATCCGCCAGACCATTCCGTTCGCCGGCGGCGGCCGCGCGGTGGGGCTCAACGGCCGCAACGGCGTGCTCAACTCGCTGCGCTCGTCCAAAGAACAGGGCCAATCCAATTTCAACAATCCCGGCACGGTGTTGCTGGGCGCCGGCGCGGATTTCGACATCACGCCGACCAGCCGGCTGACGCTGAACGCCAATCACCTGTGGTTCGCCAATACCGCGACGCTCAAGGCCCTGCGCGTCGAGGGCTCGATCCCGAAGGATATCGGCTTCGATCTGTCGGCGGCTGGCACCTGGCGGCCCAAGGCGAACCAGAATCTCGTCTTCCGCCTTTCCGGCGCGGTGTTGCAGCCGGGCGACGGCTTCAAGGATCTGTTCGGCAGCGCCCCGCGCGACCATCGCTTCTACTCTGTCCTCCTCAACGCGATCCTGACCTACTGATGCGCTGGCAGCTCATCCTTCGCGCGCCTTTCAAGCCCTCTCCCCAGGGGGGAGAGGGTTGGGTGAGGGGGTTCGGCGTTCGCGTTTATTCGCGGATTCAGACCCCCCTCACCCCAGCCCTCTCCCCCCTGGGGAGAGGGAGTCTGATCTGCGCACTTTTCGCCGCCTTCGTTCTTGCTTGCCTCGCAGCCTCCCCCCTCACCGCCTCGTCCGCCGAAAAGCCGGTTGCGCGAACCTATCCCTTCTTTCCGCCCGCCCCCCGCGACCGTTCGCCTGAGGATATGGCGGCGCAGAATGCGGGCTGTACCGGCTGCCACACAGCGTCCGACCAGCCGACGATGCACGCGACGCCGGCCGTCGCTCTCAGCTGCGTTGATTGTCATGGCGGCACGCCGGTCAAGGACGCGATCGACCCCAGCTGGCGCCATGACGATCCGCGCTATGTGGCGCTCAGGGACAAGGCGCATGTGCTGCCGCGCTATCCGGAAAGCTGGCGCTGGCCGTCCTCCGCCAACCCGCAGCACGCCTATACGCTGCTCAACCGCGAAAGCCCGGAATATATCCGCTTCGTGAACCCGTCAGACTATCGCGTCGCGCGCGAAGCCTGCGGCGCCTGCCACATGGAAATCATCGAGGCCGGAGAGCGCTCGATCATGGCCTCGGGCTCGATGTTCTTCGGCGGCGCCTCCTACAATAACGGCATCCTGCCGTTCAAAAACTACATCATCGGCGAGGCCTATACCCGCACCGGCGAGCCGGCGAAAATCGTCTCGCCGGGCGATCCGCACGGCACCGTCACTGATGCGCAGAAGAAGCGCGGCGCGCTGCCGGTGCTGTACCCACTGCCGGCGTGGACAGTGGTGCCGCCCGCCGACATCTTCCGCGTGTTCGAACGCGGCGGCCGCAACATCTCCTCTGGCTTCGCGGAAATCGGCCTGCCCAACCCGACCGGCTCGATCCAGCGGCTTGAGGAGCCGGGCCGCCCGGACCTGAAACAGTCGAACCGCGGTCCCGGCACCGGCCTGCGCGTCGCGATCCCGGTGCTGAACGTTCACAAGACCCGCCTCAACGACCCGTTCATGTGGTTCATGGGCACTAACGATCAGCCGGGCGACTATCGCCAATCCGGCTGCGCCGGTTGCCACGTCGTCTATGCGAACGACCGCGAGCCCCGGCACAGCCTGACCTACGCCCAATTCGGCCGCGACGGGCAGAGCGCGACCATCGATCCGACCATCGCCGGCAAGGTGGCAGGCCCGGTGCCAAGCCACGGCGCGGTCAAGGCTTATGGCGAGCCGGCGAAGGAAAAGGGCCACCCGATCGCGCACAGCTTCACTCGCGCCATCCCGACCGCCCAGTGCATGAACTGCCACATGCACCAGCCGAACGTCTTCCTGAATTCGTTCCTGGGCTACACGATGTGGGACTATGAGTCCGACGCGCCCTTCATGTGGCCGGGGCCGGAGAACAAGACGCCCAAGCCGGCGGGCATGAGTGACGAGGACTATGCCAAGCGCTTCAAGCAGCAGCATTATCCGAAGGCAGAAGAGGTTCGCGCGATCAACGAGCGCAATCCGGAAGGCGCGGCCGCGCGCGGCCTGTGGGGCGATCTCGAATTCCTGCGCAACGTCTATGATCTGAACCCGCTGCTGAAGGACACGCAGTTCGCCGATTATCACGGCCATGGCTGGAACTTCCGCGCGATTTTGAAGCGCGACCGCGAAGGCAATCTGCTCGACGCGGACGGCAACAAGGTCTCGCCGGACGATCCGGAAAAATGGCGGAAGGCCGGCGAAGGCAAATTCGTCGATCCCGGCACCAATCCCGGCAAGACCGTCCATATGATGGACATCCATGCCGAAAAGGGCATGCAGTGCGCCGATTGCCATTTCAGCCAGGATAGCCACGGCAACGGTCTCATTTACGGCGAAGTCGCCAATGCGATCGAGATCGGGTGCAAGGACTGCCACGGTACCGTCGATGATTATCCGACGCTGCTGACGTCCGGCCCCGCCGCGCCGCCCAAGGGCAACAACCTCGCCCTGCTGCGCAACGCCGACGGCCAGCGCCGCTTCGAATGGAGCACCGACGATCATGGCCAGCGCGTGCTGATCCAGCGCTCGATCGTCGATCCGAAGCTCGAATGGCGGGTAAGCCTCGTCAGGGACTCGGTGGACCGGTCCTCGACCCATTTCAATGCCAAGGCGGCGCGCGCCAAGCTGATGTCCACGCAGGGCGCTGACACGGGCCGCTTCGTGTTCGGCACCGGGGTCGCCAGGGCCAATCGCGCGCATGGCGACGACAAGCTCGCCTGCTTCACTTGCCACTTGTCCTGGACCACGTCGTGCGGCGGGTGCCATTTGCCGATCGAGGCGAATTGGAAGACGACGTCGCACAAATTCGAGGGGGAGGAGACGCGCAATTTCGCGACCTACAACCCGCAGGTCGCGCGCGACGACATGTTCCAGCTGGGCCGGCACCAGACCAGCAAGGGCGCGATCATCGCGCCGGTACGCTCATCCTCGGCCCTGGTCCTGAGCTCCACCAACCTCAACCGCGAGCGCATCTATATCCAGCAGCCGCCGATTTCGGCCGCGGGTTTCTCGTCCCAGGCCTTCGCGCCGCACTTCCCGCACACCGTGCGCAAGACCGAGACCAAGACCTGCTCGGACTGCCACCTCTCCGCCAATGACGACAACAACGCCATCATGTCGCAGCTGATGCTGCTCGGCACCAATTTCGTGAACTTTGTCGGCATGAACGCCTGGACCGGCCTGGAAGGCGGCTTCGAGGCAGTGCGCGTGACCGAATGGGACGAGCCGCAGGCGGTGATCGGCTCCTATCTCCACCGCTATGCCTATCCCGATTTCTACAAGCTGCACGTCGATCAGAATGGTCGCGAGCTGAAGGATTGGGTGCGCGGAACTCGCTTCGACGGCGATTTGTCCGGCGAGACCAAAGCGCCCGAACTGTTCCGCAATGTCGTGAAGGGCACAGTCGACCGGGTCGGCTGCCTGCAGCTGCGCGGCGAATATATGTATGTCGCCGAAGGCAAAGGCGGCTTCCGCGTCTATGATGCCGCCTCGATCGGCAACAAGGGCTTCTCCGAGCCGGTCGTGAACGCGCCCTTCTCCAGCCTCGGCCATGACACTCATGTCGCCAGCACCAACGCGACCTGTGTGGCGCTGCCGACCAACCAGCCGATCAACCCGCTGCGCAACACCAAAGAGATGCGGGAGATGAATCAGGAACAGGCGTTCCACCCGATCTACAGCTACGCGGTCGTGACGGACGCGCAGGAAGGCCTGATCCTCGTCAATATCGAGACGATGGCCGATGGCGAGTTCCGCAATAATTTCCTGAAACGGGCCGTCACCTGGAATCCGGACGGCGTGCTGAACGGCGCGCGGCATGTCACGCTTGCCGGCCACATCGCCTATGTGACGACAGCACGGGGACTGGCAGTCGTCGATCTCGACGACCCCAAGCACCCCAGGCTCGCAGCCGAAGTGCCACTGCAGGATGCGCGCGCCTCGGTCATCCAGTTCCGCTACCTCTGGGTCAGCGACCGCGACGGCGTGAAGCTGTTCGACGTGACCAACATGCGCGCGCCGGTGCCGGTGCCCTCGGGCACCATCCCGCTCGCCGACGCGCGCAAAATGTATATCGCGCGCACCTATCTCTACATTGCCGGCAAGAGCGAAGGCCTGGTGATCGCCAATGTCACGCGGCCGACGGCGCCCGCGATCTACCGCAAAGAGACGTTCGGCGGGCAGCTGAACGATGCCGAGGATGTGATTGTCGGGTCCACCAACGCCTCGCTCTTCGCCTATGTTGCGGACGGGCGGAACGGGCTGAAAGTGATCCAGCTGACCAGCCCGGCGAGTCAGCCCAATTTCTATGGCTTCAGCCCGGCGCCGATGCCGGAGCTGATCGCCTGGGCCAGAACCCCTTCGCCCGCTCTAGCGCTCAGCAAGGGCCTCGACCGCGACCGTGCGGTCGATGAGGAAGGTGGCCAGATCGCAGTCTTCGGCCGCCTCGGCGCCCGCCCCTTCACCCGGGCCGAGATGGAGAGGCTGTTCCTCGGCCCCCGCGGCATTCCCTATAAAGTGCTCGACACGCCCGACATGCGGGATTGGGTGGACTGAGGCGTCCGCGGCGTTCGCCATTTCTCTTCGCCCTTCCCGCTGCCAGTGCCCTTCGTCGTTGCGAGGAGCGAAGCGACGCGGCAATCCAGCGGGACGCCCGACATTCTGGATTGCTTCGCTTCGCTCGCAATGACGATAAGTGAGGATATGAGAGAGCGCTCAAAGGCCTGGCTGTTCATTTTGCCGCTGATCAGTGCGGCCGCACAGGCACAGAACAGCGACACGATCAACGTGATCGGCCGCAAGCCCGAGGAAGTCCGGCGCGAGGCCGAAGCGTTCGTGCGCGCAACCGGCGTCGCGGATACGCCGATCGCGCGCTGGATCGAGCCGGTCTGCCCGAAAATCGTCGGCGTCGCGCCCGAGATCGCGGAACGCATCACCCGGCGCATCCATGCGGTCGCGGATCAGGCAGGCGTGCGCATGGCGCGGGGCAAGTGCGACGGCAATCTGATGATCAGCTTCACGACTGACGCAGCCGCCGTGGTGAAGCAGATCGCCTCTCGCCTGCCCGACAGCTTCAAGGATCTGAGCATGGCCGAGCTGACCGCGCTTCAGCGCGGCAGCGCGCCCGTCCGCTGGTGGCACGTCACGCAGATGCGCACCAAGGACGGCATGCGGGACATCGGCAATGAAGTGCCGCCAGCCGCGAAGCTCGACGGGCCGGGCGGCGTCCCGCTGGCCGGCGAGGTCCATCAGCAATACCGGTCGAGCTTCGCCAGCACGCAGATGATCCGCGTGCTGAGAGCGGCAACGGTCGTCGTCGACGTCAACAAGGCCGAGGGCACGCCGCTTGACAGCGTGATCGATCTTGCCGCCCTTGTCGGCCTTGCCGAAATCCGCCCGGGCGCGGAGCCGCCGCCTAACTCGATCCTCGGGCTTTATGCGCCGGACGGCCCAAAACAGCTCACGCAACTCGATCTGAATTTCCTGCGCGCCATCTACAGGCTACCGCTCGATCGCACCGCGATCGCGCATCGCGGCCTGCTGGTGAAAGGCCTGGTCAATCCGGCCGGGAAATAGGTTGAGCGCAAGCTCCGGGACGCGATCGGATGGCGCCCAAACCATATCGGATCGCAATGCAAAGGAGCATTCGATGACCGATCTTTACGACACCACCATCCTCTCACCGGTCGGCGCGCTGCGTCTGGTCGCAAGCGATACCGGCCTGGTTGCGATCCTGTGGGAGAATGACGATCCGGCGCGCGTGCGGCTTGGCCCGGCGACGGAGCGCGCCGATCATCCGGTGCTGGCCGAGACCGCGCGCCAGCTCCGCGCCTATTTCGCGGGTGAGCTCAGCGTGTTCGATCTGCCGCTCGACGCCCGCGGCACAGACTTTCAGAAATCGGTCTGGGCCGAGCTGTCGCGCATCCCGTTCGGTCAAACCCGCAGCTATGCCGACCTCGCTCGCACGATAGGACGCCCCCTGGCTGTCCGTGCGGTCGGCGCCGCCAACGGGCGCAACCCGATCTCGATCGTCGTGCCCTGCCACCGCGTGATCGGCAGCAACGGCGCCCTCACCGGTTTCGCGGGCGGACTGGAGGCCAAGCAGACGCTGCTGGCGTTGGAACGGCAGAGCATGGCGGTCCGAGAAGGCAAGGACGACGCCTTCCCATTGACTGCATGAAGGCTATTCCATAACTTGATATATATCTGGATATGGAGTAGCCATGACGGACATTCTGCAAGAGCTAGGTACCGCGTTTCTGGGCAGTCGCCTCAAGCGACTAGCGGACCGCATGCAGGCCGGCGCGGCGCGCGTCACTTCGGCGGCCGGGCTGCCCGTTCAGCCTTCCCACATGCCCCTCCTCGCCGCGCTCGACGGAAAACCAATGACGGTCGGCGAACTGGTGCGCGCCGTCGGCATCAGCCAGCCAGGAGTGACGCGCGGGGTCGGGCAGTTGGTCGATCTCGGCCTTGTCCGGTCCGCACAGGGTGGCGACCAGCGCCAGCGGATGATTTCCCTCACTCCCGCCGGCGTCGCGGTCCTGACCCGCGCGAAGCTCCATGTCTGGCCGCAGGTCGAAGCGGCAGTCAACGCCTTGCTCGGCGACCAGACCCAGGCTTTTCTCCAGCAGATCGCGGATGTGGAAGCATCGCTGGCGGCCACGCCGGTCGATGTTCTGGCCGCGGCCGCGCAACCGGAAATCCTCACGATCCGCGAATATAGCGACGATCTCGCGGCGCATTTCCACGACATCAATGCCGAATGGATCAACGCCATGTTCAGCCTTGAGCCGGCCGACCGGGAAGTGCTGGAAAATCCCGGCGAGAAGATCATCGCTCCGGGCGGCGTCATCCTGTTCGTCGAAGGCAGGGGCATAGGCATCGTCGGGACATGCGCCCTCCTCAGGGCATGCGCGACAGCCTTCGAGCTCACCAAAATGGGCGTGCGCGAAACCGGCCGCGGA
>JAFEEY010000073.1:23039-39300 GCA_018240865.1 Pseudomonadota bacterium | reverse complement strand
TGGAGGAACAGCGCCATCTGCGTGCCGATCGCGACCTCCGCGCCGACATAAAGGAAGATCGCGGCCGCGCCGATCACCGCCCAGCGCGAGCGGAGCGCGGTGCGCAGGCTCGCAAGCGGCGATGGCGTGCCACGCACGGGCGGCGCAACCTCTTCGATTGGCCGCCGCATCCGCCACAGGAACAGCCCCAGCGCGACGATCAGTCCGGCGAGCATTAGGAAGCTGGTGCCGACCCGCCCAAGCGCTTCCGCGCCCTGGGCCTTGTCGAGATCGCGCAGCAGCAGCCGGGCGCCGATCAGCGGCCCCAGCACCGTGCCCAATGAGTTGAATGCCTGGCTGAGGGTCAGCCGGAAATGGCTTTTGTCCGGCGGACCCAGCACGGCGGCGAGCGGATTGGCCGCGACCTGCAGCACCGTGATGCCGCTGGCGATCAGGAACAGCCCGCCCAGCACCGCTTCATAGCTCCCCGCTTGGCCGCCGCCCAGGATAACGAGGCAACCGCCCGCCATCATGCCCAGGCCGGTCAACGAGGCCGGGATCTGCCCCATCCGCCCGATCAGAGCCGCGGCGGGCAATGACACCAGCCCATAGGCGATAAAGAAAGCGAAAGCCGTCAGCTGCGCCTCGACATTCGACAGCCGGAAGATCGTCTTCACCGCCGCGACCAGCGGATCGACCAGCGAGGTGATGAACCCCCAGGCGAAGAAGAGCGTGGTGACGGCGGCGAACGCGCGCCGCTCTTGCTGGGGACTGCTCACGGGCGCAGCCTATAAATGCTTCCAGCGTTGGACAAGCGGGTCTAGGCTGCCGCGCATGGCAGATGTGCAAACCACCGCCGCGGCCGCGCCGCGGGTCGTTCGTCGCGAAGATTATCAGCCGCCGGTGTGGCGGGTGCCCGAGATGGCCCTGGACTTCGATCTCGATCCGGCGAAGACGGTGGTCAAGGCGAAGCTGGATGTCGAGCGGGCAGGGCAGGGGCCGCTGACGCTCGATCATGGCGGGCAGGAGATCATCGCGGTGCGCGTCGATGGCGCGGACGCAGCGTATCGCAACGAGGGCGGCAAGCTGATCCTCGATCTGCCCGGCGATGCCCATTCGGTCGAAACCGAATGCGTGATCGCGCCGGAGCGGAACACCGAGCTGATGGGCCTCTACGCTTCGGGCGGACTGCTCTGCACCCAGTGCGAGGCGGAGGGTTTTCGCCGCATCACGCCGTTTCCAGACCGGCCGGACGTGCTCAGCCGCTATTCGGTACGGATGACGGCGGACAAGGCGCGCTATCCGGTGCTGCTGTCGAATGGCGACCGGGTGGGCGGCGGCGACCTGCCGGGCGGGAAGCACTGGGCGGAATGGCGCGATCCGTTCAACAAGCCCTGCTATTTGTTCGCTCTGGTCGCGGGCGATCTGAAGGCGAACAGCGACAGCTTTACCTCCATGTCGGGCCGCAGGGTCGAGCTCGGCATCTGGGTGCGGGAGGCCGACCTGCCCAAGACGAGTCACGCGATGCAGGCGCTGAAGGACTCGATGGCGTGGGACGAGCGGGTGTTCGGGCGCGAATATGATCTGGACGTGTTCAACATCGTCGCCGTGTCCGATTTCAACTTCGGCGCGATGGAGAATAAGGGCCTCAACATCTTCAATTCGCGCTATATCCTCGCCGATCCGGAAACGGCGACGGACGCTGATTACGACGCGATCGCGGCCGTGGTCGCGCATGAGTATTTCCACAACTGGTCGGGCAATCGCATCACCTGCCGCGACTGGTTCCAGCTTTCGCTGAAGGAAGGCTTCACAGTCTTTCGCGATCAGCAATTCTCCGGCGACTATGGCTCCAAGGCGGTCAAGCGGATCGAGGATGTGCGGCTGCTCCGCGCTGCGCAATTCCAGGAGGATGCGGGGCCGCTCGCGCACCCGGTGCGGCCCGATTCCTATATGGAGATCGGCAATTTCTATACGTCCACCGTGTACAATAAGGGCGCCGAGCTGATCCGGATGATGGCGACGATGCTGGGGCCGGATCGCTTCCGGCGTGGCACCGATCTGTATTTCCAGCGCTTCGACGGCCAGGCTGTTACCTGTGACGACTTCGTCGACGCGATGGAGGAAGGCGGCGGCATCGACCTCTCCACCTTCCGCCTCTGGTACGCCCAGGCCGGCACGCCCAAGGTCAAGGCGACGGTGCGGCGCGAAGGCAATGATGCGGTGGTTTCCCTGACCCAGACTGTGCCGCCGACACCTGGCCAGCCGGTCAAGCAACCGATGCCGATCCCGTTGCGCATGGCGCTGTTCGGGGCCGACACTGGAGCGGAGCAGGGGGCGGAGCGGCTCGTCATTCTCGACAAGGCCGCGGATGAAGTGCGCTTCGAGGGCATCACGGAAGCGCCGGTGCTGTCGGTCAATCGCGGCTTTTCCGCGCCGATCATCGTCGAAAGCGATCGGGGCCCCGCCGAACTGGCGTTGCTTTCCGCGCATGATGACGATCCGTTCGCGCGCTACGAAGCGCTGCAGCAGCTGATGCTCGATACGGTGATCGGCCAGGTGAAGATGGGCGCAGCGGATTTCGGGCCGGTCGTCGAGGCCGTGCGGCTAACGCTCGAGAATCCGGCGCTCGACAAAGCGTTCATCGCCGAAGCGGTACTGCCGCCGTCCGAAGCGTTTGTCGGCGACCAGATGAAAGTTGTGGAGCCGGAAGCGATCCACCACGCTCGCGAAACGCTGCGGGCAACTCTGGGCGCCGAACTGGAGGGGCAGTGGCGCGCCGCTTATCTGGGCAGCGCGTCGAACCGTTTCGAGCTGACGCCCGAAGCCAAGGGCGCGCGGCGGTTGCGTTCGATCGCGCTGGGTTTCCTGATGGCGGGTGGCGCGGCCGATGCGTCCCTGCTTGCCTGGGACCAGTTCCGCGGCGCGACCAACATGACCGACCGGCAGGGCGCGCTGACCGTTTTGGTCAGCAGTGACGCGCCGCAACGCGAGGATGCGATCGAAGCATTCTACGAGCGTTTCAAGGGCGAGGCACTGGTGCTCGACAAATGGTTCACGACCCAGGCGCTCTCGACCCGGCCGGACACGCTGGATGCGGTGCTCCGCCTGTCGCAGCATCCGGATTTCACGCTGTCCAACCCCAATCGCGCGCGGTCCCTGGTCGGGGCCTTTTCGGCCAATCAGCGCGGCTTCCATCGCGGCAACGGCGAAGGGTATCGCTTCCTGGCCGACAACATCATCGCGCTGGATGCGATCAATCCCCAGACAGCCGCGAAATTCGTCGCGCCGCTCGGCCGCTGGCGGCGCTTCGATGCGGCGCGCGGTACGCTGATGCGCGCGGAGCTGGAGCGGATCGTGGCGCAGCCGGGCGTGTCGAAGGACGTGTTCGAGCAGGCGAGCAAGAGTTTGGCGTAAAAATCCTCCCTGAGCTTGCTCGGGGAGGAGGGCCGCGCGGAGCGCGGTGGAGGGGCTGAGCGCGCGGCGCGAAGTCAGATCCTTCGCTTCGCTACGGCCCTCCACCACTCGCTGCTCGAGTGGTCCCCCTTTCCTTGCGAATGCAGGGGAGGAAATCTACTTGATCCAGTCCGCGACTTCCGCTGCGACCTGGTTGGCCGCCCGATTGAGCGCCACCCCGACCGGTTCTGGCTTGATCTCGGATACCGGCACGCGCGCTTCGAAGCGGCGGGTCTGGATATTGCCGCCGCTGCGGGCGACTGCTGCGTCGAAGCTGACGATCGCGCTGCTGGTCGCAGCGTCGACGCCGAATTTCAGCAGCTGCCCCGAAACGCGCATCCCGGGGTCGAAAGCGAATTGACGGCCGGAGAGTACCGGCCGGCCGGTCCGTGCCTCGATCGTCTCGCCGAGCAGCCGTGCGAACAAGCGGTTCGGCGCTTCCACCCATTGCGCGTCTTTCAGATAAGCGACTGCGGTCGGCGTGGCCTGTACCGGCACGCGCGCGGTGGCGAGCTCGGTCGAAACGCTCGGCCAGAGCACGGTGATCGCTTCCCCAGCGCCGACATTCTGCGCGGCGCCCGGCGCGACCGTCTGGGCCGGAGTCAAGGTCAACAGCTGCTTCGGCGGTTTGGCGCCGAAACTGATGCAGCCGGAAAGCATCACGGCGGCGGCGATCGCCCACGGAGATTTCGTCATGACCTGCCTCATTTCGGCTCATAATCCGGGAGTTTGCGGCTGCCGACCAGCGATCCGGCGCCGCCCTGGTTGATGCGCTCGGCGACCCCGCTCAGCGCCTCCGCCATTTCGCGCAGGTCGCGGACCAGCAGGCCCACCTCGGGAAGCGTCCGCTTGGAGAAGTTCTGCACGCCGGGCCGGGCGTCGTTCAGAACCGCGTCCAGATTGTCCATGCTGGTGCGTGCGCGTGCGACGGTCTGGCGCAGGTCCGCAAGCAGCGGCCGGCCCTGTTCATCAAGCAGCTGGTTGGTCGTGCCGGCCAGCTTGCCGAATTGTTCGGCCGCGTCGCCCGCCTGTTTGATGGCAACGCGCGTCTCGGCGATCGTCGCTGCGATCTCCGGCCCCCGGTCGGCAAGGTCGCCGCTCAGCCGGTCGACATTGTGCAATATGCCTTCGATCGACTGCTGGTTCTTGTCGGACAGCATCAGTGTTAGCCGTTCGGTGAGCGTCGACAGTCGTTCGAGCAATTGCGGGGCACTGTTGAGGAGGGCGCCGAGCCCGCCCTGCTTGGTCGGGATCACCGGCGCGCCGGCGGGCCCGATCTGCGTGATCGGCGGGGCGCCTTTCTGCGCGCCTTCCAGCAACAGCGTCGAGACACCGGTGAAGCTGCCCTGGATCGTCGCTGTGGTGCCGATCAGGACAGGCACGTCCTCACCGATCGAAATGCGGACGCGGACGAAATTCGGATCGTCCTTCCACAGTTTGATATCCTGCACCTGGCCGACGGGTACGCCGCGGTAGCTGACGCTGGAGCCCTTCGCCAAGCCTTCGACCGATTGCTTGAAGAAGATGTCATACACCTTCTGATTGGTGTCGGAGACGCGCGCGAGCCAGACAGTGAAGATCGCTGCCGCCGCAATCAGGATCAGCACGACCGATCCGACAAGGATATGGTTGGAGCGGGTTTCCATCAGCGCGTCACCTCAGATTTTTTCCCGTGCTGCCGTTCCTCGGTCAGCGCTGCCATGCGTCCGCGCGGGCCCTTGAAATATTCCTCGATCCACGGATGGTCCAATGCCAATAGTTCCGGGATCGTTCCAACCGCGATCACTTTCTTGTCCGCCAGCACAGCGACGCGGTCGCAGATCGCATACAGTGTGTCGAGATCGTGCGTGATGAGGAACACGGTGAGGCCCAGCGTATCGCGCAGGCTTTTCGTCAGCTCGTCGAAACGCGCGGCGCCGATCGGGTCGAGACCGGCGGTCGGCTCATCGAGGAACAGAAGCTCCGGATCGAGCGCCAGTGCGCGGGCGAGGCCGGCGCGCTTCTTCATGCCGCCCGACAGCTCGGCCGGATATTTGGGGCCGGCATCGACAGGCAGGCCGGTCATGACGACTTTGTAAGCGGCGATCTCGTCCAGTAATTGCTGGCTGAGCCTGGGGTAGAATTCCTTCAACGGCACCTGGACGTTCTCGGCGACCGTCAAGGTCGAGAACAGCGCGCCGCCCTGAAACAGTACGCCCCAGCGCTTGCGGACATCGACCGTCTCCTCGAGGTCACGACCGATGATCGGCTCGCCGAAGACCTCGATCTCCCCTTCGTCCGGAATCTGCAGGCCAATGATCGAGCGCATCAGCACCGACTTGCCGGTGCCGGAGCCGCCGACGACGCCCAGGATTTCGCCCTTGAACACTTCGAGGTCGAGGTCGTCGTGCACGATCTGGTTGCCGAAACTGTTCTTCAGCCCCTTCACGCAAATGATCGGCGTCTCGTCGCTCATATCCAGCCGATCTGCTGAAAGAAGACAGCGAAGAATGCGTCGATGACGATGACGAGGAAGATCGCCTGCACCACCGCGGAGGTGGTGCGCAGGCCGACCTGTTCGGCATCGCCTTCCACCTGCATGCCCTGAAAGCAGCCGGTGAGCGCGATGATCGCACCGAAGACAGGCGCCTTGACCATGCCCACATAAAGGTCGGTGATCGGCACGACTTCGCGTAAGCGCTGCACGAAAGTGACGGGCGGGATGTCGAGCGCGATCCAGCAGAAGATGCCGCCGCCGATGATCGTGATCAGCGAGGCGTAGAAGCCCAGAAGCGGCATCATCACCACGGCTGCGAGCACGCGGGGGAGGACGAGCGCCTCCATCGGCGACACGCCGATCGTCCGCATCGCGTCGATTTCCTCGGTCAGCTTCATCGTGCCGAGCTGGGCCGCGAAGGCGGAGCCGGAACGGCCGGCCACCATGATCGCGGTCATCAGCACGCCCAGTTCGCGCAGGGTAATGCGGCCGATCAGGTTGATCGTCAGGAATTCAGCGCCGAATTGCTGCAGCTGCACCGATCCCTGCTGAGCGATGACGATGCCGATAAGAAAGCTCATCAACCCGATAATGCCGAGCGCGGAAACGCCGACCACTTCAAAGCGCTGAATGACGGCGTTCCAGCGGAAACGCTTGGGATTGGCGATCACCGATCCGGCGGCCACGATCATGCCGCCGAAAAAGGCGAGCAGGCCAAGCAGGGTCTTGCCAGCCTGGGCGACCGCGGCGCCGATCTCTTCCAGCACGCGGTAGAAGGAAGGAACCGGGTCAGGACGCATGCGGACCGGCTGGCTGGCGCGCTCCACTTCCTCGATCAGCCGCCGGACTTCGGTCGGCGCGCCTTCAACGCGGGCGTCGTGCTGCCGGGCAAAGCCGCGGACCACCCAGGCGCCGATCGTGTCGATCCGTTCGGCATCAGAGACATCGATAAGGGAAACAGGCCCGCTCACTTGTGCCAGCCGCTCCGGCAGGTCGCCAAGCCCGGCAAGCGTGAGCGAGCCGGTGAACCGGACCGTCCGCCCGCCGGCATCTCCTTCTTCGATGAAATCGGCGGGCGCTGTCATCTCGTTACCAGTGCGAGATAATCTTTCGCCCGGCAAGACGTTCCATCGAATCCCCTCTCCCTTGCGGGGAGAGGGCGACTCGCCGGCAGGCGAGCGGGGTGAGGGGGCGCTGAATCGGAGGATAATCTCCAACACAGCACCCCCTCACCCGGATCAGCGCTGCCGCGCTGACTCGACCTCTCCCCGCTGGGGAGAGGGAGGTCAGACCGCCGCCAGCGCCTGTTCGAAATCCGCAATCAGGTCGTCCGCGTCTTCGACGCCGATCGAGATGCGGACGAGGTTGTCGGTGATGCCCAGCGCTTTCTTGCGTTCCTCTGGCACGGATAAATGGGTCATGCCGGCCGGATGCGAGGCGAGCGTCTCTGTTCCGCCGAGGCTGACCGCCAGCTTGGCGATGCGCAGCGTGTCGAGGAAGCGAAAGGCCTCTGCCTCGCCGCCCTTCAGATACAGCGAAAAGGTGGAGCCGGCACCGGTGCAGTGGCGCTGGTAGATGTCGGCCTGGCGCTCTTGTCCTTTGGCATCCTTCAGGAAGCCGAGATAGCCGACATGCTCGACCTTCGGGTGATCGCGCAGGAACGCGCAGACCTTGGCGGCATTCTCGCCGGCGCGGCTCATGCGCAGTTCCAGCGTTTCCAGCGAACGGAGCAGCATCCAGGCGGTGTTGGGGTCGGTGATCGTGCCGATCGTGTTGCGCATCAAGCGGATCGGGTCGATCAACGATTTGCGGCCGAGCACGCCACCCGCGACCAGATCGCTATGGCCGCCGGCATATTTGGTAAGCGAATAGACGACCAGATCGGCGCCGTGCTGCAGCGGCTTGTGCCACAGCGGCCCGAGGAACGTGTTGTCGATCGCGATCGGCGGCGCGCCGTCGCCCTTCCCGAAGATCGCGTCGCGGCTGGCGGCGACCGCCTGCACGTCGACCAGCGCGTTGGTCGGATTGGCCGGGCTTTCGAGATAGATCAGCGAGACATTGCCCTCCGCGGCTTTCTTCATCACCGCGTCGATTTCCTCTCGCGTCGCGCCGGCCGGAAAGTCGAGATATTTGACGCCGAAGCGGCCGAGGATGCGCGCGATCAGCGTTTCGGTGGCAGCATAGAGCGGGCCGGAATGGACGATCGTGTCGCCCGGCTTCACGGTCGCGAGCAGCAGGGTCGCGATCGCCGACATGCCCGACGAGAAGGTCAGCGCGTCTTCGGCGTCTTCCCAAACGCTCAGGCGATCCTCAAGGATTTCCTGGTTCGGGCCATTGAAGCGCGAATAAACCAGGCCCTCGGCGCCGCCTGGGCGCTTGCCAGTGACGCCTTCGAAATGGCGCTTGCCGGCCGCTGCGTTCTCGAACACGAAGGTCGAGGTCAGGAAGATCGGCGGTTTCAGCGATCCTTCCGACAGCATCGGGTCATAGCCATAGCCCATCATCAGCGTGGATGGCTTCAGCTTACGGCCATTGATCGAATCGACCGGCGGCTTGGGCTTGCGGCGCGGGGTGGCGCCGGACAGTTCGGCTTCGGTTTCCTTGGTCGGCATTGCGAGGTGTGCTCCGGGATTCTGGTTATGCCCGCACCCCTACACGCTTCGCGCTATTTTGGGAGGCCGATCAGCGCGATTTGACGGCCATAGTCCGGTTCGCCGCGATGGGTGGCGCGGCGGAAGCTGAAGAAGCGGTCTTCATCGGCGTAGGTGTCGAGGCCGAGCGCGTCGATCCGTGTCACGCCCGCTTCGGCAATGCGGGCGGCGACATAGCCTTCGAGATCGAACTGGAAATGGCCGGAGCGCCCGGCCGCGAAGAAGCGCTCATTGGCCGAGTCGGACTCCTCGAAGCGGCGGGCAAAGCTTTCATCGACTTCGTAGGAAGCGCGGGCGATGCACGGGCCGATCGCCGCCGCGATCCGCTCGCGCCGGGCGCCCAGCCGGATCATCGCGTCGACCGTCGCGGTCGTAACGCCGGCGAGCGCGCCTTTCCATCCGGCATGGGCCGCCCCGACGATGCCTGCCTCGGCATCCGCGAACAGCACCGGCGCGCAATCCGCGGTGAGGATGCCAAGCAGCAGGCCGGGCCGGTCGGTGACCACCGCGTCGGCTTTGGGCCGGTCGGCCAAATCCCAGACCCCAGCGACGACGCAGTCGCCGCTATGCACCTGATAGACTGTGACGAGGCGCGCGCCGGGCAGCGCCGCTTCGACCGCGCGGCGCCGATTCTCGTCGATCGCGGCAGGATCGTCGGCCGAGCCCGCGCCGACATTGAGGCCGGCGGTGACGCCGGTCGAAACACCGCCTTTGCGGCCTAAAAAGGCGTGGGCCGTGCCATCCAGCGCCGGCGAGCGGATCGCGTCGATCACAGCGCCAGCCGCATGATCAGGTCGCGGTCCACCTGATTGCCGGTCTGGAACGCATAGTCGCCGATATGAACGAAGCCCATGCGGTCGTAGAAGCGCAAGGCCCGGCGGTTTTCCTCCCACACGGTCAGCAGCAGCTCGTCGGCGCCCTCGGCACGGGCCGTTTCCACGACCCAGGTCATCAACGCCTGAGCGATACCGGCGCCTTTCCAAGGCGCCGCGACATAGAGCTGGCTGAGCTGGCGCGCGCGTGCGCCGTGATGATGCGGCGGAACCCAGGGCAGCGAAAGCTTGGCATAGCCCGCGACCGTTTCACCCTCCCAGGCGATGTGGAAGCGATGCGCCGGATCGGCGAGGTCGCGCAGCAGCGCGCCGTCCGGGCCATAGGCTTTGTTCAGATAGAGTTCGAGATCCTCGGCCGAGCAGCTGTGCGCGAATGTTTCGGCCCAGCAGGCGCGAGCCATCGCGTCGAGCGCGGGGCCGTCGGCGGCGGTGGCATCGGCATAGACGATCATCCGGTGAATCCCGCGGGTTGCGGCCAGCTTGGAGACAGCAGGGCCAAGACCTTGAACAGGCTTCCCATTTGATCGGTCGCCGTCAGTCGCGCAAGCGCCGATGCGATCTCCCCCCGCCGGCTTGGCGCATTCGCTGTGAGGCGCTCGGCGCGCGCGGCGATACCCATACGCCGCAGCCAATCGCCCTGGGTCGCGACGGCCGAAGCCACTGCCCCTTCCGCGCGCGCGGCTTCGGCGAGCGTCGCGAAATCGACATGGGCAGTCAGATCGCGCTCGCCCGGCTCCTCGAACGGATTGGCATAGGCGTGGCCGCGGACTGCCTGCAGCGTATCGCCGACCGCAGGGCCTTCATAGCCATAATCGACGAAAAGCGCCGCCCCGCCTTGCGCCGCCAACCGGTGCGCGAGCTGGCGTGCGATCGCGGCCGAGGCGGAGGAGGTCTCGATGATGCTGCCGACAGGCGCTTCGCGCAGAGCATCCGGGAGAATCCCGTCGAGCTGCGGACCGCTCGCAACGGGCACGAACAGCGGATTGGCCCAAGCGACGTGCCGCTCGCGCCAGCCGTTGGCGGTATGGACGAGCTGGCGGACGGGAAGGGCGTCGAAAAACTCGTTGCCGACGATCAGCAGCGGCGCATCCTCCGGCAGCGTCGTCACATCGTCGTGAAAGACGGCGTCGGGATGCCGTTTCACCTGCTCGGCGCGCAGTACCGGACTGGTCTCGACGAAATGGATCGAGGAAGTCAGCCCAACGCTCTTCATCGCCCGCAGCGCATCGGCAGCGAGCGTGCCGCGCCCGGGCCCGAGCTCGACATAATGGGAGAGCGGCCGCCCGGCGCGATCCCATAGATCGGCGAGCCACAGCCCGATCAGCTCACCGAACATCTGGCTGATTTCGGGCGCCGTGGTGAAATCGCCGCCAGCCCCCAGCGGGTCGCGGGTCGCGTAATAATGCCGGTTCGCCGCCGCCATGAAATGCGCGACCGGGATCGGTCCGTTGATCGCGATCGCGGCGGCAATAGCGTCGGCGCAGGTGAGCGGCTCGGTCATCGGCCGCGCGATACGTCCAATTCGGACTGGATATCCATTCGAATTGTCGTTGTGCACACAAGTGGCGACACTAGAACTTCGCTGAAAATCATAATGATTCAGCGCGAAAGCCTGAGACGAAGGGGGAACGTCTTTTGACCTGGACCATCGAGGCGGCGATCGCCGCGAAGATCGGCTTTGCGACTCATCAAAACGCCATCCCGATCATCCGGGACTTGAGCGTGACCGCACCCGCCGGCACCGCAGCCGATAACCTGACCCTGTCGCTCTCCGCCGATCCGCCGTTCGTGCAGGCGAAGACCTGGCGGATCGACGCCATGGCCGGCGGCGACACGCTGCACGTGACCGATCGGGATATTGCGCTGAATGCGACGCTGCTGCACGAGCTGACCGAGGCGATCACCGGCACGCTTATTCTCACGCTGACGGACAGCCAGGGCGTGACGCTCGCCGATTTCTCGCACCCGGTCGAGCTGCTGGCGCACAATCAATGGGGCGGCATGGGTACGATGGCCGAGTTGCTGCCGGCGTTCGTGATGCCCAACGATTCGATAGGGCGCTGACATGCCCCTTCACTCGCTGCGGGGCGATGGCCGCACGGGGGAAATGCGGTTCCTTCGCCGCTGGCTCGAAGCAGCACATAGCCTGCGTGATGCCATGTTCGAAGGCGGCGACGGCTTCGATCCCTTGCGATATAACGAGACGGCCACTGTCGGACTGCTTGTCGCCGCAGCTGGCCGGGCGGGGTTATTCGCGCTCCCAGAGTTCACGGAAAGCCATCGTAAATTGCCGGAGGGAAGGGTGCGCGCGGGCCGATGCGATCTCTGGATCGCCGACGAGGATTGGTCGATCAACTGGCTCATCGAGTTCAAGCTGTTCTGGTATCCCCCTGGCGCGCGCAAGGGACTTGTTCGGTGCTTGAACAAGGCGGTCAAGTGCGTCTTCGAGCGCGATTCCGGTGAGGCGGGCCGCCGGTTCGGATGTGCCGTTTATCACCCGTCCGATGACTGGCTGGATCAAACGGATGAACAGCGCGCGCAGTGGAAAGCGCCGGAGCGGATCGAAGCGCTGGCGGCGCATGCCGATTATGGTTTCCGTCTGGATGGGGAAGCGCCGCCGGCCTACATTTTATTGAAGGAGGTTTCCCCCCGCGCGCGACATCTGGAGAATTATCAGATCGGCGAAGCCGTGCTGAAGGACCAAGGCTAAACGGAAATATGGCGCGCCCGGCAGGATTCGAACCTGCGGCCCCAAGCTTAGAAGGCTCGTGCTCTATCCAACTGAGCTACGGGCGCGTTGCGGCTCCATTAGCCGGGATTGTGTGGAAGCGAAACGGCGATACTGTGCCGCCATGACGGAAGGGGCAGAGGCATTGCACGCGGTGGACGCGCGGGCGCTTGAGGGGCGTCATTTCCGCTATTTCGATTTCGTGATGGCGGCGTTCGTCGCCATCCTGCTGCTGTCGAACGTGCTGGGCGCGGGCAAGGTCGCGCAGATCGTGCTGCCGGGCATCGGCCCCTGGCCCTTTGGCGCGGGCATCCTGTTCTTCCCCGTTTCCTATGTGATCGGCGACGTGCTGACCGAAGTTTACGGCTATGGCCGGGCGCGGCGCTGCATCTGGGCGGGCTTCGCCGCGCTTGTCTTCATGGCTTTCATGTCATGGGTGGTGGTGAAACTGCCGCCGGCGCCCGAATGGACCAACCAACCCGCCTATGATGCCATCTTTGGCCAGGTGCCGCGGATCGTCTTCGCGTCGATCGTCGCGTTCTGGGCGGGCGAGCTGGTCAACTCGTATGTGCTCGCGAAGATGAAGATCTGGACCGGCGGAAAACATCTCTGGACTCGCACGATCGGATCGACCGTCGCGGGGCAGGGTGTGGATAGCCTGATCTTCTACCCGCTCGCCTTTCTGGGCGCGGCTGGCTGGACGACCCCGCTGGTGCTGAAAGTGCTCGTCACGCAATGGGTGCTGAAGGTCAGCTGGGAAGCGATCCTGACGCCCGTCACTTACGCCGTGGTCGGCTTCCTGAAGCGCCGCGAAGGCGTCGACGTGTTCGACGAAGGCACGAACTTCACGCCGTTCAGGGCGAGGGTTTAGCCCGCCTTCAGGTCAATGAGAGCGAGGCGAGCATCTTGCGATTGCTTCCCGCGAAGGGGTTGAGAATATGCAAGCCGTCCAGAACCGCGCCATCTGTCATATCCTCACTCAACAGCACGCCGGCGCCGGCGTCGCGGGCGACAATGCAGATCATGGCATCGTAGAAATTCAGCTGATGTTCGCTGGCCATCCGCGAGGCGCTGGCCATTTCCGCCACGCCGGCAGTGCGAATCTCAAAGCGTTTGTCGAGCGTCGTCACCGCTTCGCAGGCAGCGTCCAACGGCAGAAATCGCTTGCGGTGTGCGACCGCGAGGAATTCCCGAAGGACTTGTAAAGGAAGGGGACCGCCTCGCGCGCTCAACTGCGTGACGATGGATGCCGCCATATCATGTCGCGGATCGCCTGGCGTGAAGGCATAGATCAGGACATTCGTGTCAAAGCAGACGGTCAAGTCCGGTCCGCTCTTCATAAGTGGCAGGGCCGACGGGACCGCTGCCCATTTTCATCAGCTCGCGAAGCCTCGCGAGGTCGCGCGCCCTTTCTTCCTCATCGTCCTTCAGGTCGGCAGGGGAAAGGCGGATCGGTTGTTTGCCCTTGCGTGTGACGACCAAATCTTCGCCGCCATCGACGCGCGCGAACGCGGCTGAAATATTGGCGTTGAATTCGCGCATAGAGATCACGCCCATGATCGCCTCCGTTGCAACTGTTGCAACATAAGCGACGATCAGCGATCGGACAAGCTAGGCGCCAACCGTCTCCAGCAGGCCTTCGAACAGGCGGCGACCGTCGGTGCCGCCATGCGCGGCTTCAACCTTGCGCTCCGGGTGGGGCATCATGCCGAGGACGTTGCCCTGGGCATTGAGGATGCCGGCGATGTTGCGGGCGGAGCCGTTGACGGACTCGGCATAGCGGAACGCGACGCGGCCTTCACCTTCGAGACGGTCGAGCGTGTCGGAATCGGCAAAGTAATTGCCGTCATGATGGGCGACCGGAATGCTGATCCGTTCGCCCGCATCATAGCGGCTGGTGAAGGCGGACTGGCTGTTTTCCACCGTCAGCGCCACATCGCGGCAGACGAAATCGAGGCCGGCATTGCGCATCAGGGCGCCGGGCAGCAGGCCGATCTCGGTCAGGATCTGGAAGCCGTTGCACACGCCCAGCACCGGCACGCCGCGTTCCGCCGCTTCCACCACCGCGCGGATGATCGGGCTGCGCGCGGAAATCGCGCCGCAGCGCAGATAGTCGCCATAGGAAAAGCCGCCGGGCAGCGCGATCAGCCCGATATCTTCGGGCAGCTCGGTCGCACGGTGCCACACCATTTCCGGCGCGCGCCCCGTCACATGCTCGATGCCGACGGCCAGGTCGCGGTCGCAATTGGAGCCGGGAAAGACGATGACCGCGCTCTTCATGTGCCCGCCCCCCTACAACCGCTCGATCTTGAAATTCTCGATGACCGTGTTGGCGAGCAGCTTCGAACACATCGCCTCGATATCAGCGTCCGACGTGCCGTCGGCCAGGTCGAGCTCGATCAGCTTGCCGGCGCGGACATCGTTTACGCCGCCAAAGCCCAGGCCTTCCAGCGCGTGGTGGATGGCCTTGCCTTGGGGATCGAGGACACCGTTTTTGAGCGTGACGAAGATGCGGGCTTTCATGGCGCTGCCCCTAGGCCGGAGCGCCGCGCGGAGCAAGCAGGGCTGAGCGAATATCTGGCCGGCTAATCCAATTCATGCGGCAGTTGCGCGTCGACGATGCCGCTCGACATCGCCATTCCGTGATGGGCGCCCCGCCATTTTTGATCGCGGGCGGCCCCATCGGCCCGGAACAGAATGGCTCTGCGGTCGGCCAGGTCGCCTTCACCGGCTTCGAAACCGAGAATGACGCCGCCGAAGCTGGCAGATTTCGCTTTGGTTTCGTGAAAATAAACCCAGCCGCCGATCAGGCTTGCCGCATCGTCTTCACTGATATGCCAGCAGCAGCTCCGATAGCCATGCCGATCGCCCGGCCAGCGAGTCATGCCGTGCAGATGCACGCCGTCCCGGCGGTTGATGAAGTGAATGGCCTTTGTCACGCTGGAAATGACCGGTTATTTCCCGCGCCGTTTCCTGTGGCTTTCCAAGTCGAGCACGGCGTTTTCGCCGTCGCCTTCGGGCAGCAGGCCGAGGCGGCGGGCGACTTCCTGATAGGCTTCGACTTCGCCGCCCAGATCGCGGCGGAAACGGTCCTTGTCGAGCTTCTCGTTCGTTTCCATGTCCCAAAGGCGGCAGCCGTCCGGGCTGATCTCGTCTGCCAGGATGATGCGGCCGTAATCATTGTCCCAGATGCGGCCGAACTCCAGCTTGAAGTCAATGAGGCGGATGCCGATGCCGGCGAACAGCCCGCACATGAAATCGTTGATGCGGATCGCCATGTCGGTGATGTCGTGCATCTCATCCTGGCTGGCCCAGCCGAAACAGGCAATATGCTCTTCGGAGATCAGCGGATCGCCGAGCGCATCGTCCTTGTAATAATATTCGACGATCGTGCGGGGCAGCTGAGTACCTTCCTCGATGCCGAGGCGCTTGCTGAGCGTGCCGGCGGCGACGTTGCGCACGACCACTTCGATCGGGATGATCTCGACCTGGCGGATCAGCTGCTCGCGCATGTTGAGGCGGCGGATGAAATGGGTGGGCACGCCGATCGTGCCGAGCAGGGTGAAGATATGCTCGGAGATGCGGTTGTTGAGCACACCCTTGCCGCTGATCGTGCCCTTTTTCTGGGCGTTGAACGCGGTCGCGTCGTCCTTGAAATATTGGATCAGCGTGCCCGGTTCCGGGCCTTCGTAAAGGATCTTCGCCTTGCCTTCGTAGATCTGGCGGCGCCGGGCCATAGTTCAGGGCTCCTCTGGCGTGCTCTCACGCAGGAATGAAATGCGCCCCGGAAGCGCGGACTGCGCGCGGCCGAGGCGAACGCCGATCCCTTAGCTCAAGCGCGCGGGTGAGGCAATCAGATCGGGCGTTCGCCCATCACGTTGCCGGGCGCGGCGTAGCGGCAGACGAGAATCTCGTCATGGCCGTCATCGGCAAGGGCGCAGCCGACGCGCGTGGTGCCGCGCCAGACCATCTGCGTATAATGGCCGACCGCGCCCAGATCGCCGCTGCGGGAAATGCGCGGGAACACGCCGGGGCGGAAATCCTGTTTCTCGGCTGCCCAATAGCCGGTCATTTCCTCCAGCGCGTAACGGCCGCTGGTGCCTTCCCAAAGATTCTCGCCGCGCCCGCTGAGGCGCGA
>JAFEEY010000073.1:0-22956 GCA_018240865.1 Pseudomonadota bacterium | reverse complement strand
GCGCGCTCGCGATTATGCGCGGCGAGCATGCGCGCGTCGAAGCTGTCGCGCGGGCTGAGTGCCCCCGCGATCAACGGCGTCAGACTGACCAGTGTGAGTGCGACCCCACGCCCCATTCTTTTCATTCGAGCGGTATGGAGCAGGCTTTGTTAAAGAAAATCAAGCGTTCCCGGCGAACCGTTCGCAAAGCGGGTTAAACGGCATGCTCGCCGACCACATTGCCGCCCTGCGCGTAGCGGCAGACGAGTATGTCTTCCCGGACGCCGCGAGCCACCGCGCAGCCGATCTTGCGGGTTTCCCGCCAGATGACCTGGGTATAGTGGCCGACATTCTCGAAATCGCCGCTGCGCGAGACGGCCGGGATCGGCCCGGGCTTATAGTCGCGCTTCTCGGCAATCCAGTAGCCGACCATTTCTTCGGGAGAAAAAGCGCCGCGCGTGCCGGCCCACAGATTCTCCCCGGGGGTTTCGGGGTCAGTGGGATCGGCACGGCTATGTTCGAAGCTGTTGGTTTCGGCGAGCGCATCGGCCCAGCCTTGCGCATCGGCGGCCAGATCATCGTCCCAGGAAAGAGCAGGAACGCCGATTGCAGCCCGCTCCCGGTTATGCGCGGCGAGCAGGCGCTGATCGAGATTGGTGGTCCGGTCGACCGCGCCCGTCATCAGCGGCGCTGACAGCGCGATCGATACGGTGAGCATGATCCGGCCCCACAACATGGGCCGGATAACTGCATCCGAAGAGGTAAATAGGCGTAAGCATGATGTGGTTAGCGGGCTGTTAGCTTCGTTTCGCACCGGCGGTCATTCGCCCTTGTCTGTTGAGACCAGGGCGCGCCGTAAAGGCGCTCGTGCAGCCGATCGAAGGCGTAAGCGATTGAATTGACGATGTCAGCGACGTTCGTTGCGAGGTCGTGACGAAAGGCCTGGTAGATGCGATCATCATGTTCGTCGCGCATTTTGCGGCTCCTGTCCTGTGGGGCATCGGGGACAGTGGCTAGATGCTCGTTCCGGACGCGGAACGCCAACAAAGCGGTGGACGCGATACATAAGCTGAGCTTATCAAGAGCGGATGCGCCGCCTGCCGCCCCTTTCTTCTGTCCGCGTGTTCGAAGCCGCCGCGCGTCACGAGAATTTCACGACTGCCGCCAGCGAACTCGGGATGACTCAGGCCGCTGTGAGCTATCAGATCAAATTGTTGGAAGAGCGGCTGGGCGCGAGCCTGTTCCGGCGTGAAAAAGGCAGGGTGACGCTGAGCGAAACGGGGCGGCGGATCGGCCCTTTGGTCGCCAAGGCGTTCGACGATTTGGACGGCGCGTTCGGTGTCGCGCGGTCAAGCGGCGAGGGCGTGCTGACGATCAGCTGTTCGACGACGATGGGACCGAATTGGCTCGCGCCCAGGATCGGCGCCTTCCAGCTGAAGGCTCCCGACATCGCGGTCAGGCTGCACACCTCGAATACGGTGGTCGATTTTGCCCGTGAGGATATTGATGTCGCGATCCGGGGCGGGCGCGGCGTCTGGCCGGGCCTATGCAGCCATTTCCTGATGCGCATGCCGCTCATGGTGTTCGCGAGCCCGGCCTTCCTGCAAGAACATCCTTCCATCCGGACCGTAAAAGGAGTCATGGGCCACGCCCGGATCAGCCCGGACGATAGCTGGTGGACGATCTGGCGCGATCAGGTCGGCGGCCAACTGGTTGATGGCGCGCCGCGCGGGATTCGCATGGACACGCAGGTAGCGGAAGGGCAGGCGGCCATTGCAGGCGCGGGCCTGGCCGTGCTCAACCCGATTCTCTGGCAGGCCGAGATCGAGAGCGGACGCCTGGTGCCGGTGATGGACGAATATGCGTTCGACCCCGCCGATTTCTGGCTGGTCTACCCGGAGCATCACCGGAGCGCGAAAAAGATCCGGTTGTTTCGCGACTGGATTCTGGAAACGGTCGCGGCGGAAGCGGCGAAGGGCCGCCCCGAATTTTACCGGCTGGACCAGGCCGCAAGCGCGGCTAAATCCGCTTGATGCGCACGAGCGACGCCACGCTTCCTCATGTCACGCGCCGGCGACTGCTCGTGTCGGGCGGCCTTGGCGTGGGGCTGGTCGTCGCCTGGGCGGCCTGGCCGCGCCGTTACGAAACCAATCTGGCCGCCGGACGCGGCGAGACGGTGCTTGGCCCGTACCTCAAGGTCGGCGAGGACGGCCGGGTGATGGTCGCTGTGCCGCAGGTGGAGACCGGGCAGGGGGTTTATACGGCGCTGCCGCAGATCGTTGCCGACGAGCTGGGCGCGGACTGGAAGACGGTCGGAGTCGAGGCGGCGCCGATCAACCCGCTTTACGCCAACCGCCTGTTCGCCGAGGAGCTTGCAGGCGAGATTGCGCCCTTTTTCGATGACTATGCCGCCGAGTTCGCGACCCGCAGCGCGACGATGGTGACGGCGGGGTCGACCGCCGTGCGGATGTACGAAACGCCCCTGCGGGAAGCGGCGGCGGCGGCGCGGGCGCGGCTGTGCATGGCGGCGGCGGCGCGCTGGGGCGTCGAATGGGAAGCATGCGAAACCGAAGACGGCTTCGTCGTCCACGAAGGCAAGAAGCTCGGCTTCGGCAAGCTGGCGGCGGACGCGGCGAGCCATGACGCACCCGATCCGCCGCCGCTTCGGCTGACCAATGGCGAGCGGCTGTCCGGCCGCTCGATGCCCCGGCTGGACACGCCGGCCAAGCTGGACGGATCGGCCAATTTCGCGGCCGATGTCCGGCTTTCCAACATGGTCTTCGCCGCGATGCGGCAGGGGCCGATCGGCGCGATGCGCTATCTGGGCGGCGAGAAGGCAGCGGCCGGGAAAGTGCGCGGCGTGCTGCAGCTGGTCGAGACCGAGAAATGGGTAGCCGCCGTGGCGCAGACCAGCTGGGCGGCGGAGCGGGCGCTGGAGCTGCTGAAACCCCGCTTCGAAACGCGCGGTGAAACGGTCAGTGACGAACTGATCGGCAAGAGGCTGGGCGAAGCGCTGGAAGGCGCCGGCCACCGGATCGTCGAGCGCGGCGATCTTTCCGCCAGCTTCAAAGGCGCCGCGGTGCACGTCGCGGAATATGGCGTCGAGCCCGCCGCGCATGCGGCGATCGAACCGATGACGGCTACGGCGGCGTGGGAGAATGGCGTGCTGTCGCTGTGGCTGCCGACGATCGCACCAGAAGCGTCGCGCCAGGCCGCCGCACGCTCGCTGGATGTGAGCCCCGCCAAGGTGGTGATCCATCCGATGCTGGTCGGCGGCGGCTTCGGACGTGGCATGAACAACGAAGCGGCGATCCAGGCGGGGTTGCTGGCGCAGAAGCTGAAGCGCCCGGTCCAGCTCCTCTGGAGCAGAACCGAAGCAATCCTGAGCGACCGCTTCCGGCCGCCCGCCGCGGCCCAATTGTCGGCGAAGATCGCCGGCGCCAAGATCGACGGGTTGCTGATCAGGATCGCCGCGCCGAATTATGGCCGCACGGTCGCCGATCAGTTGCTGCCGAACGCCGCGCTGGCGCGATCGGCGGCGCATAGCGGCGCCGACCGGTTCGCGGTGGCGGGGGCGGAGACGCCGTACCGGATCGCGAACCTAGCGGTCGATCATCACCCGGCGGCGATCGGCCTGCCGATCGGCTATTGGCGCTCGGCAGCGCATAGCTACACCCGCTTCTTCAGCGAAAGTTTCGTGGATGAATTGGCGCGGGTAGCAGGCGTCGAGCCTTTCTCGTTCCGGATGGCGATGCTGGGCGGCGAACCGCGGCTGGCCCGCTGCCTCTCGACCGCGGCAGCGATCGGCGGCTGGCAGGGCGGCGAAGTGGGCACCGGTCAGGGCATCGCCATTCATAAGGCCTATGGTAGCCAGATCGCCGTGCTGGCCGAGGCGCATGCCGAGGGCGACCGGATCAAATGCGACCGGCTCGTCGCGGTCGCTGATGTCGGGCGGATGATCAATCCCGACATTGTCCGCCAGCAGATCGAGGGTGGGCTGATCTTCGGCCTTGCGGCGGTGCTCGGCTGCGCGCCGGGCTTCGAGCGCGGGCTGACCCGCGCGCACCGGCTCGGCGAACTCAACCTGCCGCGCCTGGCCGACACGCCCGATATCACTGTCGAGATCGTGCAGAGCAATGAAGAGCCGGGCGGGGTCAGCGAGTTGGCGGTGCCCCCGGTGGGGCCGGCGATTGCCAATGCCCTCTACGCGGCGACAGGGCGGCGGTATCGCCAGCTGCCCATCCGGTTAGGCTCTTAAACTCCGTTTGGCCTGAGCTTGTCTAAGGCCTCTCTTTCTTTCTAGGAGCTGTGCGGAAGAAGGGAGGGCTTCGACAGGCTCAGCCCGAACGGGGAAAGGGATGTAGGTGGCTGGATTAACTGAGGGATGATCGGCGTCCTGCTGGTCAATCTCGGCACGCCCGATGCGGCCGAGCCCAAGGCGGTGCGGCGCTATCTGGCTGAATTCCTGTCGGATCGGCGCGTGGTCGAGATTCCGCCGATCGCGTGGCAGCCGATCCTGCGCGGCATCATCCTCAACACACGGCCGAAAAAGTCGGCGCATGCCTATCGCCTGGTGTGGACCGAGCATGGCTCGCCGCTCGCGCACTATACGCGCTCGAAAGCTGAGAAACTGGCTGGTGCGTTCGGGCCCGGGGTGCGGGTCGAATGGGCGATGCGTTACGGCAACCCTTCGATTGCATCGAAGCTGGAAGCGATGATCGGAGCGGGGTGCGACCGGGTGCTGATCGCGCCGATGTATCCGCAATATTGCGCGGCGACGACCGCGACAGCCAACGACAAGGCGTTCGAGGTGCTGGCGGGCCTGCGTGCGCAGCCGGCGATCCGGACGCTTCCGTCCTATCATGACGATCAGGCCTATATCGCGGCGCTGAAGACCTCGGTGGAGCGATCGCTGGCAGCGCTGGATTTCGCGCCGGAACTGATACTGGCGAGCTTTCATGGCATGCCGCAGCGCACTGCCGAACTGGGCGATCCCTACCACCAGCAATGCCTGGAAACGGCGCACATGCTGGGCCGGGCGCTGGGGCGAGACGTGCGCGTCTCCTTCCAATCGCGCTTCGGCCGCGCGAAATGGCTGGAGCCCGCCACTGATGCGACCCTGATGGCGCTGCCTGCAGAAGGCGTCCGCAAGATCGCGGTGGTCGCGCCCGGCTTCTCGGTCGATTGCCTGGAGACGCTGGAGGAATTGGCGATCCGCGGCCGGGAGAGCTTCATCGACGCCGGAGGCAGCGACTTTGCGTACCTCCCCTGCCTCAACGATTCGGCGGAAGGGATCGCGCTGGTGCGCGAATTGATCGCGCGGGAGCTTGAAGGCTGGGCCGGGCCTTCGTAGGCTGGCGGAAACCACACAAGAAGGAGAGGACGGCAATGGCACGTGTAGCGATCGTGACAGGGGGCACGCGCGGCATCGGTGAGGCGATCAGCCTTGCGCTCCGGGATGCCGGCATGAGTGTTGCCGCCAATTATGCGGGCAATGATGAGCGCGCGCGCGCCTTTACCGAGCGGACGGGAATCAAGGCCTATAAATGGGACGTCGCGGACTTCGATGCCTGCGTCGCCGGCGCCAAGCAAGTTGAAGCGGACCTGGGGCCCGTCGATGTCCTCGTCAACAATGCCGGCATCACGCGCGACGGCACGATGAAGCGGATGGACCGGGGCGCCTGGGAAGACGTGATCGACACCAATCTGGGCGGCTGCTTCAACATGGCCAAAGCCGTGTGGGACAGCATGAACGGCCGCAAATATGGCCGCATCGTCAATATCGGCTCGATCAACGGCCAGGCCGGTCAGTATGGCCAGGTCAATTATGCCGCCGCCAAATCGGGCATCCACGGTTTCACCAAGGCGCTGGCGCAGGAAGGCGCGCGCGCCGGCATTACCGTCAACGCGATCGCGCCGGGCTATATCGACACGGACATGGTCGCCGCCGTGCCTCAGGAGGTGCTGGACAAGATCGTCGCCAAGATTCCGGTCGGGCGTCTCGGCAAGGCCGAAGAGATCGCGCGGGGCGTCGCTTTTCTGTGCGCCGAGGATGCCGGGTTCGTGACCGGCTCGACGCTGAGCATCAATGGCGGCCAGCACATGTATTGACGATCCCCTGCAAGGGGAGGGCGCCATGCGTAGCATGGTAGAAGGGTGTCAGCGCTCGGGAATAGTTGCCGACACCCCACCGTCAGCCCTTCGGGCTGCCACCTTCCCACGAAGGGGAGAATGTTGGCGCGATCGCCCGACGGGGCACTGATGCGCGGCCGGGGGTGTTTGCGACGGAGGCTTTCTCACATCGCCTAAAGCGCGCCGGCGCTGCCAGCCACTCCGAAAAAATTGTATCTCTCGAGATGCAGGCCTTTAAGATCGCTCGCGATGCCTGCGCCATTTCACCCGCCGGTCAAACGCTCGATCACGATCGCCGGCCATCAGACCTCGATCAGCCTGGAGCCGGTGTTCTGGTCCGCGCTTGAAGAGGCCGCGCGCGAGGCGGCGTTGCCGCTGTCCGCATTGGTCGCGCGGATCGACGCGGAGCGGATCGCAGCGCCCAGTCCCTCCAATCTCGCCAGTGCAATCCGCGTCTGGCTTTTTCATCGGCCGCGCGGCTAAGCTCGGGCGACCATGACCGGAGCCCTTCGATGCGCCTTTTCGCCGCTGCAGCTGCCCTGCTTCTTTCCACTGCCGTGACCGCTCAGACGATAAACTACCCGAAGACCGAAGCGCAGCCGCTGGTCGAGGATCATTTCGGCATCAAGGTCGCCGATCCGTATCGCTGGCTGGAAAATGACGTGCGGCAGGACCAGAAGGTCCGTGACTGGGTGACGGCCGAGAATGAAGTCACTCAGGCTTATCTGGCGACGCTGCCGGCGCGTGACGTCTTCAAGGCGCGGTTGAAGCAGCTGTTCGATTATGAGCGTTTCGGTGTGCCGGTGAAGAAAGGCGGCCGCTATTTCTATCAGCACAATACGGGCCTGCAGAATCAGTCGCCGCTGTTCGTGCGCGACAGTGTGAACGGCCCCGCGCGACTGCTGATCGACCCGAATATCTGGGCAAAGGACGGCGCGACCGCGCTTGCCGAATGGGTGCCGTCGGAAGACGGCCGCCATGTCGTCTATGCGGTACAGGACGGCGGCACCGACTGGCGCACGGTCAAGGTGCTGGACGTCGCGACCGGCAAGGAGACCGGAGACAGCGTCGAATGGGTCAAATTCTCGAACCTTGCCTGGGCGAAGGACGGGTCGGGCTTCTATTATTCGCGCTTTCCCAAGCCCGAAGGCGCGCAGTTTCAGGCGTTGAATGAGCGGCACGAGATCTACTTTCACAAGCTCGGCACCGCGCAATCGGCGGACATCAAAATCTATGCGACACCCGATCATCCGAAGTGGAACAATGTCGCCGAGGTCAGCGAGGATGGGCGCTGGCTGATTGTCACCTCATCCGAAGGTACGGACGATCGCTATGAAATCACTGTTATCGACCTGAGTGCGCCGTCATCAGCTCCCCGCACTTTGTTCAAGGGCCTTGAAAATAATTGGGGCTATGTCGGCAATACCGGCACGACCTTCTATTTCCTGACTAACAAGGATGCACCACGTCAGCGGATCGTCGCGGTCGATGCCGCCGCCGCGGCGCCGGCGCTCAAAGAAATCGTGCCGCAGGACAAGGCGACGCTGGACAGTGCCTCCATTGTCGGCGGCGAGTTGATCGCGGCCTATCTGGTCGACGCCAAGAGCGAAGTGCGCCGTTACGCATTGAACGGCACGGCCAGGCCGAAGCTGATGCTGCCAGGCATTGGCACCGCGGCCGGTTTCCGCGGCGAGGCCGGCGATCCTGAGGCGTTCTTCTCCTTCACCAGCTTCGCGACCCCGACCACCATCTATCGCTATGACGCGAAGACCGGCGCGGCGACTGTCTGGGCCCAGCCCAAGGTCGCCTTCGATCCCGCCGACTATAGGGTCGAGCAGCGCTTTTACCCATCGAAGGACGGCACGAAAGTGCCGATCTTCATCGTCCGCAAGAGGAACGTGACGGGCCCGGCGCCGACTTTGTTGTACGGCTATGGCGGGTTCAACGTCTCGCTGCCGCCGAGCTTTTCCGCATCGCGGCTGGCCTGGATGGAGCAGGGCGGAGCATTCGCGCTCGCCAACATCCGCGGCGGTGGCGAGTATGGCAAGGAATGGCACGACGCCGGCCGCCTCGCGCACAAGCAGAACGTCTTCGACGACTTTATCGCCGCTGGCGAATATCTGAAGAAGCAGAGCGTCGCGAGCGCATTGGCAGTGCAGGGCGGCTCCAATGGCGGGCTGCTGATCGGTGCGGTCGTCAACCAGCGGCCGGACCTGTTCGCGGCGGCGCTGCCGGCGGTGGGCGTGATGGACATGACGCGCTTCGACCGCTTCACAGCCGGCCGTTATTGGGTCGACGATTATGGCTATCCGTCGAAGGAAGCCGACTTCAAAACGCTCTGGGCTTATTCGCCCTATCACAATGTGAAGGCGGGCACGGCCTATCCGGCGATCCTGGTGACGACCGCCGACACCGATGATCGCGTGGTGCCTGGCCACAGCTTCAAATATGCGGCGATGCTGCAATCGAAGGATATCGGGCCGAAGCCGCATCTGATCCGGATCGAGACGCGCGCCGGCCACGGCTCCGGCAAGCCGACCGACAAGATTATCGAGGAAACAGCCGATCTCTGGGCCTTTGCAGCCAAGTGGACGGGGCTTGACGTGAAATAGGGGCGGTTCATCGACCGCTCAGATGGAACCGCTAGAAGGGCCCGGACTTTTCTTTCCGGGGAATCGGAGTGGTGGATATGAAGAAGCTGCTTGTTTTCGCCGTTGCGGGGGCTTTGCTGGCGGGAAGCGCGGCGCAGGCGCAGGTCGTGGATCCGCAAACGTCGCGCGACATTGGCCGTGCGGTGGGGCAGGCCGCCGTTGCCGCCCAGCGCGCCGCCGAAGAGGCGCGGATCGCCGCGCGCGAAGCGATGCGTCAGGCCAGGCGCGGCTTCGCCGAGGGCGCGATGAGCGCGTCGTCCGCTCCTGCACCTGCCTTGAGTGCGCTTCCGCCGCCCCCGCCGATCGCCAGCGAGGATCAGGCGGTCGATGCCTGCGCGATGGCGGCCGAGGATCGGGGCTTTGAGACCGGATTCCGCGCGGTCGTGCGCGACATCCAGGGCGTCGATCGCCGTGCGAACGGTTGGGACGTGGATGGTGTGATGGACGCCCGGCGCAGCTGGCGCGACCGGCCGGAGACCTGGGGCTTCCGCTGCTCGGTGCGCGACGGACAGGTTGCGAACATCGATATCGGCCACGATTTCGCGCGGCGGTAGAGGCCAGGCTCGTCACCCCAGCGAAGGCTGGGGTCTCGGGCGGTTGGGAGAGATGCCAGCCTTCGCTGGCATGACGATGGGAGAGGGGCTTCCCCTTCGCCCATCCTCTGCTAACAGGCTCGGCGCATGGATACTCATGCGCAAGATTCGATCCTGATCGTCGATTTTGGTTCCCAGGTCACGCAGCTGATCGCCCGCCGCGTGCGGGAAGCGGGCGTCTATTCCGAGATCGCGCCCTTCAACGCCGCTGCCGAGGCGTTCGAGCGGCTTCGCCCCAAGGGCATCATCCTGTCGGGTGGCCCTTCCTCCGTAATGTGGGAAGACAGCCCTCGCGCGCCGCAGCATATGTTTGACGCGGGCCTGCCGATCCTCGGCATCTGCTATGGCCAGCAGACCATGTCGCATCAGCTGGGCGGCGTCGTCGCGCCGTCCGAGAGCCGCGAATTCGGCCGTGCCTATATCGAGATCAGCGGCCGTTCCGCCCTGTTCGACGGACTGTGGAGCGAGGGGGAGACGCACCAGGTCTGGATGAGCCATGGCGACCGGGTCGAGCGGCTGCCCGAAGGTTTCAGCGTCGTCGCCCAGTCCGAAGGCGCGCCTTATGCGGTCGCGACCGATGAAACCCGCCGCTTCTACAGCCTGATGTTCCACCCCGAAGTCGTCCACACCCCGGACGGCGGACGGCTGCTCGCCAATTTCGTGCGGCATATTTGCGGCTGCCCGGGCGACTGGACGATGGCCGAATATCGCCAGACCAAGATCGCCGACATCCGCGCCCAGGTGGGCAAGGGCAAGGTGATCTGCGGCCTGTCGGGCGGCGTCGATTCGGCGGTGGCGGCGGTGCTGATCCACGAAGCGATCGGCGACCAGCTCACTTGCGTGTTTGTCGATCACGGCCTGATGCGCAAAGGCGAGGCCGAGCAGGTCGTTTCCCTCTTCCGCAACAGCTACAATATCCCGCTGGTCCATGTGAACGCCGAGACGCTGTTCCTGAACGGGCTCGCGGGAGTCAGCGATCCCGAAGCCAAGCGCAAGTTCATCGGCAAGACCTTCATCGACGTGTTCGAGGCGGAAGCGAAGAAGATCGGCGGCGCCGACTTCCTGGCGCAGGGCACACTGTATCCGGACGTGATAGAGAGCGTCAGCTTCACCGGCGGCCCGTCGGTGACGATCAAGAGCCACCACAATGTCGGCGGCCTGCCCGAACGCATGAACATGAAGCTGGTCGAACCCTTACGCGAGCTGTTCAAGGACGAAGTGCGCGAACTGGGCCGCGAGCTCGGTCTGCCCGACGCATTCGTGGGACGCCATCCATTCCCCGGCCCCGGTCTCGCCATCCGCATCCCCGGCGACATCACCAAGGAGAAATGCGACATTCTCCGCAAAGCGGACGCGATCTATCTCGAGGAGATCCGCAACGCCGGGCTGTACGACGCGATCTGGCAGGCCTTCGCGGTGCTGCTGCCGGTCAAGACCGTCGGCGTGATGGGCGATCACCGCACCTATGAGTTCGTTTGCGCGCTGCGCGCCGTCACCTCGACCGACGGTATGACGGCGGACGTCTTCCCGTTCGACCCGCACTTCCTCTCCCGCGTCGCCACGCGGATCGTCAACGAAGTGCAGGGCATCAACCGCGTCGTCTATGACTTCACCTCAAAGCCGCCGGGCACGATCGAGTGGGAGTAAAGCGGACCAAGCGATCCTCCTGGGGAGGATCGCCCGATTTACTCGGCGCGGCGACGCGCCGGAGGCCCTTATGAACCACCGCATTTATTCGATGGCCGTGGCCAGCGTGTATCCCGCCTATGTCGCGAAAGCGGAGAAGAAGGGACGCACCAAGGCCGAGGTCGACGAGATTTTCCGGTGGCTGACCGGGCACAGCCAGGCGAGCCTGGAGGCCGAGCTGGCGAACAAGACCAGCTTCGAGGATTTCTTCGCGCGGGCGCCGGCGATGAATCCCGACCGGTCGCTGATCACCGGCACGGTCTGCGGCGTCCGCGTCGAGAATGTCGAAGAGCCGCTGATGCGCGAAATCCGCTACCTCGACAAACTCATCGACGAACTCGCCAAGGGCAAGGCGATGGAAAAGATATTGCGCCGGCCGACGTGAACGATCTGGCGGACAATATCCGCTAAGGAGCGGGAAGCGGACGCTACCTGCATTCTTGTCATTGCGAGGAGTGTAGCGACGAAGCAATCCAGCGGCGCTGACACTGCACTGGATTGCTTCGCTGCGCTCGCAATCGCGAAGCACATCGTCGGCGTCCGCAATGGGGTCGTTTCCCGACAGGCTGTTTTTCGGGTTGGAGCAGGCTAGAGCCTGACCTGACAGACAGCTATCGAGGATAAAATGACCATCACCGTTTACGGGATTCCCAACTGCGACACGGTGAAGAAGGCGCGGGCGTGGCTGGATGCGCGGGGCGTGGCTTATGCTTTTCACGACTATAAGAAGGCGGGCGTCGATGAGGCGCAGCTGCGCGGCTGGGTGGATGAGTTCGGCTGGGAGAAGGTGCTGAACCGCGCCGGCACCACCTTCCGCAAGCTGCCCGAGGCGGACAAGCAGGGCATCGACGCGGGCAAGGCCGTGGCGCTGATGCTGGCGCAGCCTTCGATGATAAAACGTCCGTTGCTCGATCTTGGTGAGCGGCGACTTTTGGGCTTCAACGATGAAGCCTGGACTCAGGCGTTCGCATCATAAGCACGACAGGGGAGGGGACGGAATGAAGCGCGGAACCGGATTGAGGGCAGCGCTGACAGCCCTGCTGCTGGCGGTCGTGGCAGGCGTTCCGGCGCAGGCGGCCCCCGCCCACGCCCCCGCGCTGCGCAAGATCAAATTTCTGCTCAACTCCGGTTTCTCGGGCGCCAATGCCTGGTTCCTTCTTGCCGACGAGCGCGGTTATTTCCGCAAGGAAGGGATCGAGGTCGAGTTCATCGACGGGCGCGGCGCGTTCACCGCAGCGGGCCGCGTGGCGCGCGAGGGCTATGATTTCGGCTATGGCGACATGCAGGCGGTGATCGAGCAGGCTGCTGCTGACGCGAAAACCGCCCCGATCGCCATCTACATGCTGATGGATCATTCCCCATCGGTGATCGCGGTGCCGGCCGCGTCGGCGATCACGAAGCCGGCGGATGTTACCGGCCTCACGATCACGGGTCACGCGACGGACGTCGCTCTCAACACCTTCGCGCAATTTGCGGACAAGGCCGGGGTCGACCCCGCTTCGGTGACAATCGTCAGGAATGACGGGGACTGGAAGACGCTGCTCGGCCTGCTGCACGAGGGCAAGACGAACGCGCTGTTCGGCTATTCCTCGACCATCTCGGCGGCCGTCCGCACCGCCGGGCAGGAGCCGGAGGCGGTGGTCCGGTTCCTGAAATATGTCGATACCGTGCCGCAGCTTTATGGCAGCACCCTGATGGCCGCGCCCGGGATCGCGCGATCCGAGCCGAAGCTTGCCGCCGGCTTTGTCCGCGCGGTCAATCGCGGCGTGATGGAGGCGGTGTGCGATCCCGACGCCGCCATCGCCGTGCTGGTCAAGCGGCACCCGTCGAGCAACGCCGCAGTGGAGCGCGTCCGGCTGGTCCAGACCGTCATGGAGGATATGGGCGGCAAGGACCGGCTGGCGAAAGGCGTTGGCGATGTCGAGTCCGCGCGGCTGTCGACCGTGCTGTCGCTGACGGCGACCGGCCGCAAATTGTCGCGGCAGCCGGCGGCGAAGGAGGTTTTCACCGCCGCGTATCTGCCGCCGGCGGCGCAGCGCCGGGTCGCGGCGGGCGTAGGGCGGTGCAAGCCGCTTTGATTGTCAGGCGGCGGTGCGGCGGGAGCAGATATCGGTCCATGCCGCGCCGACCAATGCGGCAAGCCGGTCGGGCGCGAGCTCGACTGAGCTGGTGAGCGAGCCGGCGGCCGGGAACACCGTCTCGAAATCCTTGAGCGATACATCGCAATAGATTGGCAGTGGCGTCGCGAGGCCGAACGGACAGACGCCGCCGACCGGATGGCCGGTCACCGCCAGCGCATCCTCGGGCGCCAGCATGCGCGGGCGCGCGCCAAACGCGGCCTTGGCCTTTGCATTGTCGAGCCGCGTGTCGCCCGCTGCAAGCACCAGCACGATGCGGTCTCCGAAGCGGAGCGCGAGGGTCTTGGCAATTCTGGCCTCTTCGACGCCCAGCGCCGCCGCCGCCTCGCGCACCGTGGCGGTGCTGACGCCGTGATCGATCATCCGGAGGTCGGGAGCATGCGCGTCAAGCCAGGCGCGGGCGGATTCAAATGACATGACCGCCGCTTAGAGAGGCATCTTCGCCTGCACAAAAAGAAATCGCCGCCGGTCGGGTGACCGGCGGCGACTTGCTTTGGCTGGTTGCCTTCTCCGCTTAGGCGAAGGAAACCTTTTGCGACCGGACGCGGCGGCGCATTGCTGCGCCCATCAGGCCGAAGCCGCCGATCATCATCGCCCAGCTGGCCGGCTCGGGCACGCCCAGCGCCTGCACATAGATCTGCGCGGTGTTGCGGTTGTAGCCCGCGTTCGCCAGCAGGTCGAAGTTCAGGTTCCAGCCCATCGCGTCATATGCCGCGAGGTCCAGCGCCTTCACCACGCCCATCTCGCCCAGGCAGAAAGTCGGGTCGAGAATGCCGAGCTGGTTGTAGCCGTCACAGCCGCCGGCGTTGCTCGCCGTGTCCTTGAAGTGCGACGCCTGACGGCCGTCACCATTGTACCGGCCGGTCGAGAAGCGCGAATCGCCGAACAGCTGGTTGGCGCCACCGTCGATCGAGAAATAGGAAGCGGTCTTGACGGTCAGATCGCGGACCGGGCCAGCGCCGGGCGCGAGATCGTTCGGATCGTTCGAATACCGGAACATATCCAGCGCCGAGAAGATCGTCGTGTCGTTCAGGTCATAGCCGAGCGAGCCGCGCCCCGGGCCATTCGGGTAGCCATAGACGTCCAGGAAATCGACGCCCGAAACGAAACCGAGCGCATGGCCGATTTCGTGGATCGCCACGCCGATAAAGTCCATCTTGCCGGTTTCAATCCCGTCGGTCGGGTTGAAATCGAACGAAAAATTGGTGCTGAACGTCACGTCGCCATCATGCGCCGCGGCATCGCCCGAATAGATACCGACCGCTTTCTGGACCGACGTGTTCAGATACAGCACCTGGCTGCTTTTCGACGTGCCGTCATTATAGACCTGCACGGCGGTATCATTGTTTCCATTGGCGCGGACGCCGTTGGTGACGAAACTGGCACCGCCCTGGGCGTTCAGCGTCGGCAGGACAGCGCTCTGGTCAAGCGCGTAGCCGCTGCGGGTGGCGATGACTGCGTCTTTCCAGGCCGCAACCGATGTGTCCGAGCGCGCACTGCCGGTGGAACCGATAATGCCCGTGCCCAGCGCCGAGAAGCCGACGCCCAGGTTGATCGTGACATCGTTGCTCAGCACCGAACCCCAATAGGCGGCGGCGATCTTGAACCCGGCTTCGGCCTGCGAGCCGGTCACGCCGCCATTGTCGATAAGATTGATCGTCGCTGCGTCGGCATTGGACGCAACAAGCGACGCTGCCGCGATGCCGCAGCAAAGCATACCCTTTACGGTCATTATTGTACCCCTCTTCCCCTTTGCCTGAATCAACAGCCAGGCTGAGGCTTAGGATGTTGAAACTATGGTAAAGCCCGCGTCAACCATTACCGAATGGTTAAAATGGTTAACGCGACCGATGTGCCGTTTTCATACGATCATCCATAACCGCTTGGCCCCGGGCGTCGCGGGCCCCTAAACATGGGGTTATGAACGCAAACCCCTGGATGGCGCAGATCGAAGCGCTGAAAGCGGCGCTCGCCGCGAAAGACCGGGGGCGTGCGAATGCCGCCGTCGCCGCCTTACTGGATCAAAAGGCGCCGCTCGGTCCCCAATGGCGGCAGATTTCGGAACTCATGCGGGTGAGCGGCGAGCTGACGCTGGCCTTGCGCGCGATCGATGCCCGCGTGGCGGCGGCGAAGGGAGCGCCCGAGGCGCGCTATTCGAAAGTCGTGCTGCTAACACAGGCGGGGCGGCTGCGCGAGGCGCATGAGCTGGCTGAAACCTTGCCCGCGCACATTCCCGACCCCGCCGGCCGGGCGTATCTGCTGGGCAATACCGCGCTGACGCTAGGGCGCGTGGACGAAGCGCGCGATTACCTGCTGACCGCGCTCAGGCATCGGCCCGGCTGGGGCCCGGCATGGCTGACTTTGTCCACCAGCGCCTCGCTGAAGGACAATCCTATCGGCGAAAAGATGCTCGCCGACCGCGCGGCAGCGGAGAAACAGCCGGAGGATCACCGGGCCCGCTACTGGTATGCCGTTGGCAAGCTTCATGCCGATCGCGGCGAGCATGACGAGGCATTCGCGGCGTTCGCCAGGGGCGCGATGCTGCTGCGCAAGCTGACGCCGTACAGCCGGCAAGGCAATGAAGCGACAGCGCAGGCGGCGGTATCGGGTTTTGAAGGCGGTTTCATCGAAGAGCTCAACCGGCGCCAGACTATTGATACCAGCCGCCCGATCTTCGTGACCGGCCTGCCGCGTTCGGGCACGACTCTGGTCGAGCAGATCCTCGCCAGCCATTCGGCCGTCGCGGACGGTGCGGAGCTCAATCTGCTCCACCATCTTGCGGTGGCGACGGGCGGAGCGTCCGGCGAGGCGATCTCGGCGCATCTGGCAGGCGGCGGCTCGGTCGAGAAGATGGCCGGGCTGTATCTGCACCTGATGGCCGAACGCTTCGGGTCTGAAGGGCGGATCGTCGACAAGACGATCGACGCCAGCCGCTTTCTAGGACTGGTGGCCTCCGTGCTGCCCGAGGCACCGCTGATCTGGATGCGCCGCGATCCGCTCGACAGCGCTTGGTCGTGCTTCCGCACCTTCTTCATCCATGGCGTCGCCTGGAGCTATGACCTGACCGACATCGCGCATCACTTCCGGCTCGAAGACCGGCTGCTCGATTTCTGGCAGGACCGGCTCGGCGACCGGCTGCTCGTCGTGCCGTATCGCGCGCTGGTGGATGCGCCGGAGGAATGGACGTCTCGCATCGTCCGCCATGCGGGGCTGAGCGAGGAAGCGGGCGTGTTCGCGCCGCACCAGACCAAGCGCGCGGTGGCGACGGCGAGTTCGCTGCAGGTGCGCCGCCCGATCAACCGCGACGGGCTGAACGTCGCCGAGCCATACCGGAAACATTTGCAGCCGTTCGTGGATGCCTATTACGGCTAGGCGATGAGCCTGTTCGCGACTTTACGTGCCGGTTTCCCGGCAGACCTGTCCCGCCCCGCACTGATCGAGCCCTCCGGCGCGACGCTGTCCTATGCCGCTTTGCTCGCACGGTCGGGCGGAATCGCGGAAGCGCTGACCGCGCAGGGGCTCAAGGCGGGCGACCGGATGGTCGTGCAGACGGGCAAATCGATGGACGCGCTGCTGCTCTATCTGGCGGCGCTGCGCGCCGGCATCGTCTATGTCCCCCTGAACCCGGGCTATACGCGCGCCGAGCTGGACTATTTCCTAGACGATGCGGAACCGTCACTGTTCGTGGACGAGAGCGTGCTGGCGAAGCTGGCAGCCGCGCCGCCGGCGGATTTCGTCCAGCCGGCGTTGGGTCCGGACGACCTGGCCGCGATCCTCTACACGTCGGGCACCACCGGGCGTTCCAAGGGCGCGATGCTCAGCCAGGGCAATCTCGCGTCCAATGCGGAGACATTGATCCGCGAATGGCGATTCACCGGCGCGGACCGGCTGATCCACGCGCTGCCGATCTTTCACGTCCACGGGCTGTTCGTGGCGACGCATTGCGTACTGGGATCGGGCGCTTCGATGCTGTGGCTGCCGGGCTTCGACGCCGATGCGATCCTGGCCGCGATGGGTGAAGCGAGCGTGCTGATGGGCGTGCCGACCTTCTACACCCGGCTGCTCGCGCGCGCTGAGCTGACGCCTGATCGTGCCGCCAATATGCGGCTGTTCGTGTCCGGCTCCGCGCCGCTGTCGGCCGAGACACACCGCGAATGGGAAAGTCGCACGGGCCACCGCATCCTTGAACGATACGGGATGACCGAGACGGGCATGCTCGCTTCCAACCCTTATGACCGGGACCGGCGGGCAGGGGCGGTGGGGCCGCCGCTGCCGGGCGTTTCCATCCGCATCGACGCGCCGGATGCCGAAGGCGTGGGCGGGATAGAAGTGAAGGGCCCGAACGTCACCAGCGGCTATTGGCGCAACGCCGAGAAGACGGCTGAGGCGTTCACGGGGGACGGTTGGTTCATGACCGCCGATCTCGGCCGGTTCGATGCGGATGGCTATCTGTGGATTGTCGGCCGCGCGAAGGATCTGATCATTTCCGGCGGGTTCAATGTGTACCCGGCCGAAGTCGAGGCGGCGATCGAGGTGTTGGACGGCGTCGGCGAGGTGGCTGTGATCGGCGCGCCGCACCCGGATTTCGGCGAAGGCGTGATCGCCCTGATCGTGCCGCGCGCGGGGGAGGCAGTGCTTCCGGAAAGCGTTTCCGAAGCGCTCCGCGACACGTTGGCGTCGTACAAACGTCCCAAGCTTGTCCTGATCCGCGACACGCTGCCGCGCAACGCGATGGGCAAGGTGGAAAAGGCCGTGTTGCGGCGGGAGTTGGAGGGCATGTTCGCTTAACCGTCATCCCGAACTTGTTTCGGGATAAGCGAGAAGTGGCGCGGCGATCGGAGAAAGACCTGAAGCGTCTGTCAGACCCGCCCCTGATCCCGAAACAAGTTCGGGATGACGACTATTGCGGCATTGGTCCCTTCGCCGTCGCGTCCAGCTGGGAGTCGCCGCCGAGCGTGCGGTAGAGCTGGACGAGATTCTGGGCCTTCACCAGCCGCGTGTTCACTAGCGTGCGCTGCGCCGAATAGAAGCTGCGCTGGGCGATCAGCGTGTCGAGGAACGGGTCGATGCCGCCGCGGAAGCGCGCTTCGCTGAGATTGTAATTGTCCTGCGCCGCGGTGAGGAACGCACGCTGGGCACGAAGCTGTTCGTCGATCGTGCCGCGCCGGGCAAGCGAATCCGAGACTTCGCGGAACGCCGTCTGGATCGCGCCTTCATATTGGGCGAGCGCGGCGTCGCGCTGGGCTTCGGTCTGGCGGACATTGGCCTTGGCCGCGCCGCCCTGGAAGATCGAGTAGCTCGCCTGCGGGCTGACCGACCAATTGAAATTGCCGCCCGAGAACAGGTTCGACAGCGCGGTGCTCGCAAATCCCAGCACCGCGGTCAGGCTGATGCGCGGGAAGAGCGCGGCGCGCGCGGCGCCAATCTCGGCATTGGCGGCGCGCAGCTGATATTCCGCCTGCACGACGTCGGGCCGGCGCAGCAGGATCGTTGAATCAAGGCCCGCCGGAAGCTCGGCGATCGTCGGTTCGATCTCGGCGATCGACGCGGGAAGCAGGGCCGGATCGATCGGCGCGCCGGCGAGCAGCTGCAGCAGGTTCACGTCCTGCGCCAGATCGGTCCTGGCCTGGGCGACATCGGCCCTGGCCTGTTCCAGCGTCTGTTCGGCCTGGCGCAGATCGGTGCGCGGGGCGATGCCGCCGGTCAGGCGGATGCGGGTCAGTTCGACGCTGCGCTGGGCCGAAGCGACGGTCTGTTCGCCGATCGCCAGCAGATCCTTGTCCGCCGCATAGCTCAGCCAGGCATTGGCGATGTCGCCGACCAGAGTCAGGCGGGTCGCGCGGGCGCCGGCCTCGGTCGCGAAATAGCGGTTCTGCGCCGCCTCGCTGAGCGCGCGGATGCGGCCGAACAGGTCGATCTCGAACGCGGTGATGCCGCCCTGGACATTATAGGTCGTGCGCCGGCCTCCGCCTGCATTGCCGACGCCCTGTTGCGCGCCGCTGCCGCGATCCGCCTCGGTGACGGACGCGCTCGTGCCGATTTCGGGCAGGATCTCCGCGCGCTGGATGCGGTATTGCTCGCGCGCTGCGGCGATGTTGGCGAAAGCCGCGCGCAGGTCGCGATTGTTGGCAAGCGCGGTCTCGATGATCCGCTGCAGCCGCGCATCTCTGAAGATATCGCGGTAACTGACGGCAGGCAGGCTTGCCTCGCTCTGGCGCAGATAGGCGTCGCCCGCCGGCCACGATAACGGCACCGGCGGGGCGGGCCGATCATAATGCGGAACCATCGAGCAGGCGGAAAGGCTCGCGATCAGCAGGGTGGAGACTGCGCGCCTCATGCAGCGCTCTCCGCCGGCCTGCGCCGATTGCGCAGCCAGTCGCGCATATCGCGTGTGCCTTTGCGAACCAGCACGAAGAAGAGCGGGATGTAGAAAATGGCGAGAATCGTCGCGGTGAGCATGCCGCCGATCACCGAGGTGCCGATCGCGACGCGGCTCTTGGCGCCCGCGCCGCTTGAGATAGCGAGCGGCAGCACGCCGAAGATGAAAGCGAGCGAGGTCATCAGGATCGGGCGGAGGCGGATGCGGGCGGCCTCCATCGCGGACTCGAGTACGCCCTTGCCAGCCTTTTCCGCCTGCTCCGCGAATTCGATCATCAGGATCGCGTTCTTCGCCGCCAATCCCATCGTCGTCAGCAGGCCGATCTGGAGATAAACGTCGTTCTGCAATCCGCGCAGTGTCACCGCGAACACCGCACCGACCAGGCCAAGCGGCACGATCAACAGCACCGCGACCGGGATCGACCAGCTTTCATAGAGCGCGGCGAGGCAGAGGAAAACGACGAGCAGCGAGAGCCCGTAGAGCAACGGCGCTTGGCCGGTCGAGAGCCGCTCCTGATAGGAGAGGCCGCTCCACGCGACCGAGACGCCGGGAAGCTGGTTTGCCAACGCCTCGATTCGATCCATCGCTTCGCCCGAGCTGGTGCCGGGAGCCGACTGGCCCTGGATTTCATAGGCCGAGACGCCGCCGAAACGCGCAAGCGACACGGGTCCGGTCTGCCAGCTGGTTGTCGCGAAGGAAGAGAAAGGCGCCATCGCGCCGTTCGCGCCGCGCACGAACCATTGGTTGAGATCTTCGGGCGCCGCGCGATAGGGTGCGTCGCCCTGCACATAGACACGCTTCACGCGGCCGCGATCGACGAAATCGTTGACGTAGCGGCCACCCCAGGCGGTCGAAAGCGTGGCGTTCACATCGGCCTGGGTCAGGCCGAGCACGGCGAGCTTTTGCGGGTCCATGTCGACCCGGAGTGTCGGCGTATCCGGCAGCTCGCTCGGGCGCACGCCGGTCAGCTTCGGGTCGTTCTCGGCCATTTCCAGCAGGCGGTCGCGCGTGGCCTTGAACTGCTCGCGAGTCAGGCCGCCGGTGTTCTGCAGCTCCAGCGTGAAGCCGTTGGATTGGCCAAGGCCCCGAATCGCGCCGGGCACCAGCGCGAAAATCTGCGCGTCGCGAAAGCCGCCGAAGGCGCGACCCATGCGTTCGGTAATGGCTTCGGCGCTGTTCGCCTTGCCCGGACGATCCGCCCAGTCCTTCAGGTTCATGAAGGCGTTGCCGGCATTCTGGCCGGAAGGGCCGCCGCCACCGCCGCCCGCCACGGTAAAGAGAACATTGACGTTTTTGCTCTCAGGGCCGTTGAGCAGGTAATTCTCGACTGCGCGCTGGATCTGCTGCGTGCGGCCGAGGGTCGCGCCCGGCGGCAGCCGGATCTGGGCCTGCGCGAACCCCTGATCCTCGGTCGGCAGGAAACTGGTCGGCAGGCGCAGGAACAGGACCGCCAGAAGCACCGCAGTGATCGCGTAGATCGCGAGGAACAGCGCCTTGCGGTCGATCACTTTCTGCACGCCGCGCATGTAGCGCTCGACCATGTTCGCGAAGCCGGTGTTGAATTTGTCGCGCGCGGTTTCGGCCCAGGCGGCGAAGCGCGGAAAGCGCGCGGATTGGACCGCTTCGCCATGCGCGCGGCGCTTCAATAGGGTGGCGGTGAGGGCGGGGCTGAGCACCAGCGCGACCACCACCGACAATGTCATCGCCGACACGATCGTCAGCGAAAATTGCCGGTAGATCACGCCGGTCGATCCGCCGAAAAACGCCATCGGCAGGAAGACGGCGGAAAGCACCATCGCGATTGCCACCAGCGCCGTCGAGATTTCGTTCATCGACTGGATGCTCGCTTCGCGCGGGCTCATCTCGGGATTTTCGTCAAGCAGGCGTTCAACATTCTCGACGACCACGATCGCGTCGTCGACGAGTAGGCCGATCGCGAGCACCAGGCCGAACAGCGTCATCGTATTGATTGAGAAATGGGCGAGAGCGAAGACAGCGAACGTGCCGAGCAGCACCACCGGCACCGCGATCGCGGGGATCAGGGTCGCCCGCCAATTCTGCAGGAAGACGAACATGACGATGACGACCAGCACGATCGCCTCGAACAATGTCTTCACCACTTCCTCGATCGACAGTTTGATGAACGCGGTCGAATCGTTGGGATAGGCAAAGGCGAAGCCGGGCGGGAAATTCCTGGACTGGCGCGCGACTTCGGCCTTCACCAGCTCCGCGGTGGTCAGCGCGTCGGCACCCGGCGCCAGCGAGACCGCGAAACCGGCGCCCGGATGGCTGTTGACGCGGATCGTCGCATTGTAATTTTCAGAGCCAAGCTCGACGCGCGCCACATCGCTCAGGCGTACCGTGGCGCCGTCGGGCCGGGTCTTCAGAACGATGGCGCGAAACTGCTCCGGCGTCTGCAGGCGCGATTGCGAGGTCACGGTGGCGTTCAGCATCTGCGTGGGCGGCATCGGCTGAGCGCCGAGCTCGCCGGCGGTGACTTCGGTATTCTGGGCCTGGATCGCGGACACGACGTCGCCGGGCATCAGCTGGAACGCGGCGAGCTTGGCCGGGTCGAGCCAGACGCGCATCGCATATTGCGACCCGAACACATTGGTGTCGCCGACGCCCGGAATGCGGCTGACCGGATCCTGCAGGTTGGAGGACAGCCAGTCGGACACGTCGCGGTTCGTCTGCTTGTCGGTCGTATCGTAGACGGCGACGATCATCAGGAAGTCCGGGTTGGACTTGGTGACGGTCAGACCCTGCTGCTGCACTTGCTGCGGCAGGCGCGACAGGGCCTGCTGCACCTTGTTCTGCACCTGCACCTGCGCGGTGTCGGGATCGGTGCCTTTCTTGAACGTGAGGCTGATATTGACCGAGCCGCGCGCTGTGGACGTCGAGCTGAAATAGAGCAGCCCGTCGATGCCGGAGAGCTGCTGCTCGATCACCTGGGTGACGCTGTTTTCCACCGTCTGCGCATTGGCGCCGGGATAATTGGCGCGGATGTTCACCTGAGGCGGCGCGATGTCCGGATATTGCTCGACCGGCAGCGAGAACACGCTGCCCGCGCCGACCAGCATGATCAGGATCGCGATGACCCAGGCGAAGATCGGCCGGTCGATAAAGATGCGCGAGATCATGGCGCCGCTGGCCTAGCCCCGGCGTCCGCCGCTGCCGCCCGCACCGGGCCCTTTGCGGTTCGGATCGATCTTTTGCGGAGCCGTGGCCGGCACCGGTTTTACCGGCTGGTTCACGCGCACCTTGGCCGTGCCCTGGGTGATGATCTTGTCGCCGGGATTGAGGCCGCCCGTCACGACCCAGAAGGCGCCTTGCGTGCGGTCGGCCTTGATTTCCTTCTGGATCGCCTTGTTGCCGGGGCCGACCACATAGACGATGGC
>JAFEEY010000072.1 GCA_018240865.1 Pseudomonadota bacterium | reverse complement strand
CGCGCCGACCGCTTCGACATGCGGGCGGAGCAGATCAGTCAGTGCCGCACCATCTGCCATCCCATGCAGCCGGGCGACATTGTCGAGCGCGGCCGCGTCCTTCGGGAGCTCGTGGGTCTGGCGGTCATCGACCATCTGCAGCCGGTGCTCGATCGTGCGGTAAAGACGATAGGCCTCGGCCAGTTCGGCCACCTCGTCAGCGCCGATCAGCCCCGCCGCCGCCAGCGCTTCCAGCGCCGGAATGGTGGTCTGCGAGCGCAGGTTGCGGTCGCGGCCACCATGGATCAGCTGATGGATCTGGGCGAAGAATTCGATTTCGCGAATGCCGCCGCGCCCGCGTTTCAGATCATAGCCCGGGCCGAAGGCGGCCCGGCCGTGATGATCGCGAATGCGGTGCGACATTGCCCGCATTTCCTTGATCGCGCCGAAATCGAGCGAACGCCGCCACACAAACGGCCGGATCGCATCGAGAAAGCTTTGCCCCAGCGCGATGTCGCCGGCGGCCGCGCGGGCGCGAACGAAAGCGGCGCGCTCCCACGCGACCGCGCTCGATTCATAATAGCCGATCGCCGCTTCGACCGGCAGCGCGATCGGCGTCACTTCGGGCGAAGGGCGCAGCCGCAGATCGACGCGGAAGGCATAGCCGTCGGCATCGCGCGCCTGGAGCAGCTCGATCACCCGTCGGCCGATCCGCACCGCCGCCTCGCTCGCTTCTTCCTTGGCGCGGTGCGGCAGCGTGCCGGGATCATAGAGGAAGATCGGATCGATATCGGACGAGTAATTGAGTTCGCGTCCGCCATGTTTGCCGAGCGCGATCACGGCGAAGCCGCGCGGTGCTTCGCCGGGCGTGCGCTCAGTGATGGCCGCTTCGATCGCGGTGGTGAGACAGCGGTCGGCGAGATCGCTCAGCGCTTCGGTCACTTGCTCGAACGACAGCAGCCCGGCGAGATCGCCGATCGCAAGCGTCAGCGCCGCACGGCCGCGTTCCAGCCGCAGCCGGCGCGAAACCGGAGCGTCGTCCGACACGACGGCAATCGCCGCGAGCGCGCCGTCAAGGTCGCCGGCGGCCAGAAGATCGGCAAGATCGCGGTGCCGTTCGAGCTCTCCGCGCAGAAAGGGCGCATGCGCCGAAGCGCGTTCGATTGCATCGGTAAGGGCATCGGCCGTGCTTTTCATGCCGCAGCTTTGGCGTTGCATTGTTCGGCCCGCAACATGGACGCAACCTGATTTGGGTTAGGACGTTGAGTCGTCATGTTTAACAAAGGTCATAGCGAGGAACGTGCCGGATCCCAGCGCCGGTTCGTTGCCGTAGCGGGATTCTCCCGGTCGGAAGGTATAGGCCAGGCCCTGCAGGTGGCGTTCCGCGATGGCCTCGAATTGCCGCACGACATGCGCGCATGCCTGGAGAAGCTGGACCGGATGACTTTCTAGCGAGCTAGGCGTCCGGTTCATCCTCGATGTCGTCGCGCCCGAGGGTGACCGCGTCCCGGCTGAGATCGTCCACCTGCCCCATGATGACATCCAGCGCGCCGGCTCCGCCATTGTCGGGGCCTTCGCGGCGTGACGGCAGAGCCCCCTCGCTCAGCAAGGCCTCCAGCGCGACGCGGCCGCGGGCCACCCGGCTCTTGATCGTGCCGACCGCGACGCCGCAGATTTCCGCCGCTTCCTCATAGGCAAAGCCGCCCGCGCCGACGAGAATCAGTGCCTCGCGCTGGGGCTGCGGCAGATGCATCAGCGCGCGCTGCATGTCGGCCAACTCGACATGCCCGTCCTGGCTGGCCGGGGCGGCGAGCAACCGATCCGCGGCGAGATCGTCCCATTCCCCTTTGAAGCGTGCGCGGCGCATCTGGGAGAGATAGAGGTTGCGCAGGATGATGAAGGTCCAGGCGCGCATATTGGTGCCGGCCTGAAAGCGCTGGCGCGCCGCCCAGGCCTTCAACAGTGTTTCCTGGACAAGATCGTCGGCCGTGTCGCGATTGCCGGACAATGAGCGTCCGAAAGCGCGAAGATGCGGGATGACGAGGCCCAGCTGTTCGCGGAATTCGTCATCCGACAGCGCCGCGTGAGGCGGACTTTCCGTTTCGGATTCGTCGAGGCGGCGGGCGTTGGCTTCTGCCATTCAATACCTTGCAGACGAAGAGTGTGTGAGCCGGTGCGAACCGGCGGATCAGATCAAGAGGATGACGACATAGGCGAGAATGACCAGCGCCAGTGAGATAGCCAGAATGTAGCGCACGACGTGCGGAGTCGCGCCGGCGCGTGCCTGCGTCTTGGTGCGATGGACTTCTTCTTCGGCCATTTCATTTCGCCCCTGCTACGGTTACGCCAAGATAACGCGGCGACCGGGAGCAGGTTCCAGCATATGCCGCTGGGTCAGGCCGGCACCGTCGCGCGATCGAAGAACAAGGCCTGGGCGATCGCCGCCTTCACGGTCGAACGCTGGAACGGCTTGGTGATCAGGAAGGTCGGCTCGGGCCGTTCGCCGGTCAGCAGACGCTCCGGGAAAGCAGTGATGAAGATAACCGGCACGCTGAATTCGGCCAGGATGTCCTTCACCGCGTCGATGCCCGAACTGTCGTCGGCGAGCTGGATATCGGCGAGCACCAGACCCGGGCGCCGCGCCTTGGCCTGTGCAACCGCCTCGTCCCGGGTCACAGCGACGCCGGTCACGTCATGGCCCAGATCGCGCACGATCGTTTCCAGATCCATTGCGATGATCGGTTCATCCTCGATGATCAGCACATCGGCGCGGGTCTGTTCCTCGATCTCGGCAAGGGCCTCGGCGACCAGCTCGTCGACTGCGTCGGCGTCGGTATCGATCAGATAGCCCGCATCCTCGGGCGTGAAACCTTCCATCGCCGTGAGCAGCAGCGCCTGGCGCGGCAGCGGCGTGATCCGGGCGAGGCGGGCCCGGGCGATCGCTTCGTTGCCGCCACTCGCATCGCCGACGTCGTCGTCATTGGCGACGTTGACCGAGCCCCAGATCGCCTGGAAGGTCTTATAGAGGCCGAGCCTCGGGTCGACGTCCCGCGGAAATTGATCCGGCGCCTGCACGATCGCCTCCAGGGCGGCTTTGACATATGAGTCGCCGTGATGCTGGCTGCCCGTCAAGGCGCGGGCGTAGCGGCGGAGAAACGGAAGATGCGGGGCCAGTTGTTGACCAAGCGACATGATTGGCAAGACTCCCAAGGCTTCTAAGTCCGTCCTTTGGGCAGGTCGTCGTGAGCTTGGCAAGCCCCCTCCCCCAGGCGCCGAACGGGACAAAAAATCTGACGCAGGGGTGGAACAAACGAAACGCTAATTTGTTTCACGACCAGCAATCGGGCCGCTATGGGGCGCCGAAGGAAATGCTCCGCCGTGGTTCCTGAAATTGCCGGTACGGCCGGTTTTGGGGGGAAATGTTGAGTTCGAACGCCAAACGCAAGGTTGAACGGAAAGCTGCCAAGCCCAAACAGGCAAGCGCGCCGGACAGCAGCGTCGGGCATGCGCTCCGCTCCGTCTATGAGAAAGCCGTCGAGGAATCGATCCCGCAAGAGATGCTGGACCTGCTCGGCAAGCTCAAATAATCGTCGTTCATGAGTCCGGCCCCTCGTGTCGTGCCAGGGCGGGTAATGGCCGGATCGGTCGTTGACCGCTTCTCCCGGCTCTCGGCCGGCTATCGACTGATCATTCTCCTGTCGCTCGCGCTCCTGCCTTTGGGCCTGCTCGCGATCATAGCCTCCCTGCAGATTTCACGCAGCGCCGATCTGGAGCGGCAGGCAACGGTGCGCGTCGCTTCGGCCGAAAGTGCGAGGCGGCTGGGATCGCAGCTCGCGATCGATTCCACTGCGCTGCGCTCCGCCGTCAATCTGCTGGAACGCGGCGGCGACGAGGCCAATATCTGCGCACGCACCCTGAGCGTGCTCGGCACGGCGCCCGATCAGCCGACAGATTTCGCCATTGTTTCGCGCACTGGCCGTTTCGTGTGCGGATCGCAGCGCATCGCAGCGGCGAATGCCAGCCCCGACCTTCGGGCAGACATGGGCGCCGCGCTTTCCGCGCAGGGCATGACCGTCACGCTGCCGAGCGATACGCGCGCCTTTGCCGGTATTGCCTTCTACCCGCTTGCGCAGCTGGTCGCGACGCTGCGGCCGACGAATTTCACCGCGCCATACAGCCTGACGCTGAGCCAGGGCGATCACTCGCTGCCTCTGATCGCGGATTTCAAGCCGGGTGCGCTGGACCGACAGGAAACCGTCATGTCGGACATACCCGGCACGCCTTTGTCGTTGTCGTTCGCGGTCCGGAGCGTGCCGTTCAAGCCGGCCGAGATGCTGACCATGCTGATCCCGATCCTGATGTGGCTGGTCGCGATCGCTATTGCATGGCTGGTTTTCAACCGGCTGGTGATCGGCCCGCTGGGCCAGCTGCGTGCCAATATTTCAAACTATCAGCCGGGCGAAATCGTACAGCCCCTGCGGCGGATGACGATCCCCGCGCGCGAGATCGAGGATTTGGGAAACACTTTCCAGACGATCAGCCGCACCGTCGCGGAACATGAGGCCGAGCTGGCCGAAGGACTGGTGCGGCAAAGGAAGCTCACTCGCGAGGTGCATCACCGCGTCAAGAACAACCTGCAGGTCGTCTCCAGCCTGATCAATCTGCATGCGCGCGGCGCCCGGACGCCCGACGCCGACGCTGCCTTCGCGACGATCGGGCGCCGGGTCGATGCGCTCGCGGTCGTGCACCGCAACCATTATGCCGAGCTTGAGGAAAATCGCGGCGTCAATCTGCGCGCGCTCCTCGGTGAGCTGAGCGCGAACCTGCGCGCGACCGCGCCGGGAGAAGCGACCCGGCTTGCCATTCTGATCGACGTGCCTTCGGTGCAAGTGAACCAGGATATCGCGATCCCGATCGCCTTTCTGACCACGGAGCTGATCGAGCTTGCGATGCTGATCGATCCGGCCGCCGCTATCCGCCTTTCCGTCCAGCGACAGCAGGAAGCGGATCGCGCCTGCCTGGTGATCGGGTCCAGCGCATTGCAGGAGACGAGCCAGTTGGGAGAGCTGCTCAGCGATCGTTATGGCCGGGTGATTGAAGGACTGTCGCGGCAGCTGCGCAGTCCTATCGAGCGGGAAGTCAGCGAAGGAGCGTTCAAGATCTGCTTTCCCCTGGTCCCGGACGCCGATGATCAGGTCTCAAAATAATTCTAAAAAATTCCGACCGGGCGGGAACCCTTCGCAACGACCGACGTTGTGCAGTTCGGATAGTGACCTTTTGCCCCCCCGCTCTCGCTATCCAAGACAATGGGTCCGGATTCGCCAGCCTCCCCCCGGTGGCGCGTCCGGACCCAAATTTTTTCTTACAGCATCAATCGCTCGGGCCCTTCCGGGCCCGGAACAGTCGCGCGTTTCGCGCATTTTCACAGCCGCGTGTATTAAAACGGGAGAGATTTTATGATCCGCAAAACGATTGCATTGGCATTGGCGGCCGGTGCGTTGCTCGTTGCCGGCTGCAACACAGTCAGCGGCGCCGGCAAGGATCTCCAATCCGCCAGCAAGGAAACCAAGGACGCGATGAACGGCAAATAAGCCGTTCGCTCAGGCCTCTCCGGCTTCGGCCGGGGAGGCCTTGTTTCTTTTGCGTTCCGTGAACCAGATCGCGATCAGCGCGAGCTCGTAGAGCAGTACCAGCGGCACTGCCAGCAAGAGCTGCGAGACGATGTCAGGCGGTGTCAGTACCGCCGCCACCACGAACGAGATCACGATCGCGTAGCGCCGGCCCCGAACGAGTTGAGTGCGCGTCACAATCCCGGCCCGTTCCAGCAGCATCAGCAGCACCGGCGTCAGAAAGGCGACGCCGAAGCCGAACATGAACTTCGTGACGAAGCCCAGATAATTGCCGACGCCGGGCAGTGCCTCTTGCTGCACCCCGCCCACATCGCCTTGAAAGCTCAACAGGAAATGCAGCGCGATCGGCATCGCGACATAATAAGCCAGCGCCGCGCCACCGGCGAACAGCACCGGCGTCATGATGAGGAAGGGCAGCAGCGCCTGCTTTTCCTGCTTGTAGAGGCCGGGCGCGACGAATTTCCAAAGCTGCGTCGCCATGACCGGAAAGGCGACCATGATCGCGGCGAAAAAGCCGACTTTCACATTGACGAAGAAGGCTTCGAACACATCGGTGTAAATGATCTTGCCCTGCCCGGCCCTCAGCAGCGGCTGTACCAGCCAGGCGAAGATCGGCCGCGCGAAATAAAGGCACACGGCGAAAGCGCCGCCAAGGGCCGCGAGCGACCAGAGCAGGCGGCGGCGCAGCTCGATCAGATGATCGAGCAGGGGCGCGCGGGTATCGTCGATGTCCTTCACTGCCCGCCATCCTTCTTGTCCGCGGGTTCCAGCGGAAGTTCGGGCGCGGCATCGGGAAGCGGCAGCATTTCGGGCTTGTCGTCGGCGGCGGAGGGATGCTCGCGCATGATCCGCTCATTCTCTTCAGCCCATTTCTTTTCCATTTCGGCCAGCTCCGCTTCGCGAATCATCGTGTCGATGCCGGAGCGGAAATGACGGGCGACGCCGCGCGCGCGGCCGACCCAATGGCCGAGCACGCGCATCGCCTTGGGCAGATCCTTGGGGCCGATCACCACCAGCGCGACGATCGCGCACAAGAGCAGCTCGGTCGGAGCGATATCGAACATCGCCGGCGATCTAGGGGATTTGTGCCCACGCCGGAAGAGCCGGGAACCGGTCTTGAAGAAATCGCTCCCGGCAACCAGATTCCCGAATGCCGGCCGCCGATCCTGGGGCCGGCACCACACGGCGCTGCCATTCGGGGCGCCGGTGCAATCAATTTGCTCAGATGGAGACTTTGATATGCGTGATTTCGACCTGACCCCCTACCGCCGTTCGATGGTGGGCTTCGACCGTCTTTTCGATCTGATCGAGAAGAGCGCCCGGTCCGCCAACGGCGACAATTATCCGCCCTTCGATCTCGAGCGCGTCGCCGAGGATCGCTATCGCATCACGCTGGCGGTCGCCGGCTTCAAGAAGGACGAGATCGACATCGTCGCCCAGCAGAATCTGCTGCAGGTGACGGGCAAGAAGGAAGCGAACCAGGATCGTTCGACCTTCCTGCACATCGGCATCGCCAACCGCAGTTTCGAACGCCGCTTCGAACTCGCCGACTTTGTCCGCGTCGAAAGCGCCGATCTGGCGGACGGCCTGCTGACGATCGAGCTGATCCGGGAAATCCCGGAAGCAATGAAGCCGCAGAAAATCGCCATCGGCGGCGAAGCGGCCGAACCCGCTTCGACGATCGAGCATCGCGAAGCGGCCTAACAGTCAAAGAATGTGGGCGGCCCACCCCCTGGTTGGGCCGCCCCGTCGTGAAGGTAATGACGATGACGTCTCCGGGCCGGCCAACAGGGCCGGTGCGCCGGAGCGCGGGCCTTTTAAGCTACTCGGCCGCCATCGCGATTTCCTCCAGAACCTCCATGTCGAGGACGCGGACGCGCCCCTGTTCCAGCGCGACGATCCCGGCATCGGCCCAGGCGCCCAGCTGGCGATTGATATTTTCGCGGCTGATCCCGGCAAAAGCGCCGAGCTCGCTTTGGCTCAAGCGGATCGAGACGCCTACCGCCCCGCTCGGGACCAGCCGCTGAAGCGACCGCGCCAGCCGAGGGCCGGAGGCGAAAGCCCGGTCACTTTCAATCGTATTGTTCGCGTTGCGTAAGCGCCGCGCCATTTCCTGCAGCAGCCGCCACGCGACGCTGGGATGCCGCTCCAGCACTTCGCGGAACGCCTTGGCGCCAAGCTTCAGATATTGGCCCTCGCCAAGCGCCGTGACGCTCGCGGTGCGATCGCCGCCGTCCAGCAGCGCGATCTCGCCGAGCACGCTGCCGGGCTCGAGATAGTCGAGAATGATTTCCCGCCCGTTCGACGCCACCATCGATACGCGGATGGTGCCGTCGAGCAGGATAATCAGATAATCGCCGGGGTCGCCCTGATGGAGCAGCACGTCGCCCTTTTTCATCGGGCACAGACTTGCGCGCTCCAGCAGATCTTCAAGCTCGGTCGATCCCCAGGACGCAATAAGCGCGTTCCCGGATACCATCCGCAAAAGATCTTCGGCCTTCATGATCGTCCCCAGCATGGCCTTTACACGCCTACGCAACCAACGATGGCTGGCTTGTGGCGCGATTCGCCGTTTCGTTCTGTGACGTCTGTCACATGCCGCAAAATCGGCAGCTTCTTCACGACTGAGTAAGCGAAACCTGCGATGAAGGTGCGCATGTTCGGCTACTCGAATCTCTTTCGCAGCCGCTGGAAGGCCCTGTTCTGGGCAGCCGGGATCATCTGGTTCGCCGTGGAAGTCGCCACGCCCGATGCACCGCCGAGCACGAACAGCAGCTTCCAGCAGGCACAATAGCTTTCTAAGCGGGCCGGAAAGCCCTATCTAGGGCTGCATGCAGAATCTTCTCGATCGGATTCCCGGGCGTGAGCGGCTGCGCATCGCGTGCGCACTCATTTTCTGGGCCGCGACCTATCTGCTGTTCCTGACGTGGAACCAGCTGCAGGACGAATTTCCGTCGGCCATCTGGCAGACGCGGCGTTTGCTGGCGACGCTGATCGGCGCCCTTATCTTCTTCGGATTCACCCGCATCGCCGACAGGGTCTCGGGGCGCAGCCTGCGCGACCGGGCGCTGATTTTGACGGTCGCCGGCATTGCCTCGGTCGCGCTTCTGATCATGGGCCGCGCTGCCATCTCGCTTATCATTTCATCCACGCTCAATGAACCCGGCCTTTCGCTTGCCCGTCACCTGCGTTTCGCGATGATCTGGTCCGGTTATTTTGCCGGCGGCGCATTGGCCTTCATCGCCTTCGCTCCGGCACTGCATGGCGCGACGGACGATGCGGCCGATCGCGTCAGCCATGCAGCCAATGACGATGTGTTCGCCGACGCGCTCTGGGTCAGCCGCGGCCGCGAAACCGTGCGCGTCCCGGTCGACACGATCGACTGGATCGAAGCGGAGGGCGATTATGTCCGCCTGCATGCGAACGGCAGCGGCGGGCTGATGCGCGGCACGCTCACCAGTCTTGAAGAGACGCTTGACCCGCACATATTCGCCCCGGTGCATCGCTCCGCGATTTGCCGGCGCAGCGCCATCGCGGCGATGCTGCGCAAGCCCACGGGCGCGATCGCGGTGCGACTGGAAAGCGGCGCCGAAGTCCCGGTCGGCCGTCGCTATCGCGATTCGGTCGCCGCGCTGCTGACACCCGCCAAGGACAATCAGCGCCGGCTCATGGCCTGACGTTCACCGCCCAAACAGGCCCATTCGGCGCGGATTGCTGACGCTCGCCGCGCGCGGCGGCGCTCCGCCGACCTTCGATTCCCTATGACAGCGCTTTCCTGCATGCGGCGTTCATGTCCGAATTGCTTGCCAGGGCGCTGGGTGCGCGCCGCTATGAAACCGCCGATCCGGCAACCTCTGACGAGGTCGCTCGCAACGCGGACATCGCGGCGCTCGACCGGCTGTTGGTGCAGACGGCAGCGGATATGCGTTCGGGCAGCGTGCTGCCGTTGCGGTCGGGAACCCGCGGCTAGACCGGTCTCCCGCGTTCCACGAAGTTCTGTTCGGCGCATACCCCCCAACCACCCCCATGCGCCGGGCAGGGCTTCGCCGAGCGCGGGCTTAATGGGCTGAGAGCAGCCCCGAGCGGCGGACGCCGGGACGATTCCGCGTGAATGCCAGGGTCGGATCGACCGGACCGTCAAAAGCGATGCCGATCGCGCAGCCATCGCCCCAACGGACATGGCCGGTGATCGTGCCGACGCCTGGCAGATCAATTTCCACCAGATCGTGCGCGCGCGGCGGATAGGCGCATTCGCCTTTCAGCCCGTGCGCAGAGATATTGCGGACCGTGAGCGGCATCCGGTTGCGCGACGCCGCGCGCCCGATCACCCCGCGCAGATAGACGGCATAGCGCCGCTCCCGCGTGATGATCTCGCCTTCATCGCCGATGACGGTCTCGTATTGCGCAACGTTCTCCATGCGCAATGATATGCGCTGCGATGATGAAAGCTTGGTAAACGTCGCGCTCACCATCACCTCTTGAATGATCGCTCAACTTAATGTTGAATGATTGTTCAAGGGAGTGAGTCGGTGACATCTACGCGCGATCGTATCCTGTTCACCGCGATGCGGCTGTTCGCCGAGAAGGGCTATCAGTCGACATCGGTCGCCGACATTCTTGGTGCGGCCGATGCGAATGCCGGCAGCCTCTATCACGCCTTTCCGACCAAGCAGGACGTGCTGATCGCGGTGCTCGAGGCGTATCGCGACGGCATAGGGCCGATGCTGCTGGAGCCAGCCTGGGGCGGGATCGACGACCCCGTCGAGCAGATTTTCGCGCTGCTTGCCGCCTATCGCCGGGCGCTGGTCGAAACCGATTGCCAATATGGCTGTCCGATCGGATCGCTGGCGCTGGAGCTGCACGAGCCCGATCCGCCAGTGCGCGCGCTGCTCGCAGTCAATTTCGACGGCTGGACGGCCGCGGTGCGCGATCGAGTTGAGGCGGTCGGCGAACGGCTCGCCGCCGCCGACCCGGCCCAGCTCGCCACGTTCGTGCTGACCGTGATGGAAGGCGCGGTGATGCAGGCGCGCACGCATCGTTCGATCGCGCCTTACGACAGCTGCGTCGCCAGCCTGCGCGATTATTTCCAAAGACTTGAGGAGGGGAAGTCATGATGAAGCATGCGCTGTTATTCGCCGCCGCACTGACCGCCGCCGCGCCCGCCGCGGCAGCCCCCAGCTGGCGCGACTATAAAGGCGTCAGCAATAGCTCGTTCGTCGAGCCGGGCGGCGACCGCTCGCTCCAGCTCTCGATCGACCTTGATGCGCCGCCAGAAGCGGTGTTCACGCTGTTCGCGACAAGCGAAGGTTTTGCGAGCTGGGCCGTGCCCGTCGCCAAGGTCGATCTGCGTGTCGGCGGCTCGATCGAGGCAAGCTACAACCCCAAGGCGCCGATCGGCGATCCGGACAATATCATCAACCGCATCGAAGCCTATATCCCGGCCAGGTTGCTGGTGATCCGCAATGTGCAGACGCCATCGTCGCTGCCCAATCGCGAGCTGTTCGGAAAGACGGTGACGATGATCGACTTCGCCCCGCTACCCGGCGGCCGCACCCGCCTCACCCTCACCAATGCCGGCTATGGCAAGGGCGAAGGCTTCGACGCGCTCTACCGGCATTTCGAATGGGGCAACGCCTATACGCTCGACCGCCTGCGCCAGCGCATCGCGACAGGGAAACCGCTTCGTTAGCCAAAGGATCAGTCCGAAATGGACCGGTTCTCGCTTGACGGAAGCCGGCACCAGCGCTGGCTTGCCCCCAAGAGGGGGAGGCCTATGACGAGCGTCAAGATTCCGAAGAAGGTGCAAGACCGTCTGGCCGCCGGGCTTCGCAAATATCAGCCGCTGGTGCGCAAGCTGGCCGAGCGCGATATTTCGGAAGCCGACACCGTCACGGTATGCAAGGACATTCTGAGTGAGCTGTTCGGCTTCGACAAATATGCCGAGCTGACAAGCGAACAGCAGATCAGGGGCACCTTCTGTGATCTGGCCGTGAAGATCGAAGGCAAGGTGCACTATCTCGCCGAAATCAAATCGGCCGGCACGAGCCTTAATCAGAACCATCTCCGCCAGGCCGTCAATTACGGCGCCCATGAAGGCATTGAGTGGGTGCTCCTGACCAACGCCATCGCCTGGAAAGTCTATCGGATCAAATTCGGCCAGCCGCTCGATTGGGAGGAAGTCTATTGCTTCGACCTGGCAGCGTTATCGTCACGATCGGCTGACGATCTGGGCAAATTGTTCATGCTGTGCAGGGAAAGCATCAGCACCGACGCGCTGAAGGAGTATCACCGTCAGGCGCAAATCCTGAACCGCTATGTGATCGCCGAACTGCTCCAGGCCGAAACACTGGTCGGCGTGCTCCGCAAGGAAATCCGTCGCCTGTTCGATCTCAAGGCGACCGATGATGAGCTGCGGCTGCTGCTGTCGGCGGAAGTCATCAAGCGCGAGTCGCTCGACGGAGAACCGGCCAGGCAGGCGAAGAATGCGATCAAACGGGCGGAAAGCGCCTTGACCAAAAAGCGGGCGAAAACCGCTCCGGCAACGGCGATAATCGCGGACGCCGCCTAGTCGATGCTCGTCTCGTAATCGGCGAGAATCTGGGTGAGGTCGCGGCGATAGATGCCGGCATAATCGCGCTTGCCGCATGAGCCTTTCTGCCAGACGCGAATCGAGAGAGCGGCGGGGAGTAGGCGGAGCTCGCAGCCGTCCTTGACGCCCGCTTCGATGGGAGGAAGGTCGAGGCCGCTGCCGTCGCCCATTTTGGCGACCATGAAATCCGGCCCGTCCCACAGGGCGGCGCGATCGTCCTGCAGCGTTGCGATATGGGCTGCGGGCAGGCGCTTCGGATCGAAGACGCGCAGCGTGTACCCATTGCCCTTGGCCGGGAAGAGCAGCAGCTTGCGGCCGTCAGGTGCGAGATAGACGCCGCTGTTGCGATAGGTGCCGCTATAGAAAGTCTGGATGCGGCGCATCAGCTCCTCGCGGATGCAGGCCTTGTCCGCGATCTCGCACCAGGCCGCGTCCTCGCCCGGCACGCCGATCTGCCGGAACCGCGCGAGCCATGCCATCTGATCCTTGCGGACATAGGGGGCGATCGCGCCTTTGAACTCGGTCAGCGCCTGCGCGTAGAGCCCAGCCAGCTCGGCATCGCGCTCCCGCAATTGCGGATCGGCGCAGATCGTCTTTTCGAGCCTGGTCGTGGCCTTGGTGCAGTCGATGCCTCTCGCCTCGGCGGGCAAAGCCCAGAGCAGCACTGTCAGCACAATCCCAATCTGCTTCAACATGCTGCTCTCCCTCGTCATTCTGGCGAAAGCCGAAATCCAGCTTTGCTTTGCGTCTTAGCGTCTTTGCGCGAGCTCCTATTTTTTCGCACGAAGACGCAAAGACGCGAAGTGGAAAGAAGAAGCTGGACCCCGGCCTCCGCCGGGATGACGGACGTATAAGAAAAGGCCCCGGCGTTGCCGCCGAGGCCTTCTCTTTCGTCACGATCGTGCGATTACTTGTTCAGGTAATCGCCGGCGGCTTCGTCGCTGCCGTCGCCTGAGACGGTCGCGACCGCCAGGGGATCGTCACCGCTGTCGTCCTCCACCGGACGGCGGAGTTCGGCGGCGTGCTCCTCGGCCGCCGTTTCCGGGGCGATGAGCGAAGCCTGCCAGGCCCGGTTGGCCGCACGCAGCGCCGCGTCCTTGGACGAGGCCGCGACGCGCAGGCGGTTCATGCCCGCGCCGGTGCCCGCCGGGATCAGCCGGCCGACGATCACGTTTTCCTTGAGGCCGTTCAGCGTGTCGGTCTTGCCCTGCACGGCCGCTTCGGTGAGCACGCGGGTCGTTTCCTGGAAGGACGCGGCCGAGATGAAGCTGCGGGTCTGCAGGCTCGCCTTGGTGATACCAAGCAGCACCGGCTTGCCCTCGGCCGGGCGCTGGCCCGGCTTCAGCTTCGCGTTGATCTCGTCCATTTCCTCGCGGTCGACCTGCTCGCCCTTCAAGAGCGTGGTGTCGCCGTCCTCGGTGATCTCGACCTTCTGCAGCATCTGACGAACGATCGTCTCGATGTGCTTGTCGTTGATCTTCACGCCCTGCAGACGATAGACCTCCTGGATTTCCGACACGAGATATTCAGCGAGCGGCTCGATGCCGAGCACCTCGAGAATATCGTGCGGATCGGGCGAGCCGCCGATCAGGTTGTCGCCGCGCTTGACGTAGTCGCCTTCCTGCACGTCGATGACCTTG
>JAFEEY010000071.1:9765-31412 GCA_018240865.1 Pseudomonadota bacterium | reverse complement strand
GGCCTCGATGCGACGCCGGAACGGCTGGCCGACGCCAGCATCTCTGCGCGCCTCACCTTCGATGCAGTGGAGGTCGACGCCGACGCCGTGATCGGCGAGGTCGATCAGGGCTGGGCCCCGCTCACCCGCATCCTCTCCGCCGGACGCGCCGGAGCGGCGGCGGAGATGCTGGGCGTCGGCGGCGGCGCGATGGACATGACGCTCGGCTATTTGCGGGACCGCAAGCAATTCGGCGTGCCGATCGGCAGCTTTCAGGCGCTCCAGCACCGGGCGGCGCATCTCTATTCGGAAATGGAGGTCGCGCGCGCAGCGGTGCTGAAGGCGCAGCAGGCGCTCGACGCGGGCGATGCCGATGCCGAGCGCTCGGCCTTGGTCGCCAAGGCGATGACCGGGCTCGCCGCCACGCTCGCGGTGCAGGAAGGCGTGCAGATGCATGGCGGCATCGGCATGACCGACGAATATGATATCGGCTTCTATATGAAGCGCGGCCGGGTGCTGGCCGAATTGTTCGGCGACGCCAATTGGGCTGCCGATCAGCTGGCGCGGATGAGCGGTTATTAGGACGTGTCCTCGAAACCGGCTTGCCTGAGCTTGTCGAAGGCCTTTCTTTCTTCCTACGGCACCAAAAGAAAAACAGGGCTTCGACAAGCTCAGCCAAGCCGGAGTTTTGAGTGACCAATCTTTCAGACCAGACCAGAGCCACCGATCCAGTAGGCATGATCGCCGAACTGGAGGCAGTATTGACGGTCGAGGAGCTGGATCGCGATCTTTATCGCGGCGTCCGCCAGCCGGGCGGGCGCGGGCGCGTGTTCGGCGGCCAGGCGATCGCCCAGGCGCTGATGGCGGCGGCGCATTCGACCGATCCGGACCGCCCCCCGCACTCGCTTCACGCCTATTTCATGCGGCCCGGCGACGAAACGATCCCGATCATCTTTCGCGTCAACCGCGACCATGACGGCGGCAGCTTCTCGACCCGGCGCGTGGTGGCGTTCCAGAAGGGTGAGCCGATCCTGAACATGGCGGCATCCTTCCAGCGGGTGGAGAAGGGCCTTGAGCATCAGGTCGCGATGCCCGACGTGCCCCCGCCGGAAGACCTGCCGGGCGAGGCGGAGGAACGGCTCAGGATCGTCGATCAGGTGCCGGAACAATTCCGCCAATATATCTGGCAGCCCCGGCCGTTCGAGTTCCGCCACGCCTCGCGCTGGACGCCGATGGAGGCGGAGCCGCAGGAGCCCGCCCAGGCGATCTGGCTGAGAGCGGTCGCGCCTGTTTCCGGCGGGCCGGACATGCACCGGGCGATGCTGGCCTGGGTCAGCGACATGCACCTGCTCAGCACCGGCGCGCGTCCGCACGGGCTCAGCTGGCTGAAAGGCAATGCGCAGACTGCAAGCCTGGATCATGCGCTCTGGTTCCACGGCGATCTGCGTGTGGACGACTGGCTGCTCTACGTCACCGATTCGCCATGGGGCGGCGGCGGGCGCGGCTTCAATCGCGGCATGATCTTCACCCGCGACGGCCGGCTGGTCGCGAGCGCGTCGCAGGAAGGGCTGATGCGGAAAAGATAGGCTGAAGAATTCCCGTTCGTTTCGAGCGCAGTCGAGAAACATATGCGCGGCGTCTGGCGGCTTCTCGACTTCGCTCGAAACGAACGGATCAAGATTAATTAGCGCCAGCGCCAGTTCGCTTCGTCGGCGCCAAGGGCTGGCGGAGCCTTATCCGCGAACATCGCTTCGCCGTCGATCACGATCGGGCCGCGTACCTGCGTCAGCGTGCCGCCGGCGATGTGCGGGGCCTCCAGCGATACCTGCATGCCCCGCGCGCGCACCTGCGGATCGGCGAAAGCCTGGGCAATGTCGTTGATCGGACCGCCGGGGACGCCCTCGCGCTCCAGCGCCGCAAGCAGATCGTCGCGCGTCATGCGCCGCGTCGCTTCGCTCAGCAATGCGATCAGCCGGTCTCGATTCCTGATCCGCTCCGCGTTGGTCCGGTAGTCCGGATCCTGAGCCAGCTGGGGCAGGCCGAGGATCGCGACGAAGCGGGCGAATTGGCCGTCATTGCCCACCGCCACGATCACGCGCCCGTCGCTGGTTTCAAACGGCTGGTACGGCACAAGATTGGGATGTGCGTTGCCGGTCAGCTCGGGCGGCTGGCCGGAAACGAAATAATTCATCGCCTGGTTGGCGAGCACAGAAGTCTGGACGTCAAGCAGCGCCATGTCGATCCAGGCGCCTTCGCCGGTTTCGTGGCGGCGATGCACGGCGGCGAGGATCGCGCCCCCCGCATAGACGCCGGTGAACAGGTCGGCGATCGCGACTCCGGTGCGGGTCGGCTCGTCGATGCCGGTGATGCTCATCATCCCGCCCATCGCCTGGATCAGATAGTCGTATCCGGCGCGCGCGGCATAAGGCCCGGTTTGGCCGAAGCCGGTGATCGAGCAATAGATGAGGCGGGGATTGATTGCCCGCAGGCTGGCATAGTCGAGGCCGTAGCGCTTCAGCCCGCCCGTCTTGAAATTCTCGATGACGATATCGGCGTCGGCGGCGAGCGCGCGGATGCGGTCCATGTCCGCCGCATCCTCGAAGTCGGCGGTGATCGATCGCTTGCCGCGGTTGCAGCTGTGATAATAGGCGGCGCCGAGCTTCTCGCCGTCGGCCCCCTCGACGAAGGGCGGGCCCCAGCCGCGCGTATCGTCCCCCGCGCCGCGCCGTTCCACCTTGATCACGTCCGCGCCAAGATCGGCGAGCATCTGCCCCGCCCAGGGGCCGGCGAGAATGCGCGCGAGTTCGAGAACCTTGAGGCCCGTGAGGGGCTTCACGGCAAATCCTCCCCGGAACGGGGACGGGGATCACGACGCGCAGCGGCGTGGTGGAGGGGGCCCAGGGACGGGCACGGAGCGGGCGACGGGTCCCCTCCACCAGCTTCGCTGGTCCCCCTCCCCGTACCGGGGAGGATTTTAAAAGAACGCATTCAGCCCCGTCTGCGCACGGCCAAGGATCAGCGCGTGCACGTCGTGCGCGCCTTCATAGGTGTTGACGGTCTCGAGGTTCATCAGGTGGCGCATCACATGATATTCCTCGGCGATGCCGTTGCCGCCGTGCATGTCGCGCGCCTGGCGGGCGATATCCAGCGCCTTGCCGCAATTGTTGCGCTTCACCAGGCTCACCATTTCCGGCGCCATCCGGCCTTCGTCGAACAGCCGGCCGACGCGCAAGCTCGCCTGGAGGCCGAGCGCGATCTCGGTCTGCATATCGGCCAGCTTCTTCTGGACAAGCTGGGTCTGGGCGAGCGGCCGGCCGAATTGCTTGCGCTCCAGCGTATAGGCGCGGGCGCGATGCCAGCAATCCTCAGCCGCGCCCATCGCACCCCAGCTGATTCCGTAGCGGGCACGGTTGAGGCAGCCGAACGGGCCTTTCAACCCCTGCACATTGGGCAGCAGCGCATCCTCGCCGACCTCGACGCCATCCACCATCACCATGCCGGTGGTGGATGCGCGGAGCGACAGCTTGCCCTCGATCTTGGGGGCGGAAAGGCCTTTCGCGCCTTTCTCCAGCACGAAGCCGCGGATGGCGCCGCCATGCGCGTCGGACTTGGCCCAGATCACGAACACGTCGGCGAACGGCGCGTTCGAGATCCAGGTCTTGGAGCCCGAGATGCGATAGCCGCCGTCGATCTTCTCCGCCCGCGTGCGCATGCCGCCAGGATCGGAGCCCGCATCGGGTTCGGTCAGGCCGAAGCAGCCGACCCATTCGCCGGTCGCGAGCTTCGGCAGATATTTCCGCCTCTGCTCTTCGGAGCCATAGGCATGGATCGGGAACATCACGAGCGAGGACTGGACGCTCATCATCGATCGATAGCCGCTATCCACCCGCTCCACTTCGCGCGCGACCAGGCCGTAAGCGACATAGGACGCGCCCGCGCAGCCATAATCCTGCGGTAGAGTGAGGCCGAGCAAGCCGAGCTCGCCCATCTCGTTGAAGATGGCGCGGTCGGTCTTTTCCTCGCGAAACGCCTCGATCACGCGCGGCATGAGTTTGTCTTGCGCATAGGCATGCGCCATATCGCGGATCGCGCGCTCTTCCTCGGTCAGCTGATCGTCGAGCAGCAGCGGATCGTCCCAACGCAATGTGGCGAGAGGGGTGGCGTTCATGTGAATAGCTCCTTGGCGATTCTCCTAGCCGCTCGCACTGAGCGAAGTCGAGGGGCGCAATAACGCTAAGCTCGAGACCCGATCTATGGTAAGATGCCTGATCGGGTTCGCCTGAAGATCTCATAATCTGATTCGTTGCTTCGGCTATTCGCCTCGCGCGGTGTCCGGGTGACGCCGCGCGTGGTCCAATCCTGTGTTGTTAGAAAGGACCGTATCGTGAGCAGACCTATCAAAGATCAGACGCTGGAGCCCAGGCAGGATTCCGTCGATTCGGATCCTGGTCCTGTGACGGTCGAACTGCCGGATCCGGCCGCGAGCGCCATCCCGCTGCCGCAGGAGACCGAATATGAAGTTGTGGGTGGCATCGACCAGAATATCCGCGAGCCCGATACCGAATCGACCAACGCCCGGTCGGAAATGATCCAGACCGAAACGGCTTGGGAGTTCGGCCATCCGGGCAGCGGTTTCGGCGAATCGGAAGTCGCTGCCGTCGATGCGCTCTACGGAAGCTATTCCGATCTGCTCAACCGCCCGCTGACGGAGGTCGTAATTGGGGTCGACAATCGCGTCCGTATCCAGAACACGGCAGTTTATCCATGGCGCGCGATTTGCGCCCTGCGGATCACCGCCGCCAACGGTGCGCGCTTTATCGGCACCGGTTGGCTGGTCAGCCCGCGCACCGTGATTACCGCCGGCCACTGCGTATTTCTGCACGATAATGGCGGCTGGGCGCGCTCGATCGAGGTCATTCCGGGCCTCAACGAGGCCAGCCGGCCGTTCGGCAGCCATATCGGCACGGCACTCAGAAGCGTGACGGGCTGGACGCAGAGCAAGAATCGCGACTTCGATTATGGTGCAATCATCCTGCCGCCCAACAGCCGGCCGGGCGCGCAGACCGGCACCTTCGGCCTCGCTGTTCGCGACGACGCCTTACTCAGAAACGCAGCGCTGAACCTGAGCGGCTATCCGGGGGACAAAGGCGGCTCTCAGCAATGGTTCCACGCGCAAAGGACCAAGTCGCTCTCATCGCGAGTCATCACCTACGAGATCGACACGGCCGGCGGCCAAAGCGGATCGCCGGTCTGGGTGTTGCAGAATGGCCAGCGCTTCGCCGTCGGCGTCCATACCAACGGCGCGAACGCGGGCAATTCGGCGACGCGCATCGTAGCGCCGGTGTTCAACAACATGGTGAACTGGAAAAACCAGGGCGCCTGACTCTCTCGCCGTCGCCTCGGGCAGCCGGGGCGACGGTTTTTTCCGGGTACGGCCAACATGACGAGGATTGTCTTTCAGGACCGGGATGGGCGGCCGCTGGCCGGCGCCGTGGTCGCGATCACCACCGCACCCGCCGAAATGAACGATATCGGCTATGTGACTGGCGATGACGGCGCCATCGCGCTGACGATTCCGCTGCCCGGCAGCTACGGCTTCACCCTCACAGGCGCCGATGGCGGGCGCTTGATCGCTAGCAAGCAATTGCAGCCGGAGGGCGACGCGACCGTGACGGCCCACGCTATGGGCTGACAGCGACCTCCGCCCGTTCGTCAGCGGCGCTCGGCGAAAAACTGGCGCAGCAGCGCGCCCGCTTCGTCCTCGCCGATGCCGGGATAAATCTCCGGATAGTGGTGGCAAGTGACTTGGCTGAAGAAACGCGCGCCGTGTTCGACCGCACCGCCTTTCGGGTCGGGCGCGCCGTAATAGAGGCGGGGGATGCGGGCGAGTGCGATCGCGCCCGCGCACATCGCGCATGGCTCCAGCGTCACCCACAGCTCGCACTCCTGCAGCCGATCCTCCCCGATTGTGGCGGCAGCAGCCCGGATCGCGAGCATTTCGGCGTGGGCGGTGGGGTCGTTGAGGCGGCGCGGGGCGTTCGCCGCTTCAGCGAGGATTTCGCCGTTTCTCAGAATCACCGCTCCAACCGGCACTTCGCCTTTAGCGGCGGCATCGGCGGCCAGCGCCAGCGCGCGGCGCATCGGATCGGGCAGGGGAAAAGTCATGCCGGCCGGATGCGCTCCGGCCGGCAATCAAGTCAACGCCCCGTCACCGTCCACAATGCGAAGGCGACGCCGGGCAGCCAGGCGAGGCAGGTCAGCCCCGCCGCGATCCAGAAATCCCGGCCGATGCCGCGATCGAGGAACACGCCGAGCGGCGGCAGCAGCACCGCGCCGATGACGGGACCGGGCTTCACTTGTTGGTCGTCTCGTTCGCGGTCTTCACATCGACGGTCGGAACCTTGATGGTCTCATCCTTGGTGCCGACATCGACCGCGCCGACATTGGCGTCGAACTTCGGCGCCTGGCCGCCTTCCACCTTCACTTCGGGCAGCTTGGCGGTCTGCGTCTGGTTGAAGCTGAAGAAACCGGTGGCGACACCGACGATAAGCAACAATACGACAATGGCGACCAGTGCCAGCAATCCACGCATGCAACCCTCCTCATTTTGGTCGAGTGGCTGAACGAACCGGACCCGTTACGGTTTCATGCGGATCGCGACTCTGATTGACGCGGAGCCTGTCTGCCGCTATGCGCGCCACCTTTCCCGGACACGTCCGACCCAATTTTTTGAGAGACACAGCATGTCGCGCATCTGCGAGCTGACCGGCAAGGGCCGGCAGGTGGGGCACAATGTTTCCCACGCCAACAACAAGACCAAGCGCACGTTTCTGCCGAACCTGCAGAACGTCACGCTGATCAGCGATTCGCTGGGCAAGAGCGTGAAGCTGCGCGTCTCGACGCACGGTCTGCGTTCGGTCGAACATGTCGGCGGCCTCGATAATTGGCTGCTGAAGACCAGCGAAGATAAGCTCGGGCCAACCGCCCGCAAGCTGAAGCGCGAACTCGCCAAGAAGGCGGCCGCTTAAGCCACTCCCTTCGAATGACGGCATTGCGCCGGCCGGGACTGTTTCCGGCCGGCTTTTGCTGTTTCTGCCGCTTCGGAAGGTGAATGGCGGCTGACACCCGCATTCAGCCTGCCCTCAAGCGAATCACTGCATAAGCGTCTTCGAAGAGGCGGGACTATTCCGCGCCTCGAGGAGACAAACGATGATCAAGAAGCTTGGCCTGATGGGCGCTGCGCTGGCGACAGTGGCCGGCGCGACCCTCGCCGCCGCCCCTGCGGAGGCGCAATATTACGGCAATGGCTACGGTCGCGGCTATTACGGCAATGGCGGCTACGGCCAGCGCTATTACGGCAACCGTTATGGCAACGGCTATTACAACAATGGCTATGCCGGCACCCGCTACGGCTATGGCAATGCCTATTACGGCAATCGCTATTACGGCCGGAACGGTACCTATCGCTACCGCTGCAGCAACGGCACCACCGGCACCGTTCTCGGTGCGATCGTAGGCGGCTTGCTGGGCGATGCGGCCGTCGGCCGCCGGGGCGACGGCACTGCCGGCGCGATCGTGGGTGCGGGCGTCGGTGCACTTGCCGGCCGCGCGATCGAGCGGAACAGCAACGGCTGCTGAGCCGCGACAGGTTTCCCGCGTTGCGTATCGGGACGGAAGGCCGGGGCAGAAATGCTCCGGCCTTTTTGCGTCAGCCGCGCACGCCTCGGTAAAGCATGGTGATCGAGACGCGGCGGTTGCGCGGATCCAGCGGATCCTTCTCGATGAACGGGTCGCGGTCGGCCACGCCTTCGATGCGCTCGAACCGGTTCTCGGTCACGCCGCCCACCGCGAGCCGCCGCCGGGTCGCTTCCGCCCGCCCGCTGGAGAGCATCCAATTGTTCATCACGCGAGGATCGCCATAGCCCAGGCTGTCGGTATGGCCGCGGATCGAGACCTGGTTCGGCATCGTCACGATCAGCTTGGCGACCGCGTCGATCAGTCGGCCGGCATCGGCGTTCAGCACAGTCGTACCCAGCGCGAACATCGAATAATCGGCATCGTCGATCAGATCGATCCGCAAGCCGTCGCGGGTCGGCGTGAAGCGGACATGCTTGGCCACTTTCTTCAAGCCCGGATCGGTCATCAGCTGTTGCTGCAGGCGCGCGGCGACGCGCTTGAAATTCTGCACGTCCTCGCTTCGCAACTTGCTGCCCTGACCGGCTTCCGGGCCGCCGCGTGCATCCAGCGGCACGGTCAGTGCGCGCGTGCCCGTCTGCGCCGCCTTGAACGGATAGGCATCCTTGTCCATCAGCGAGGAGCCGCCGAGCAGGCCGTTGGAGCCCGCGCTTTCGCGTTTGGTCTCGACCAGAGTGGGCGAGAAATAGTCGGCGATCGACTTGCGCTGCTTCTCCGTGGTCGCGCCCAGCAGCCACATCAGCAGAAAGAAGGCCATCATCGCAGTCACAAAGTCCGCATAAGCGACTTTCCACGCGCCGCCGTGATGGCCATGATCGCCATCGCCGACGATCTTCCTGACGATGATCTTGGGCGGTTCGTTGGAGCCCGCGCGGGCTGGAACCGTGATGCGTTTGGCCATGTTACTTGCCGCGCAGGCCGTCAAACACTTCGGCGAAGCTCGGCTGCTTCGCATGGGCGATGCCGGAGCGCGCCGCTTCGATCACCAGCGGCTGCGGGTGGCCGTGGAGCGAAGCGATGATGATCTGCTTGATCGTCTGGTAGATCGCCGCATCCTCTTCCAGCACTGCTTTCAGGCGGCTGGCGAGCGGGTTGACCATGCCATAAGCGAGCAGCACGCCGAGAAAGGTGCCGACCAGCGCCGAGCCGATCATCGCGCCCAGGATCGCCGGCGGCTTGTCGATCGAGCCCATCGTCTTCACGACGCCGAGCACAGCCGCGACGATGCCGAGCGCGGGGAGCGCATCCGCCAGGCCCTGGAGCTGGTGCGCGGGATGCAACGTCTCATGGTGATGCGTCTTGATCGAGTTGTCGACGACGTCCTCGACCGCATGCACATCCAGGGTGCCAGATGAAACCACGACCAGCCGCAGCGTGTCGGCGATCAGGTGCACCAGTGCGCTGTCCTTCAAAAGCTTGGGATACTCGGCGAAGACCGCGCTCGATTTCGGATCCTCGACATGCGGCTCGAGCGCGATCGGGCCCTCGACGCGCAGCATCTTCATCAGCCGCGAGACCAGAAAGATGACGTCGAGAAAATCCTTCTTGGTGTAGGTCGGGCCTTTGAATGCCTTGCCGAGGCCGCCGGCCAGTTGCTTCAGCTGCTTGCCCGAATTGCCGATGATCAGCGCGCCGGCCGCGGCGCCGCCGATGATGATCATCTCGTGCGGGAGCGCCTCGAGGACAGGGCCCAGAGCACCGCCGGTGAAAGCAAAACCGCCGAACACCATTGCGATGAGCACGACTAGACCGATCGCAGGAAACATCGTGCGTCCACCGCCTCCGAGAAAACACCGCACGGCCAATCCCGCGCTCAATCTCTAAGACGGCATGAGCGGTCGAAGTTTGCGCAACAAACTTGGTTACCGCGAAAGTAAGGCGCGGCTTTTCGTGCTTTTGCCACAGGAAACGGCAGGGCGTGCCGCATCCCCCATGAAGCGAGCCAGGGCTCGGGACCGATCGGCACTTCTCTCGTTTGGGGGGTGGGACAGGGGGTTCTGTCTGCGCCAAAGGGGTGCAAAGGAGGGTAAGTTGAGTAGCAAAGCAATCGCTGCGGCGGCCGTCGCGGCTGCCATCGGCATCGCCGGTCCGGCATCCGCCGAGATCGTCATTGTCGACGCCAGTTCCATCCAGGGCTCGAACATTCTGTTCAACAGCGGAGATCAATCAGGGAATCAAGTGACCGGCATCACCAACGACGCGGCGAGCGCGCCCGTGCTGTTCACCGGTGCTGCCGGCGCGATCCTGAACGCGCTCGGCGGACAGGCCCGTGTGCAGGGCGCGCTGAATACGGCCACGCCCAACCCGAATGACGTGCTGCCTTTGAAGAGCCTCACGCTTGCGATGGGCAATGGCGGCACGTTCAACGATCTGGAGTTCAACCTGTTCGGCGGCAAGGGTACGACCGCGACCTTCACGCTGACCGATAATGCCGGCACGCAATTCACCTTCGACCGGGCCTTGAGCAATGGCAGCAATTTCTTCGGCTTCCAGGGAATCAATGGTCAGACGATCCGCGACGTAACGATCGCGGTGTCTGGGGTCGGGTTCAGGGATCTTCGCCAGATCCGGCTGGTTCCGGGCGCTGCGGTGCCGGAGCCGACAAGCTGGGCGCTGATGATCGGCGGCCTCGGGCTCGTCGGCATGATGGGCCGCCGCCGGGTGAAGCCCCGCACGACCTACAGCTGATAGTCCGAAACAAAGAAAGGCGCCGGCGAGCGCGTGCCCCCGGCGCCTTTCGTTTTAACGGATATAATCGAACAGAGTAAGCGAGCTCAGCCGCGAGAAGCTCGACTGGGTCGCCTGCAGCGTCAGCATCATTTTCTGCATTTCGATCACGGCGGACTGGATGTCCGTGCCTTCCAGGCTTCCACGCTCGACCTTGTAGTCGTTCGCCGCGTTGGCCAGGCGATCCGCCTCGATGTCCAGCCGTGCGCCGCGCGCCCCGACCGAAGCGCGGGCGGTCGTGACCCGTTCCGACGCATTGGCGAGCCCTTCGGCGGCATCGCTCAGCGATTGCTTCAGCGCGGCCGTGTTGGCGGCACCGCCCGGGGCAAGCGCATTGGCAAGGTCGCCCAACACCTGAAACACGTCCTTGGTCCCTGCGCCGACCTTGATGCCGCCAAAAATGCGCGCGCCGCTGTCGGTCGGCTGGATATTGACACCATTGCCGATCGGGATCGGCGGCGCTTCGCCGGTCCCGGCAAAGCTGATCGTACCGTCTGCCGCGCGCGAAAAGGCAGCGCCGGTGCCGCTGCCGCCGAACAAGGCATTGCCGCGCGCGTCGGTGGTGTTGGCGAGGCTGTAGACATCGTCGAGGATCGACTTCAGCTCGGCGCTGATCGCGGCGCGGTTGTCATCGTTCAGCGTATCGCTGCCGGCGCGGATCATCAGCTCCTGCGCGCGCTGCAACTGGTCGCTGATGCTGGAGAGCGCGGTATCGGATGCACCAAGCAGCGACTGAGCGAGCGTGATGTTGCCGGCGAACTGGGTGTTGTCCGCATCGCTCTTTTCCATGCGAGCGAGGCGCGCGGAAATGATCGGGTCGTCGGACGGCGCCTGAATCCGTTTTCCGGTCGAGATCTGCTCCTGCAGCTTCGCAGCCTGGGCCGAAAGATTGCCCATCTGGCGGCTGCGCGAATCGAAGAAATAGGCGGTGCCGATATTCATCGCTCTGCTCCTCAATTCACCGCGTCGAGGATCGACTGGAAGATATCCCGCGAGACCTGGATGACCCGGCTGGAGGCCGCATAGGCCTGCTGGAACCGCATCAGGTCGACGGCCTCTTGGTCCAGATTGACGCCGGTGACGGAATCACGGGCGGAAGCCGCGCCGTCGAGGATCGCGCCCTGCGCGTCGGCGACCTGGCGCTTGCCGGCCAGCGCGGAAGCATTGGATGAAACCAGCTCGTTCGCCGTGTTTTCAAAGCCCCCGCTGACACGACACGCCGCGAGATTGGCCATATTGCCATTGTCGCGGCTGCCGGCCTGGGTCGCGCCGATCGTGAAACTATCGCCGTCGTTTGCGGTGCCGGTAACGGTAATGCTGAGCCCCGCGAGCGTGACGGGCGTGCCGGGCGTATAGGCGGCGGTGCCGATCACGCTGTTTGTGACAGGGTCGGTCGCGGTCAGGACGCCGCCGGACAAAGTGAAACGTGTCGAAGAGAGCGGCGCGCCATTGGTCTGCGCGGTCAATTGCGCGCCGCCCAGATTGTTGACGCCGCCTGTCATTGTCCAGGGCCTGGCGGCGGCGATCTGACGGCCGTTGATCGCATTGACGGTGAGCGAACCGTCGCCTGCGCTCGCGTCGAACAAGGCCGCGCCCGGCTGGCCGTCGAGATCGACGCCCGCTGCCTGGACCTGGTTGACGCCATTCGCGAAGCTGGCGGCGAGGTTGGTCACTTGAGTCCGCATGTCGGCCACGCGCGTGGCCGCCTCGGCGAAGCCCGCAAGCGAGCCGCCCCTCAATGTCACAGCCTCCGGGTTCAGCACCGGATCGAGCGTCAGCGCCATCGTGCCCGAACCGTTGAATGAGATTTCGAGCGGCCGAGCACTCAGGCCGCCGACCAGCACGGGTCCATTCCGGTCGTTCAGCTTGACAGTCGCCACGCCGCGTTCGTCGGTCGTCACGCTGATCGAAGCGAGCTGACTCATCTGATCGAGCAGTTGGTCGCGCTGGTCCATAAGTTGCGCCTGCTCGTTGCTGCCGTCGCGCGCTTTGACCAGCCCCTTGTTCGCCTCGGCCAGGGCGGTGGTGAGGTTGTTCAGCTGATCCACGCCGAGCTTCGCCGAAGCGCGCAAGTCGCTGTCGATCGCGGCGAGACCGCTGGCCGAAGTGGTGAAGGCGGCGGCGACGCCCGAAGCGGCGTCGATCAGGCCAGCGCGCGGGGCGGAGCCGGTCGGGTCTGCGGCGACGGCTTGGCCGGCATTGAAGAATTTGGTCATCGCCGCGCTGATGCCGGCGGTGTTGAGCGACGTTTCGATCCGCTCCAGCCAGGTAATTGTGGAGTTGGTGCGGCCGGATTCGGCGGTGGCATTGCGCAGGTCGCTCGCCTTGAACGCATCCCAGGCGCGCCCGACCGTGTTGGCGGCGACGCCGTGTCCGATCGTCAGGTTGTTGAGCAGGAGATAGCGGCCGGCGCCTGCCGTCACTTCGGTAAGGTTCGCTTCGCGGCGGACATAGCCCGGCGTGGACGCATTGGCGATATTCTCGCCAACGACATTCAGCGCGGTCTGATACGCTTTGACACCTGTCGCACCGATCGACAGCAGGTCGGTCATTTCGCGCCTCCGCCCTTCAGATCAGGCCGGTTCTTGGCCAGGAAATCGGCGAGGGCTTTGCCGATCCCCATGGGCGTATGGACGGCCATGGTTTCCGAAAGCTTAGCGTCCTGCATGTCCTGAAATTGGTTAAGAGCCTCGCTGTCGAACAATCCGTCGTCCAGCTTTGCCGCGCGCGCCGATTTCAGCATCTGATGGATGAACAGCGATTCGAACTGCTGCGCCGCCCTGGTCAGATTTTCCCTGGTCGACAAACGGCTGGTGTCGGCAGCCTCGGACGGGCTGCCGACCAGCGGCGACTGGAGAGGAGGAAGAGCGGTCATAGGACAATCAGCTCCGCTTTCAGGGCGCCTGCTTCTTTGAGCGCTTCCAGGATCGCGACCAGATCGGCCGGCGAAGCGCCGATGCCGTTCACCGCTTTCACGATGTCGGCGAGCCTGGGGCCGGGATCGAGCAGGAACATCGGATTGGCCTTTTCCTCGACCTGCACATTGCTCTGCTGCTCGACGGCGGTGACGCCGTTCGAAAGCGGTGCCGGCTGGACGATGCGCGGGGCCTCGTCGATGCGGACGGTCAGCCGGCCGTGCGTTACCGCCGCCGGGCCGACGCGCACGGCGGAGTTGATGACGACTGTGCCGGTGCGGGCGTTGACGATCACCTTGGCGGGCGGTTCCGCGGAAACCACGGTCAGGTTCTCGACCTCGCTCATCAGCGCGGTGCGAACCTCGGCGCCCTGCGAGGCCTTGATGCCGATCGACACGCCGTCGATCGTGCGCGCAGTGCCAGCGCCGAAACGCTTGTTGATCGCTTCCGCAACCCGCTCGGAGGTGGTGAAATCGGCCTTTTGCAGATTGAAGCGCAGTTCTTCGGCGGTGGCGAAACCGGTATCGACCGCGCGCTCGACAGTGGCACCATCGGGAATGCGGCCGCTCGACGGCACGTTGACCGTGAGCTTGGAGCCGTCCGCGCCTTCGACGCCCAGGCCGCCCACTGCGAGCGAGCCCTGCGCCATCGCATAGATCTGGCCGTCCGCGCCTTGCAGCGGGACCATCAGCAGGCTGCCGCCGCGCAGGCTCTTGGCCTTGCCGATCGCGGCGACCGTCACGTCGATGCGTTGGCCGGGCTTGGCGAAGGCGGGCAGTTCCGCTGTCACCATCACGGCGGCGGCGTTCTTTAGGCCCGGGTTGATGCCGGCGGGCAGATTGAGGCCGAAGCGCGAGGTCACGCCCTTCATCGACTGGACGGTATATTCCAGATTGTCGTCGCCGGTGCCGGCGAGACCCACGACGATGCCATAGCCGACCAACTGGTTCGGGCGCACCCCGGCAAAAGCACCGAGATCCTTGATCCGCTCGGCATAGGCCGGCGCTGCGATCAGGGCGAGCAGGGCGATCAGGAAACGGATCATCATGATTCCTAGAAAGGGCTGACCAGCGAGAAGAAGCGCTGCAGCCAGCCGGGCCGGCTCTGGCGCTGGATGTCGCCTTTGCCGGTGTAAGTGATGCGTGCATCGGCGACGCGCGTGGAGGGTACGCGGTTGTCGAGGTCGATATCGGCGATGCGGACGATGCCCTGCACCTGCACGAACTCGTCGCCGCGATTGAGCTGCAGCTGCTTCTGGCCGCGCACCAGCATGGTGCCGTTCGGATAGACTTCCGCGACGGTGACGCTGATCTCGCCGGTCAGGCTGTTCGACTGGCTGGCACTGCCATTGCCTTTGAACGCCTGGGTGCCGCTCGCCGCGGCCTCGGCCGGGTTGAACAGTGACAGCGGGCCGGCTGAGGGCGGAGTCAGGCCGATATTGCCGTCGCGGCCGGATTTGGACGCGACGTCCTTCTGTGCGCTCATCCGCTCGACCAGCACGATCGTCAGCGGATCGCCGACGCGACGCGCGCGTGGGCCTTCGTAGAGCGCGGAATAGCCCTGGCTCGCCTGGAAGATCGCGCCGTTCGCCGGGGGCGGCGGCACGAACACCGGAGCGGTCGGCGCATAGTCGATCTTCGGCTGCTTCTTGGCGAAAGCAGGCGAAGCGGCCAGCGCGACCAGCGTGAGCGCGGCGAGCTTACAGGTTCTGGTTGGCATATTGCAGCATCTGGTCGGTGGCCGAGATCATCTTGGAGTTGACCTCATAGGCGCGCTGGGTCTCGATCATGTCGACCAGCTCCTCGACGACATTGACGTTTGAGCCTTCGAGCATGCCCTGGCGGATCGAGCCGCGACCATCCTGGCCCGCGACGCCGACATTGGCGGCGCCGCTGGCTGCAGTCTCGGTCAGATAATTGCTGCCCATCGGCTGCAACCCGGCGGGGTTCGAGAAATTGGCGACAGTGATCTGGCCGATCTGACTGGGCGCGGTCTGGCCCTGGATGGTGGCGGAGACAGTGCCGTCGGTGCCGATCGTAATCGAGGTCGCGCCTTCCGGGATCGTGATGCCCGGCTGCACGGTATAGCCTTCGGTCGTGACCAGCTGGCCTTCGGGCGAGCGCGCGAAGTTGCCGGCACGGGTGTAGCCGGTCTGGCCGCCGGGCAGCTGGACCTGGAAATAGCCGTTGCCGTCGAGCGCCAGATCGAGCGAGTTGCCGGTCGTGTTCAGCGAGCCCTGGGTGTCGATCCGGGCGGTGCCCTGGATGCGCACGCCGGTGCCGAGATTGAGGCCGGTCGCATATTTGGTTTCCGACGTGCTCGGTGCGCCGTTGGCGGTGATCGTCTGATAGGCGAGCGTCTCGAAAGACGCGCGGTCGCGCTTGAACCCGGTCGTGTTGACGTTGGCCAGGTTGTTCGAGATCACGCGCATCCGCTCGTTCTGAGCGTCGAGGCCCGTGCGGGCGATGTGCATCGCGGCGGAAGTCATTGCATCAATCCTTTCACTGCATCCGCATCAGGGATGCGCCGCCTTCGTCCAGATCCTTGGCGGTGTTCAGCATCTTGGCCTGGATTTCGTAGCTGCGCTGATTCTCGATCATCTGGATCAGCGTCTCGGTAACATTGACGTTCGACTGTTCGAGCGAGCCGGCCTTCACCGTCGCGTCGAGGTTCGCCGGCAGTGTGCCGCCATCCTTGACGCGGAGCAGGTTATCCATGCCTTTCAGCGTGGTGCTGCCCTTGGGATCGACCAGTTTCAGCCGATCGACGACCTGCGGCTTGTCCAGCTCGCCGCCCGGCGGCACGACGAGGATCGAACCGTCCGGGCCGATCGTGACCTTGGCCGCCGGGGGAATGGTGATCGGGCCGCTATTGCCGATGACGGGGAAGCCATCGCCGGTCTGCAGCACGCCCGAAGGTGCGATCGTGAGGTCGCCGCGGCGGGTATAAGCCTCTTCGCCGTCGCTGGCCTGCACGGCCATCCAGGCATCGCCGTCGATCGCGACATCGAGATCGCGGCCGGTGTTGACCACCGCGCCGCCCTTGCGGTTCGCGTCGACCACTTCTTCCGACATCAGCGAGCGGCCGTCGAAGCCGGTGCCCTTGACCGCCAGCTGCTCCATGTTGAACGAATCCGCGCGGAAGCCGACCGTCGATGCGTTCGCCATGTTGTTGGCGATCGAGGCCTGCGCGGCCATGCGGCCACGCAAACCCGAATAGGCGGTATAGACCAGTCTATCCATCGATCGGCTCCGTGCGTCCGTTCAGCTTAGCTGCGGATGTTTATAATGGTCTGGCTGAGCTGCGTGGCGGTATCGATCGCCTTCGCATTCGCCTGGAAGTTGCGCTGCGCGGCGATCAGGCCGACCAGCTCTTCGGTGATGTCGACGTTCGACCGCTCGATCGCGCCGGCCATCAGATTGCCATAGCCGCCTTCGCCCGGCTGGCCCGGTGTGGCGTCGCCCGACAGGCCGGAAACGGACCAGTAGCTGTTGCCGATCTGGCGCAGCCCTTGAGGGTTGGCGAACTGGGCAAGCACGACCTTGCCCAGCGCCTGGTTGGTGCCGTTCGAGAAGCTGGCCTTGACCAGGCCGTTCGCATCTACCGTCACGCCCTGCAGCTGGCCAATCGGCTCGCCGTCCTGGCTTTGAGCGATGATCGAGAAAGCGGCCGGGCGCTGGGTGGTGGCGATCGAAAAGTCGATCGTCATGTCCTGCGGCGCCGCATTGGGCGGCGTGAAGGTCGCGTAGGTGGTCGGCGCTGCCGGGGTTTGCAGTACGCCGTTCGAATCGAACGTCATGGTCAGCGGCACCGCGGGAGTCGGTTGGGTCGGGTCGGCCGAAATCTGCTGGCCGCCCACGAACGAATAGACGAGCCACTGGCTGGTCGTGTTGCTCCCGCCAGGCGCTGTCTGGCGCACATAATAATTGGTAAGCGTATTCGGCGTGCCGACCGAATCATAGATCACGGTCGAGGACGCGAAGTTATAAGTGTCCGGATCGAAGCGGCTGAATGCGTAAGGGCTCGCCGCCGTCCACTGCGGATCGTTGGCGGGGATCGGCGCATTGGCTGACAAGTTCACCGACACCTTGGCTGACGAGGTCGCTTTAGGAGTGCCGCTGGTCTGCGGAAGGCGCAGGCTGACCGTGTCTTCAAGCCCGGTCGCGACGACCGTGCCGCTGCCGTCGACCGGATAGACCTGCACGGTCGAACCCTGCGAATCGACGACGAGACGGTCCGCCGACACTGAGAAGGCGCCGTTGCGGGTGAAGGCGAGTTCGGACGTGTTCGGGTTCGGCTTGACGACAAAGAAGCCTTCGCCGCTGATCGCGAGATCGAGCGACGATTGCGACTGTTGCAGGCCGCCCTGGCTAAACTGCTGGCGGATGCTTTTCACATAGGAGCCGGAGCCGATCAGCTGATTGGGGCTCTTGGTCGTGGTCGAGGCGATCACGTCGCCGAACTCGACGCGGCTGCGCTTGAAGCCGTTGGTGCTGACGTTCGCGAGATTGTGCGCGATCGTCGCCAGCTCGGTCTGGGCGCCCTGAAGGCCGGAAAGAGACGTGTAAAAGGACATTGTTCAACTCCTACGCAATGGCTTCAGCCGACCTCGCGGACGGCACTCAGGGGTTTCTGGCCAAGACCCGCCAGGTTCAGCATCGGCGTGTCGCCGTTCGAACCCAGGCTGACCGACGTGACCGGCGCCCACACGTTGACGGGAGAAGCAACACCCGTGCCATCCCGCTTCACCGAGGCCTTGATGATGTATGGACCGGCCGGAGCGGCGCCGCCGCTGTCGGTCTTGCCGTCCCAGTCGATCTTGAGATCGCCCGCGTTTTGCGAACCGTAATTGAGCGTGCGGATCAGATTGCCGGCGCTGTCGCTGATCGTCACAGAGACGTCGTCGGCAGCGCTTTCGAGCGGCAAAACGGCATTCAGCGAACCGTCGGTATTGGGGTAGGCGGTGTCGCCTTCGATCAGCACCGTCTTGCCGACATAGGAGATTGCCTGCGCGGTGTTCGACGCGGTGAGCGCGGACGACATGCCCTTCAGCGTTTTGTTCATTTCCGAAATGCCGGCGACGCTGGAGAACTGCGCCATCTGCGCCACCATGTTCTCGTTCTTCACCGGATCGAACGGATCCTGGTTCTTCAGCTGCTCGGTGAGGAGCTTCAGGAATGAATCCTGGCCAAGCGCATTCGCTTCCTCCGCGGTCTGCACCTTCGGGGTGCCGGCGACGCCGGTACGGCTGATGCCGAGCTTCGAAAGCGTATCGTCGAACGAGGTCGACGTCGTATCGCCGACGCCGCTCATTTGCCGAGCCTCAGCGTGTCGAGGATCAGGCCCTTGGCGGTCTGCAGCACCTCGACATTGTTCTTATAATTGCGTGCGGTCTCGAGCATATCGACCATCTCCCGCGTTTCATCGACGGCGGATTCGAAGACGTCGCCGTCCGCGTTCGCCATGGGGTTGCTAGGATCGTGGCGCTTGGTGGGGGCGGGCCCCGCGGTCACGACTTGCTTCACGTCCACCGTCGCCATGCCCGACGCCTTGTCGTAGCTGGTCTTGAAGACCGGCTTCATCGAGCGGTAGGCATCCGCCTCCGTGGTCGCGACGCCGCCGGCATTGGCGAGGTTGGAAGCGGTGGTGTTCATCCGCACGAGCTGCGCCGACATGGCGCGTCCCGCGACATCGAAAATGGTCAAGGGCTGCGCCATGCTTATTCGCCTTTCAGCGCGCGGGTGAGAGTGGAGATGCGGCCGTTCAGGAAAGCCAGCGTCGTCTGATAGGCGACGGCATTCTCCGCGAACTGCGTCTGCTCGGTGTTGAGCTCGACCGTGTTGCCGTCCAGCGAGGGCTGCAGCGGCACACGGTATTTGGTCGCGCTTTCGGCGGCGGCGGCCATGCTGGCGCCCGGCTTCTCGGCGGCGCTCAACGCCTCGGCGAAGTCGATGTCGCGCGCCTTATAGCCCGGCGTCGAAGCGTTCGCGATGTTGGACGCGAGCAGGCCCAACCGCTGCGAACGCAGCGACAGCGCCTTCTCATGCACACCGAACAGGTCGTCACCCAAAGCCATTGCGGCCTCTCGCGAAAGTTATCACGCCCGCAATGCTGCAAAGGGTGTGCCAAATGGCAGGGCGCGGGTCCGGCGCTTCTGAACGGCAATCGGCCGGCAACATCTTGCCGCCGCCCGGCAATCGCGTTTGCCGCCGGCGCCAAGTCTTGCCGGTCAGGCGCAATTGGCCCGGATGTTGCTGATACGGGCGCGATGATCGACGCATTCTCTCTGCTGATTTTCTACGACCCGGTCGCGCTGGCGATCGTCGGCGGCGGCACGCTGCTCGCGACCGCGGCGCGCGGCCCTGCCGTGGATACGGTCAACGCTTTTCGTGCCCTTCCGGTGCTGATCCGCCGCCCGTTCGAGTTCGGCCCGGCGCGCGCCGAGCTCGCCCGTGCCGAACGGGTCGCTAATGTCAAAGGCTTGCTGGCCGTCGAGCCCAAACTGATGGCCGACCCCGATGTCACGGCCGGCTTCAATGCCGTGACCGATGGCGCGACGGCCGACGAGGTCGAGCGGCTGCTCGACGATTTGCGCACCGCCCGGATCGACCGCCACGAGGTCGTGCACGAATTCTGGGCCGCGGCGGCCGAAATCGCCCCAGCCATGGGTATGGTCGGCACGCTGGTCGGCCTGGTGCAGATGTTCCGGTCGATGGACGATCCGGCGACCATCGGCGGTGCGATGGCGATCGCTTTGCTGGCGACGCTCTACGGCGCGCTGATCGCAAACCTGATTGCCGCGCCGATCGGCGCGCGTCTGCGCCGCCTCGCGTGCGCGGAGGAGAAAGAGCGCCGCGCACTGGTCAAGCCGTTCCGCGCCTTTGCCGAACGCGAGACCCCGACCAAGCACGCCAGGGCCGCCTGATGCGCCTCGCGCCTTCCCGTCCCGGCCGGCCGCCCTGGCTGATCACGCTCGCGGATTTGTCGCTGCTGCTGGTCGGCTTCTTCGTCTTTCTGCAGGCGACCGCGCACAAGTCGAAACAGCAGCAGGATGCGATCGAGGCGAGCATCCGCCAAGCCTTTGGCGGCAGCGCCGCGACCGCGCCCGAGCTCGCGGTCGCCGTGAACAGAGTCGATGGGTTCAGCCCCGGCCGCGCCGATCTGCGCGCCGATATCGGCAGCGTCGCTGCCTGGGCACGCGACGCGCTCGCCGATCCGCGCACGCGCCTAATCGTCACCGGCTATGCCGATGGCAGCCCCGCCGACGCGCTTTCCGGCAGCAGCTTCGCGCTTGCAGGCCTGCGCGCCGAGACGGTCGCGACAGCGCTCGCCGGAGTCCCGCGCGACCGCATCAAGCTGGGCGCCGCCGTGATGCCCGGCGCGCGCCGCGTCACCCTCGTCATTTCCTACGATCCCTGATGGAGCCGATCATGCTCTCGCTTTTCCTGCTCGCCGCGGCGCCTGCTGCTACCAACCTTGCTTTGCTCGATCGCGCCGCGGAGATTTTCGCCGGCGCAAGGCTCGGCGAGCCGGGCGGTCCCGTCGCGCCGGTCGACAAGCGCCTGCGCCTCGCCGCCTGCGCGTCCAGCCCCGAATTCACCTGGCGCAGCGACGCCCACGACGCGATCGTGATCCGCTGCCCCGAAGCCAATGGCTGGCGCATCTTCGTCTCCGTTCGCCCGCTGCCCGCCGCCGTTCAGGCCGTTGCCCAGGTCAAGGTCGAGCCGGTTATCCGGCGCGGCGACCCCGTCACGATCGAAGCAGGGCAGGGCAGTTTCTCCGTCTCGTCGGACGGGGTCGCGATGACCGACGCTGTGCCCGGCGCGCGCGTCCAGATCAGGGTGGACGGCGCGAAAGGACCGGTCCAGGCGATCGCCGTCGAAGCCGGGCGCGCGACACTACCGGGCTGGTGAGAAACTTTTTCGAAAGATTCTCCTAAAGGTTCGCAACGACCGGCCGTTCTAATCAATCGGAACCCACTCCAGCCAGGAAAGGACGCGGGCCATGATTGATCCGATCGGCGTAAAGCCCGGCACCGTCCAGGGCGGCCGCGTAGAGTATAACGAACCGACGAAAGTCGTTCCGTTGCAATCGGTCAGCGCACCGCAGCAGGCCGTCGTGGCCGAAACCGGCGCGCGCGAGACCGTGAAGGCGATGGCAGTCAGGCCGCCCGTTGACAGCGACCGCGTGCAGCAGATCAAGAAGGCGCTCCAGGAAGGACGCTATCCGATCCTGCCGACGAAGATCGCGGACAATATCATTGCGGCGCAATTCCTATGGGTTGAGCAAAATGACGCGAAGTGATGCGCTGAAAGCCGTGATCGCCTCTCT
>JAFEEY010000071.1:9569-9741 GCA_018240865.1 Pseudomonadota bacterium | reverse complement strand
GCGGAGAAAGAAGGCCGCATCGGCGTTCTCGCCGCGCGCAACGACAACCCCCTTTCGGTCGAAGAACGCGCGCTGGCCGAGGAGGCGATACGCCTCAACGAGACGGCGCGCGTGTTCGTTAATCTGATGAACGCCAATGTGAAGCAGCGCCTCGAAGCGCTGACCGGCATCA
>JAFEEY010000071.1:0-9547 GCA_018240865.1 Pseudomonadota bacterium | reverse complement strand
CAAAACTGGCACGCTCCTTGCTCATTCACACCCGAGAATGTTCGGGATCCGTGAATGACTGTTGCCACGCTTCAATCGCTGCTTCTGACCGGTGGGGGACGGGTTCAATCCGCCATCCAGCGCGCGAGTGCGCGGACCGGCGTCGACTTCAATTATCTCCTCGGCCAGGCGCAGGTCGAATCGAGCCTGCGACCCGACGCCAGGGCAGCGACCAGCAGCGCATCCGGCCTCTATCAGTTCATCGACCAGAGCTGGCTTTCGACCGTCAAGAAGCATGGCGCTGAGCACGGCCTTGGCTGGGCGGCGGACGCGATCAGCCAGTCCGGCAATCGCTATACCGTCAGCGACAGCGCCACGCGCTCGGCGATCCTGAAGCTGCGCGAAAATCCTGACATCGCCTCGCTGATGGCGGCCGAATATGCATCGGACAACAAGGCCGCACTGGAATCGACGTTGGGCCGAGAGGTCGGCGGCGTCGATCTTTACATGGCGCATTTCCTGGGCGTCGGCGGCGCGAAGAAATTCCTGACCGCGCTCGAGAACAATCCCGGCACCACCGCTGCGCAGCTTTTCCCGGCGGCGGCAGCGTCCAACCGCAATGTCTTTTTCGGCGAAGGCGGCAGGGCGCGATCGATCAGCGAAGTGTATGGCCGGTTCGCCGCCAAGCTGCAGAAAGGCGCGGAGCTTGCCGCCGGCGGCAAGGCGTTGCCGCCCATTGCCGCTCCCGGCAAAAACGGCGACGGCGCCTTCCAGCTCGCGGTGTTGCAGCAGGACGATCAGAACGAGGTCGCGACGCTGGACCAACTGCTCGCGTCGACTTCGCGCGCCTCGATGCTGCGGCCAACGCCGAACAGCGCGAAGCTCGCCTATATGCTTCTCGCGAGCATGGGGGCGTAAGCGGTGGCATCGATCGCCCTTTCCCCGGCCGCCGTCGGCAAGGCCGGCAAGCTCGCCGCGCTCCCCGCCGGCATCCTGCTTCTCGTCCTGCTGATGGTCGTGCCGATCCCGGCGGCACTGCTCGACGTCTTTTTCATCATGAACATCATGATCTCGGTCGCGGTGCTGATGGTGGCGCTGAATGCCGAGAAACCGCTGGATTTCTCCAGTTTTCCGACCGTGCTCCTGCTGGCGACTTTGTTCCGCCTGTCGCTGAACGTCGCGTCCACCCGCGTCGTGCTAGTGCATGGACACGAAGGAAAGGGCGCTGCCGGCCATGTGATCGAGGCGTTCGGTGCTTTCCTGATCGGCGGCAATTATGTCGTCGGCCTGCTCGTCTTCTCGATCCTCGTCATCATCAACATGATCGTGATCACCAAGGGCGCGGGCCGCGTGTCCGAAGTTTCGGCGCGCTTCACCCTGGATGCCTTGCCCGGCAAACAGATGGCGATCGACGCCGATCTGAACGCCGGTCTGATCACGCCCGATGAAGCCCGCGTCCGTCGCCAGGAAACCGGCGTCGAGGCCGATTTCTACGGCTCGATGGACGGCTCATCCAAGTTCGTGAAAGGCGACGCGGTCGCGGCGCTCCTCATCCTTGGCGTCAACGTGGTCGGCGGCCTGATCATCGGCGTCGCCAGCCACGGCCTTGGCATCGGCGAAGCGGCCAAGGCCTATGTGCTGCTCGCGGTGGGCGACGCACTGGTTGCCCAGATTCCGGCGCTGCTGCTTTCGATCGCCGCTGCGGCCATCGTCACGCGCGTCGCCTCCAGCCACGATCTTGCCGGTCAGATCGGCAGCCAGTTCGCGTCTCCGCGCACCTGGGCACCGGTCGCGGCGATCCTGGGCATCATGGGCGTGCTGCCCGGCATGCCGCATTTGATCATGCTGCCCGCCGCCGCCATCGCCGGATTCGTCGCCTGGAAGCTTTCCCATCGCAAGCTCGCCGAAGCAGCGCCCGTCGCCGCCAATGACGACACGCCCGCGGACCTCAGCCGCATCGACTGGTCCGAAGTGTCGGATGCGATGCAGGTCAATCTGGAAATCGGCTACGGGCTGGTGCCGCTGGTCGACGAACGCCAGGGCGCGCCCTTGATGGGTCGCATCACCGGCGTCCGCCGTCAGCTTTCGAAGGAGCTGGGTTTCGTCGTCCCGCAGGTTCGCGTGCGCGACAATATCGCGATTGCGCCATTCAGTTACCGCATTCTCGTCAATGGTGTGGTGGTCGGCGAAGATGCCGCCTCGCCCGAGGAAATGCTGGCGCTCGATACCGGCCAGGCGGTTGGGACGCTGCCGGGCAAGTCCGCCAAGGATCCGACCTTCGGGCTCGACGCGGTGTGGATCTCGCCGCACGATGCCGATGCCGCGACTGCAGCGGGTTTCATGGTCGTAGATTCAGGGACCGTGATCGCCACTCACCTCAATCACGTGCTGGGCGCGCATGCAGCCGAGCTGCTCGGTCCGGACGAAGTGCAGAGCCTGCTCGACCGCTTGAAGGAATCGGCGGCGCAGCTGGTCGCCTCGCTGTCGCCCGCGCCGGTGCCGCTCACCACATTGACTCAGGTGCTGCGTGCGCTGCTTGCGGAAGGCATTCCTTTGAAGGAATTCCGTCGCATTGCCGCCGCGATCGCAGTCGCCGCCCAGCGCACGCTGGACCCGGAAGAGCTGGTGGAAGCGATCCGTCCGGATCTGGGCCCGCTGATCATCCAGCGCATCTGCGGCCCGCGCGAACCGCTGCGTGTGATGACCCTGGAAGGCGGGCTCGAAGCGATCCTGGGCCAGGCCGTCCGCTCAGACCCGGCCAACCGCCACATGGTCGAGCCGGATTTGGGCCGCCGCATCATCGACGCGCTGCAGCAAGCCGCGCGCCCACTGGTCGCAGAGGGCAAGCCGTTCGCTTTGGTGGTGCAACCCACGGTGCGCCTCGCGGTGCGCAAGTTGGTGCGCTCGTCGCTGCCGGATACGCCGGTGATGAGCTTCCTCGAAGTTCCCGAGGACAAGCCCGTCGAAGTCGTCGCCGTGATCGGCGCCCCGCAACAGCTGGCTGCTTGAGGTTAGAGATGGCGACGCAACCCAACCTGCCCGTCACTTACACCCGGACCGGCCCTTCGCCGGCCGCGGCCAACGAGGCGCTGATCCGCGATCACATGCCGCTGGTGCGCCGCATCGCCTGGCACGTGCACGGCTCGGTCTCAAGCTCCGTCGAGGTCGAGGATCTGGTGCAGACCGGCCTGGTCGCCCTGGTCGAAGCCGCTGCCTCGTTCGAGGATCGCGGGCAGGTGACGTTCGCGCAATATCTCTCCACCCGCATTCGCGGCGCAATGATCGACGAGCTGCGCCGGCAGGCGACGATCACGCGCGGCGCGATGCGCCGCCGGCGCGAGCTCGCCGATGCGGAATCACAACTTTCGGTCCAGCTGGGCCGTGCTCCCACCGAAGAGGAAACCGCCATGCATCTCGGCATCAGCGCGGAGCGGCTGCGCGCCGATTATCTGGCCGCCCAACCGGTACGCTTCGAGCCGATCGACGGCGTCTATAGCGATGACAATCCCTGGTTCATGAGCGACGATCCGAACCCGTTCGAGCTGCTGGAAAGCGAGGATTTGCGCCAGTCGCTGATCGAGGCGATCGGTAATCTGTCCGAACGCGAAGCCCAGGTGATCCAGCTTTACTATGTCGATGAGCTGAACCTGGAAGAGATCGGTCTGGTGCTGGGGGTGGGCGCGGCACGGGTCTGCCAGATCAAGAAGTCCGCCCACGACCGGCTGAAAAAGGCGTTGCAGGCGAAGCTTGGTTGAGGCCGATCCAGAGCTATCCCGACCCCGTTCCCCGGCGAAGGCCGGGGTCCAGCGTTTCTCCGCTGTTACTTTGTTTTCAGGACTGGACCCCGGCCTTCGCCGGGGAACATGAGCCGCTACGCCGCTACGCCGCAGCGTCCTCTTCCAGCGCTTCCGCCAGCAGCGCGCGAATGCGTTTCAGTTCGGCGAGGGGGAGCGCGACCGGGTTTGCCGCGGGAGCAGCAGCGACCGGCGCGGTGCCGCCTTCATTCAGCAGCTTCTGCACGCCCTTGATCGTATAGCCTTCGCGGTTGAGCAGGCCGTCGATCCGCTTCGCCAGCGCCACGTCGGCCGGACGATAGTAGCGGCGATTACCGGCGCGCTGCAGCGGCCGCAGCTGCGGAAAGCGCGTTTCCCAATAACGCAGGATATGTTGAGGCAGGCCGAGCTCCTCGGCGACTTCGCCGATCGTGCGGAATGCGTCTTCGGACTTGCCTGCCAAGATCAGCCGGCGCGGACGATCTTGTCGCGCAGCATCTGGCTGGCGCGAAACGTCAGGACACGGCGCGGTGCGATCGGCACTTCAACGCCAGTCTTGGGGTTGCGTCCGATCCGTTGCCCCTTGTCGCGCAGCACGAAGCTGCCGAAGCCCGAAATCTTGACGTTCTGCCCCTTGGCCAGCGCTTCGCACATATGGCCGAGAACGCGCTCGACGATATTGGCAGATTCGGCGCGCGACAGGCCGATCTGACGATGCATCGATTCGGCGAGGTCCGCTCGCGTCAACGTGCCAGCCGCGGAATTCAAATTCGGATCTGCTTCAGCCATAATCCACCCCCTCCCGAACCGTCACCAATAAATGCCGATTCGCCGTCAAAATCAATGGAAATCAGCCGTTTTTCAGACGCGAACGACAGAAGCTCCCCAAGTGAAGCCGCCTCCCATCGCTTCCAGCACGACGATGTCGCCCGGCTTGATGCGGCCATCCTTCACCGCCGTGTCCAGCGCCAGGGGCACCGAGGCAGCGGACGTATTGGCGTGCTGATCGACCGTGACGATCACCTTTTCAGGCTCAAGACCCAGTTTCTTCGCGGTCGCGTCGAGGATGCGGGCATTGGCCTGATGCGGGACCACCCAGTCGACATCCGACGCTGTCAGGCCGGCGGCGTCGAGCGCCTCGTTCATGACGGTGGCCAGGTTGACGACGGCGTGGCGGAACACCTCGCGGCCTTTCATGCGCACCTTGCCGACCGTGCCTGTGGTGGACGGACCGCCATCGACATACAGTAATTCATTGTGCCGCCCATCGGCGTGGAGGCGGGTGGCGAGCACGCCGCGCTCGCTCTCTTCCGCCGCCAGCACGATCGCGCCGGCGCCGTCGCCGAACAGAACGCAGGTCGTCCGGTCTTCCCAGTCGAGAATCCGGCTGAAGGTTTCCGAGCCGATCACGAGCGCCTTCCGCGCAGAACCCGCACGGATCATGCTCTCCGCCACCGACAGGGCGTAGAGAAAGCCCGAGCAGACCGCGGCGACATCGAACGCGACGCAGTCGTTGATGCCGAGCGCCGCCTGCACCTTGGTCGCGCTGGACGGGAAAGTCTGGTCGGGTGTCGCGGTGGCGACGATGATCAGGTCGATATCCTGTGCGTCGAGCCCGGCGACGCCCAGCGCGTTGCGCGCCGCGTCGGTCGCGAGCGTGACGGTCGTTTCGCCTTCGCCGGCAATGTAGCGGAAACGGATGCCGGTACGCTCGACGATCCACTCGTCGGACGTGTCGACCTGCGCCGCCAATTCCTGGTTCGAGACCCTGCGCTTTGGGAGCGCCGAGCCGGTGCCGAGGATCGCCGCGCGCGTCACTTCGCCGCTGCCGTTTCAGTCTGGTGAGCGTGGAAGCGCTCCAGATCCTCGGCGATGCGCCTTGTGATCGAGGCGCGGGCGAGCTTTGCCGCGACGCCGATCGCGTTGGCGACGCCGCTCACATCGGCGCCTCCATGGCTTTTCACGACAATGCCGTTGAGGCCGAGAAAGACGGCGCCATTGTGATTGTTGGGATCCAGGTGGGTCTTCAGCATATGAAAGGCCGGGCGTGACAGCACGAAGCCGGCCTTGGAACGCAGCGAGCTTGTGAAGGCACGGCGCAGAAGATCGGTGATGAAGCGCGCCGTCCCTTCGACCGACTTGAGTGCGATGTTCCCGGTGAAACCGTCTGAAACAATGACATCGGCATTGCCGCGGCCGATCCGGTCCGCCTCGATATTGCCTCCGAAGGATAGCGCCAGATAGTCCGCGCCGCGCAGCATCGCCGCGGCTTGCTTGACTTCATCCGTGCCTTTCAGCTCTTCCTCACCGATGTTCAACAACCGCACGCGCGGACGCTCCAGTCCCATGGCGGCGCGGGCATAGGCTGCGCCCATCACCGCGAATTCGACCAGATTGTTGGCGTCGCACTCCGTGTTGGCGCCAAGGTCGAGCATAACGACGTCGTTATCGCCGAGCGTGGGCAGCAATGCAGCGAGCGCGGGGCGGTCGATTCCCGGGAGCGTGCGCAGCGCGAGTTTCGACATCGCCATCAGTGCGCCGGTATTGCCCGCGGAAAGGGCGGCTTCCGCTTCGCCCTGCTTCACCGCGTCGATGGCAAGACCCATTGAGGTGGTCTTGGCGCGGCGGATCGCCTGACTGGGCTTGTCGGTTCCCGCGATCACTTCCGGCGCGTGACGGATTTCCGTCGCGGCCTTCAATGCCGGCTTGGCAGCGAGCGCGGGGGCGATCGCGGCTTCATCGCCCACCATCAGGAATCGAAGCGCGGAATCGGCCGCAAGCGCTTTCGCCGCACCATCGGTCATGACGGCGACGCCGACGTCGCCGCCCATCGCGTCGATGGCGATCCGCGGCGATTCGCTCATGCTTTTAGTGTCCCGCGCCGGGTTCGCGCGGTCAGGCGTCGACCGAGACGATCTCGCGGCCGTTATAATGGCCGCAGGCGCCGCACAGATTGTGGGGAAGCTTCAGTTCGCCGCAATTCGGGCATTCCTGGAAAGACGTCGCCTTCAGCGCGTCATGGCTCCGGCGCATGTTGCGCTTGGAGGGCGAGGTTTTTCTCTTCGGCACTGCCATGACGGCACCTGTTCCAATCTTTAAACAGTCTGACAAACGCGACTGGCGGCCGTTAGCAGCATGCGGCATGGAGCCGCGGACCACGGACTGATCGCGAGCGAGCGGGCGCATATATCGAATTCGCGCGCCGTTGCAAGCATTGCGCGCCCGTGGCAGCCTTCCGGCCAAACGGGGAGGACAATCATGATTTTACCGATCACGCTGACGATCGCGGGCGCGGCCGCGCTGCTCAATGTCTGGCTGGGCTACCGCGTCGGCCAGAGACGCATCTCGGAAAAGGTCTCGATCGGCGACGGCGGCAACGATCTCGTCACGTGCCGGATGCGCGCCCATGCGAACTTCGCCGAATATACGCCGTTTGTGCTGATCCTGATCGGCCTGATCGAACTCGCAGACGGAACAACCCTGTGGTTATGGGCGGTGGGCGCGCTCTACATCCTGGCCCGGATCGCTCATGCGATCGGCATGGACCGCCCGGCGCCCAACCCGTTCCGTCTGACCGGCATCCTGGTCACGATGCTGACCCTTGCGGGGCTCGGCATCTACGCAGTGGTGCTGGCCCATCTCCACGCGGTCTAACTGCCCCAGTCGATCGGGCGCGGGCGGTGATTCTCGTCCAGCGCGACGAAGGTAAAGAGGCCTTCGGTCACTTTCACCTGCTCCGCGCCGCGCGCGCGATCGGCGATCACTTCGATGCGGATGCCCATCGAGGTCCGGCCCTTGCGCTCGACATGCGCATAGACCGAGATGATGTCCTGCAGCAGGATTGGTGCGATGAACTTCATCGCCTCGATCGCCACTGTCGCGGTCGCGCCCCGGGAGGTGCGGCCGGCGACGATGCCGGCGGCGATGTCCATCTGGGATAGCACCCAGCCGCCAAAGATGTGGCCGTTCGAATTGATGTCGCCGGGCCGCGGCGCGACGCGGAGGATGGGTTCACGCGAATCGATCGTCATTCTCGTCTTCCGAATAATCCTGGACCTGTTCGTCATGGCCGGTGCCGGAGCTCAGAAACACCAGGCCCATCAGCGCCGCCGCCAGCATCACCGACAGGAAAATCCCGCCGGCGGTGAAGATGAGGAAGGGAAGCGGCAGCGGCCCGCGCGTCACTTCGAGAATCGTGAGCGAGACCAGGGTCGCGGTCAGCGCCGCCACCGCCATCCATATCATCAGCCTGCGATACCGCGCCCAGGCGAATCGCGCATAGTCGGGATCGGACAGGTCGGGGCGGCGTTCCTTCATCATGCCCCCTTGCGGCGGACCGCGCGGAACATCAATGCTTGTCGCCCCCACCAGCGAAGGAGTCGGATCATGACGATCGCCGCGGTTATCAAGGGACGCGAAGGCCAGGTCATCAGCATCGGCGGCGACGCCCGGGTGGCGGACGCGATCGCAATCCTCGCCGAAAAGCGAATCGGCGCCTTGCCTGTGATTGAGGACGGCCGGGTCGTCGGCATCTTCTCCGAACGTGACGTGATCTATTGTGTGGCGCGGGACGGCGCTGCGGCGCTCGACCAGCGCGTGGCTGAAGCGATGACCGCGCCGGTGCACACGGTCGAGCCGAATCAGGGCGTGCTGGCCGCGCTGTCGCTGATGACGCGCCGCCGATTCCGGCATCTGCCCGTCGTCGAATCGGATTCGCTGGTCGGATTCGTGTCGATCGGCGACCTGGTGAAGCACCGGATCGACAAGATCGAGGCCGAGGCGGCGGCGATGCGCGATTATATTCAAAGCGCGTGAACCACTCGTCCGACGACGCATTTTCAGCGGCCCAACGCGCGAGCACGCACGCGCGTATATAGGGAGCGGGGTTGAACTGGGCGGCGAAGGCTCCATATCCGGCGCCTCGGGCAGCCATGTCGTCCGGCCGTCACAAAAAATGCAAAATCCTTGTTGACGGGCCGGGAAGCCCTCCATATATGCCCTCTCACCGCAGCGACGCGGGCCACACGGCCCCCACTGATGCGGCCGCAAAAAACGAAGGACGCCCGGCAGCCCCGGTAAAAGGGGGAAGCTACACGGCGTCCCCGTTTTTGGCTCTTTGACATTGTTGATGCAAGATGAAGGGACATGTGGGCGGCGGCCCCGGGTCCGGCATTCAAGGTGCCGGTCGCTCGGAAAAGCTAAGTCGTTCCATAGATCATCTGTTCGTGGCTTTGGCTCCGGCAGGGATCTTACATGTCCTTCACGTTTCCATACGTGATATATGTGCAGGAACGGCTCCTTGAAATGAGCTGCGCTGCCGGGGTTATTCCACCTCGGTTGCGTGGAACATCAAACTTGAGAGTTTGATCCTGGCTCAGAACGAACGCTGGCGGCATGCCTAACACATGCAAGTCGAACGAGATCTTCGGATCTAGTGGCGCACGGGTGCGTAACGCGTGGGAATCTGCCCTTGGGTTCGGAATAACAGTTAGAAATGACTGCTAATACCGGATGATGTCGTAAGACCAAAGATTTATCGCCCAAGGATGAGCCCGCGTAGGATTAGCTAGTTGGTGGGGTAAAGGCCTACCAAGGCGACGATCCTTAGCTGGTCTGAGAGGATGATCAGCCACACTGGGACTGAGACACGGCCCAGACTCCTACGGGAGGCAGCAGTGGGGAATATTGGACAATGGGCGAAAGCCTGATCCAGCAATGCCGCGTGAGTGATGAAGGCCCTAGGGTTGTAAAGCTCTTTTACCCGGGATGATAATGACAGTACCGGGAGAATAAGC
>JAFEEY010000070.1 GCA_018240865.1 Pseudomonadota bacterium | reverse complement strand
GCATCGACAACGACCGACCTGACCGCCGACCAGATCCACGAGATCGGGCTGAAACAGGTCGCGGCGATCCGGCAGGAAATGGAGGCGATCAAGAAGGAAGTCGGTTTCAACGGCACGCTGGAGCAATTCTTCGATCACATCCGCACCGACCCGCAGTTCAAATATCCGAACGATGCCGCGGGCAGGGAACAGTATCTGAGCGATGCGCGCGCCGTGATCGGTTCGGTGATGCAGGCGGCGCCGCGCTATTTCCGCGTGCTGCCCAAGGCACCGTTGGAAGTGCGCGCGGTCGAGAAATGGCGCGAGGCCACCGCGTCCACCGCCTTCTACAATTCGCCTTCGGCCGACGGGTCGCGGCCCGGCATCTATTATGTGAACCTGGTCGATATGAACCAGACCCAGAAGGTGCAGGTCGCCGCGATCGCGTCCCATGAAGGCGCGCCCGGCCATCACTTCCAGATCGCGCGCCAGCAGGAACTGACCGGCATCCCCAAGTTCCGCAAGTTCGGCGGCTATGGCGCCTATATGGAAGGCTGGGGCCTTTATTCGGAGCGGCTGGCGAACGAGATGGGCGTGTACAAGACGCCCTATGACCGGTTCGGCATGCTGTCACTGCAGGTGTGGCGCGCGATCCGGCTGGTGCTGGATACCGGCATCCATGCCAAGCGCTGGACCCGCGAGCAGGCGATCGCTTATTTCAAGGCGAACAGCTCGGTCTCCGACACCGATATCGCCCGCGAGGTCGATCGCTATTTCAACTGGCCAGGCCAGGCGACCAGCTACATGATCGGCCAGCTCAAGATCGCCGAGCTGCGCAAGCGCGCGGAAACGGAGCTGGGGCCGAAGTTCGACATTCGCGACTTCCACGAGGCCGTGCTGAGCCAGGGCGCCCTGCCGCTCGACGTGCTGGAAGAGCAGGTCGAGCGCTACATCGCCTCGAAGAAAGCGGCGAAGTAACAGCGGTTCCTTGTAGAACGGGGGGAAGGGTGTGCTTTTACGTAGTTTGCTGATGGCGCTGGCCGTTTTGACGGCGGCGTCTGTCCAGGCGCAGCGTTACGAGCCCAAAGAGGTCAAGACCGCGAAGGATATCAAGGCGGGCGACGGAGTGGTCCGGCTGTCGCTCCGGACGCAGCGGCAGTTCATCGAGACGGCCTATCTTTACTTTATCGAGGTGCTGCCCGACGGCTCCGATGGTCCCCGCACGCTCCAGTTCGAGCGGGGTGCCGGCGTACCGGTGATGGGCACCAACATGATCGACGTGAAGGCGAAATATTACCGGGTTCCGAAAGGGAAGTATCGGCTGCTTGCCTATACCGTCGCGTGCAAGGGCGTTCCGCCGCCCGGGGCAACCTGCAATTTCGGCGGCGCCCGGCTGCCGACCGAACGCTATGCGACCGGATCGCCGACATTCGATGTCATCGAAGGCGGCATCACCGACGCCGGCGATTTCGTGATCGAGTATATCAAGGACGTCGATCTCGACAATTTCAGCCTGTTCAAGGATCGGTTTTCCGACGAGGGTTACGGCGTTCGCTGGCGGCCGATCAAGGAAGCGCTGCGGCCGGATTTCGCCGCGCTCGCGGCGGCGCCGGCGCCGGCCGTGCCCTCCTTCTTCCTGTCGCGGATCGAATGCGATACGCGGCCGAAGGACAAGACGGTGCAGTTTCCATTCCGCTGCCCGGCTGGCGCGCGCTGACTAGCAGGACACCGGCGCGACGATCTCGTTCGCGAGCAACAACAGCAATTTCGCGTCGATGAAGCAGCCCTTCGCGCGCTTGGCGGCGATGAAGGCAGGCACTTCGACGAGCGGGATGTGGTGGACGGTGATGCCTTCATGCGCCTCGCCGCCGCCATCGCCGGTTTTGGTGAGGCCGTGCGCTTTCACCAGCGTGAAAGTCTCGGAGACCATGCCGGGGGAGGAAGCGAAGCGGCCGATCACTTCGATACGGTCGGGCCTGTAGCCGGTTTCTTCCTCCAACTCGCGTGCGGCAGAGGCTTCCACGGTCTCGCCCGCGTCGATATCGCCGACCAGGCCGGCGGGAAGTTCCAGGCACGGCGCGCCTAAAGGCACGCGATATTGTTCGACCAGAAGGATGTGATCGCCGTCGATCGCGACGATCACGGCCGCGCCGATATTGTTGGCGCGGCCGACGAATTCCCAACGGCCCTTGCGTTTTGCCTCGATATATTTGCCGGACCACATGATCTCGATCGGCGCGTCGTGATCGAAGCTCATAGCTGGATCAGCCGGTCGGGCAGCTCATTGGGATCGGTGCCGGTATAGGGCAAGTGGGTGGCGAGCACGTCGCCGATCCGCCCGACCGCGGCGGCGATGCCGTCGGCGGGCATGCCGGCTTTCACGCCCTTGAGCAGCGCGACCATCGCTTCGCCCCACTCCTCGCCGGATATTTTCGACTGGATGCTAGCGTCCGCGACGATCTCGGCGCGGTGCTCGGCGAGGCTGAGATAGAGGAGAACGCCGGTGCGGGTGGCGGTGCGCTTCTCGGTGCCGACCTGGAAGATCAGGATCGCCCGCCGCCGCACCCGCCGCGCTTTGGTGGCGTGCGGGGCGAGGGCGAGCTTCACCCTGGGCAGGCGGAAGATCAGCCAGCCAACGACGAATGCGCCCGCCGTTTTCAGCAGCAGATAGATGACAATCAGGCGCAGCGGCGGCGCGTCCGGGCCCCAGGGCTCGTGGATCAGCGAGACGGCCCAATGAAGCAGGCCGGGGAAGGTCGCGAAGATGGCGAGCGGCAACAGCGCGAGCAGCAGCGCCCAGTGCAGGGCGACATCATTGTAGCTGTCCGATTCCGGCGCGGCGACGACGGAGATTTCGCCGTCGGTGCGTGCCTCGGCGGCGCGGATCGCTTCGGCGACCTGGGCATGATCCTGGACTGTCAGCATCACCAATCCCCCGAAGCGCCGCCGCCACCGAACGAGCCGCCGCCGCCGCCGGAAAAGCCGCCGCCACCCCAGCCACCGCCGTCGCTATCACCACCGCCCCAGCTGCCGCCGGACCAGCCATTGCCGCCGCTTCGTCCACTGCGCGAGGCGGCATCGGCGACCTCGCTCGCCACCCACAGCCAGACCGGCCAATTGCTGCCGCGATCATAGCGCCGCGCCCCCCACGGACCTTTCAGCGATCGGCCGCGGCGCATCGACAGGAACACGAAGCCCGCGACGATGATCCAGAAGATGAGGCCTATGGGAACGTCCCCGCCGGAGCTGCGCGACGATTTATGGGAGCGGTCGAACTCCGCGATCGCCTTCGCCTGCGCGGCCTTGGCGTCCTCATCAGGCAGGGAAAGCTGCTGGATGATCGCGTCCGTGCCGGCCTCCAGCGCGCCCGGAATGTCGCCATTGGCGCGCAAGACCGGCACCATCTTCTCGCGGATGATGATGCTTGCCAGCGCGTCGGTCAGCACCGGCTCAAGCCCGTAGCCGACCTCGATGCGCGGCCCGCGCTGGCCTGCGGGATTGTTGGGCGCGAGAAACAGGATCACGCCATTGTTCACGTCCTTCAGCCCGACGCCCCAGGCGCGGCCGAGCCGATAGCCATAATCTTCGAGCGGATAGCCCTGCATGTCGGCGATCGTCGCGACGACAAGCTGGCGGCCGGTCTTTTGCTGGAAATCCTGAAGTTTCCGGGTGAGCGCCGCCTCGCGATCCGGCGGGATCACGTTGGCATCATCGACGACAAGCCCCGTGAACTTCGGAAAGGTCTGGGCCTGCGCGGCGGTGGCGAACGCCGCCAAGCACCATAGCCATGCTATTAGCCACAAACCCCAATGCCGGCTGGCCTGAGCTTGTCGAAGGCCTCCCTTCTTCGAACTCAGAAAGGAAAGGGAGGGCTTCGACCGGCTCAGCCCGAACGGCATCAAGGGCATGGCGCGCAACCGATCAGCCGCCGAAATCCACCTTGGGGGCCTGGTCGGCATTGGGCGTGGTCGCCTGGAACGGCACCAGCGGCTTGGCGCCATAGACGATTTTGGCGCCAACCATGTCCGGGAAGGTACGGATGCGCGTGTTATAGGAGCGCACCGCCTCGTTATAATCGCGGATGGCGATGTTGATTCGGTTCTCTGTGCCTTCAAGCTGGCTCATCAGCACCGGGAAATTGCCCTGGCTCTGCAGCTGCGGATATTGTTCCTGCAGGCGCTGCAGCGGGATGATCGCGGTCGACAGCCGCGCCTGCGCCTCGTTGAAGCGCTGCATCGCGGCCGGGTCGCTCAACTGATCGCCGGTCACGTTGATGCGCGTCGCGTTGGCGCGCGCTTCGGTCACGTCGGTCAGGATTTTACCTTCGGACGCGGCGGCGCCCTTCACTGTCGCAACCAGGTTCGGGATCAGATCGGCGCGGCGTTGATAGGCGGCTTGCACATCGGCCCATTTCGCCTTGGCGACTTCCTCGCTGGCGGGCACCGAGTTGATGCCGCAGGCGGAGACGGTCACGGCGAGCGCAGGCGCGGTCAGGGCAGCAAGCAAGCGGGGATTCATGGATGTAGCCTCCAAGTGTGTTGCCGGGGGAATACAGTAGTGCGAGCCGGCCTGCAATCGGTCTTGATTTTGCGTTCGAAACGGCGGAGCTTCGCCGCGGGGTTCCGCAAAAGGGAGGCGGTTCATGTTCAAGGAATTTCGGGATTTTATCAACCGCGGCAATGTTCTCGACCTGTCGGTCGCGGTGATCATCGGCGCCGCATTCGGCAAGATCGTCTCGTCGCTGACCGACGACATCATCATGCCGATCATCGGCAAGCTCTTTGGCGGCCTCGATTTTTCGAGCTACTTTATCGCCTTGGGACCAATCCCGGAAAAGCTTCAGGGATCGACCGACTATGCCGCCCTGAAAAAGGCGGGCGTGCCGCTGCTCGGCTATGGCGAGTTCATCACCCAGGCGGTCAATTTCGCTATCCTGGCCTTCATCATTTTCCTGCTGGTCCGAGCCGCCAACAAGGCATTCAGCCGCGCCGCCGACGCAGCAGATCCTGCCGATGTCGTGCTGCTGCGTGAAATTCGCGACCTGCTGCAGAAAGGCAAGTCTTCAAATCCCTGATCGCAGGGCCTATATCGTGCCTGCCGGTCTCGGTCGGCTATGGCGATAAACTGCGGCGTGCAATAGGCGCAGCGGACCCGGGGGCAGTACCCGGCGGCTCCACCAGGTGGGCCGGTTGGCCGACACGCATGAAGCGTGCCGGCCGAGCGGCTCAGCTAATGGGGCCGAACCAGGATCGACGTGTGTTGAAAAACGCTGTTTTCGCCCGGAATGGGACCACCGCAACGGCCCATCACACAAGTGCCAACGATAACGAGGCGCTCGCGATTGCGGCCTAACCCGGACCTCACGGTCTAGGTTAGTACTGACAAAAGCGCGGTTGGACCGAACCGGGCAACAGAATCGGATTCCAGCGGTACGGGAGGCACCGGGCAACAGAAGCCTCCCACTTCAATCCTCTACGTCCGTTCCGGGTCAGGGAACCTCAGCGTCCCTCGCGCGCTCAATCTGCCTGATCGAGAGGAGGGCATGATGATCAGGCTCGCCATGGCTATGTTGCCGTTCGCGCTTCTGGGCGCCTGCCACGGCAGTAAGAACACGATCGCTGACAAGGTCGAGAAGAATGCCGATCGCCGTGCCGCCGCGATGGAAGAGGCTTCCCAATCCATGACCAATGCGCTGGAGCGCAACGCGGTCGCGCAGCAAGCCGACATCATTCGGAGCGCCGGCAAGGATCGTGCGGACGCGATCCGCGACTCCGACCTGAAGGCCGGTACACTGACCAAAGACCAGCAGAACACCCTCGTTGCCGGCAAAAGCGTAGGGGGAACGCCTGCACCCGCCGGGCGTTGAAAGCGGCGTCACTCGACCTTTCAAAACAGGAATTCCGAGCCATTCGGGTCGCAAAAATTGGCCGGTGCTTCAGATGGGGCACCGGCCATTTTTATGCGCGAACGGTTTAGTGCAAGTGTTTCAACTTGTCTGGATTGCGCATCACATAGATCGCCGCGATCTTGCCGTCCTCGATCTGGAGTGCGGTGGTTTGCAATTCACCATCGGCTTCGCGCGTGACGAAGCCGGGCAGGCCGTTGATCATCACCGTCCGCACCAGCTCCGATCCGTGCTTGCCGAACAGGATAGCGAGCGCCTTGTGCACCTGCATGACGGTGCCGAAGCCGGTCACGACTTGCAGCGCGGCCGGCCGCTTGCCGCCGCCATCCGAATGGAAGCTGACATCGGCGGCGAGCAGCGCACCCAGCGCCTGCATGTCGCCGCCACGCGAAGCCGCGAAAAAGGCATTGGCGATCTCGAGGCCATGCGCCTTCTCCACCTGAAAGCGCGGCCGGGCTTCGCGAACATGGGCCCGCGCCCGCGCCGCCAATTGCCGGCAGGCCGCCGCATCGCGTTTCAGCGTGACCGCAATCTCGTCGAAGCCGCCGCCGAAGACGTCGTGAAGCAGGAACGCCGCGCGCTCCAGCGGAGACAGCCGCTCCAGCGCAAGCATCAGCGGCAGCGTGACGTCCTCCTCTTCTTCATCCTCCAGCACCGGCTCGGGCAGCCACGGGCCGATATAGACCTCACGCTGGTGCCGCGCCGATTTCAGCTGGTCGAGGCAGAGCCGGGTGACGGTGCGGCGCAGGAAGGCTTCGGGCTCGCGCACCTCCGTCCGGTCGGTTCCCATCCAGCGGATAAAGGCATCCTGCACCACATCCTCGGCATCGGCGACCGAGCCGAGCATGCGATAGGCGACGCGGATCAGGCGGGGGCGCAACGGATCGAAGCTCGCCGCTGCATCCTCCTGAGTGTCTTGAAGGGTCACGCCGCCGCCTTGGCAGGCGTTTCGTACCAGAGGTTGAAGCCGACCGCGATCCGGTTCCAGCCATTGATGACATTGATCATCAGCGTGAGCTTCACCTGCTCCTCGTCCGTGAAATGGGCTTTCAGTGCCTCATAGGCTGCAGCCTGTGTGTGCCCCTGCGCCAGCGTCGTCAACGCATCAGTCCAGGCCAGTGCCGCGCGCTCGCGGTCGGTATAGCAGGGTGCTTCGTGCCAGGCGGCCAGCAGATAAATGCGCTGTTCGGTCTCGCCCTTCGCGCGGGCATCGGCGGTGTGCATGTTGATGCAGTTCGCGCAGCCGTTCAGGATCGAGGAGCGGATTTTGACCAGCTCGATCAGCCCCGGTTCCAGGCTGGTCTCGACATGGTTGGACAGCGTCATCCATTCCTTCATCAGCTGCGGCGCGGCGGCGAACGGGTTCAGCTTGGCAGTCATCGACAGTCTCCTTGGCAAGTTCCGATGCCTTGACGAGCCGATGCTGGCGATTGTGACATGCAGATAAAATAATTTGCGCTGGACAGCCTGTTTTCGGACATTCCTATGCAGGCGAAGGCCAAATGACCGGGGATAGATACGTGGCATTGAAGAAGCCGCCGGCGAAAGGAACGCCCCCGGCGCGCCCGCTCGTGACGCTCTCGGCGTTCATCGAAACGATGACCGACTACGCCGATCGCCAGCCCCTCTTCAAATGCTATCGCGGGCAGCGCAACGCTGTGTGGGACAATATTCCCGGCCTGTTCCGGCCGGATCTCGCCAGGCTCGCCGAATGCGAGAAGCGGGCGGTGCGCGACCTCGTCTCCGTCCATCCGGCCGAGTTCGCCAGCGACGAGACGATGTTCGATCGTCTGGTGCGCATGCAGCATTTCGGGCTGCCGACGCGGCTGATGGACGTGTCGCAGAATCCGCTGGTCGCACTGTATTTCGCGACCGATCCCGGGCCGGAAGGCGCCGCCAGCGACGGCGTGGTGACGGCTTTCGCGGTGCCTGAGGCGCGCGAGAAATATTTCGACAGCGATTCCGTCAGCTGTCTCGTCAATCTGGCCAACATGACCGCGAAGGAGAAAGAGGAAATCATTCGCCTGCGCCGCATGCGATTGAAGGGTACCACCAGAGACGCGGAGATCGCCCGGGTGAATGCCGAGCCTATCTATCAGCGGCTGCATCAATTCATCAGGGCCGAAAAGCCGCATTTCCTGCCGATCATCGATCCGATCGACCTGTTCAAACCCTATTATGTGCATCCCAAGATGAGCAACCGCCGCATCCTCTCACAGGCAGGCGGCTTCATCATTCACGGCCTGGTTCCGCCGCGCAGGATCAAATTCGCCCATCCGATCGAGGAAACGCGGTTCGTCATCCCGGAAAAAGCGAAAGCGCCGTTGCGCAAGGCGCTTGAGCTGCTTGGCATTTCCGAAAGCACGTTGTTTCCGGAGCTCGACCGCGCCGCCAATCGTATCAAGGCAGCCTATTCGGCCTGAGAGGACGCGGCGGCGGAGAGCCGCCGCAAAAAAAGCCCCGCGGTTTCCCGCGGGGCTTCTTCGTTTCAGCCGATGAGACGATGATTACTCGTCGTCGCCCTTCAGGAAGGCCGGCGCGAATTCGGGCGCCGGGCCTTCGTCGCGATCGCGGCGGGGGCCACGGTCGCCGCGATCACCGCGCGGGCCGCGATCCCGGTCACCGCCACGGCCGCCTTCGCGGCGGCGGTCGCCGTCACGACGGGGGCCGCGATCGCCACGATCGCCGCGCGGGCCACGGTCACGATCTCCGCCTTCACGCGGCTCGCGGGCCGGGCGCGTGTCTTCCAGCTCGGCGCCGGTTTCCTGATCGACGACGCGCATCGACAGGCGAACCTTGCCGCGGCCGTCGATCTCGAGAACCTTGACCTTCACTTCCTGGCCTTCGGACAGGACGTCGGACACGTTCTGGACGCGCTCGTTCTTGATCTCCGAGACGTGGACGAGGCCGTCGCGGCCGCCCATGAAGTTCACGAACGCGCCGAAATCGACGATGTTCACGACCTTGCCGTTGTAGATCTTGCCCACTTCCGGCTCCTCGACGATGCCGAGAATCCATTTCCGGGCGGCTTCGATCTGCGTGAGGTCGGACGAGCTGATCTTGATCACGCCCTCGTCGTCGATGTCGACCTTGGCGCCGGTGGTGGCGACGATCTCGCGGATCACCTTGCCGCCGGTGCCGATGACGTCGCGGATCTTCGACTTGTCGATCGTCAGCGTCTCGATGCGCGGGGCGTGGGCCGAAAGCTCCTCGCGGGTGTGGTCGAGCGCCTTGGCCATTTCGCCGAGGATGTGGGCGCGGCCTTCATGGGCCTGTGCCAGCGCGACTTTCATGATCTCCTCGGTGATGCCGGCGATCTTGATGTCCATCTGAAGGCTGGTGATGCCTTCGCTGGTGCCGGCGACCTTGAAGTCCATGTCGCCCAGATGATCTTCGTCACCCAGAATATCGGACAGGACGGCGAAGTCCTTGCCTTCCAGGATCAGACCCATCGCGATGCCGGAGACCGGGCGCTTGATCGGCACGCCGGCATCCATCAACGACAGCGAGCCACCGCACACCGTCGCCATCGAGGACGAGCCGTTGGACTCGGTGATGTCGGAGGTGACGCGGATCGTGTACGGGAACTCTTCCTTGGTCGGCAGCACTGCATGCAGCGCCCGCCAGGCCAGCTTGCCGTGGCCGATGTCGCGGCGCGAGGGCGCCCCGAACCGGCCGACTTCGCCGACCGAATAGGGCGGGAAGTTATAGTGCAGCATGAAATGCTGGTAGGAGAGGCCGTTCAGCCCATCGATCATCTGCTCGGCGTCCTTGGTGCCGAGCGTGGTGGTCGCAATCGTCTGGGTCTCGCCGCGCGTGAACAGGGCGGAACCGTGCGCGCGCGGCAGGAAGTGCACTTCCGCCTCGATCGGCCGGACGGTCTTGGTGTCGCGGCCGTCGATGCGCTTGCCGGTCTTGATGATCGCGGTGCGGACGACTTCGGCTTCCAGCTTCTTGAACGCCTTGGTCGCCTTCATGGCTTCCAGCGGCGCTTCCTCGGCGGTCATCGTCTTCAGCTCGTTCTTGAGCTCGGCGAGAGCGTTCTGGCGCTCGGCCTTCTTGACGTTCTTGTAGGCGGCGTCGATCTTCTTGGCGAACATCGGGCGCAGCTTTTCCACCCACGCCTTGGTCGGGTCGGAAATATCGACGTCCCAGGGCTCCTTGGCGGCCTGCTCGGCCAGCTTGATAATCGCGTCGATGACTTTCTGCGATGCCTTGTGCGCGAACATGACCGCGCCCAGCATCACGTCTTCCGACAGCTCCTTGGCTTCGGATTCGACCATCATCACTGCGTCGTGGGTGGCGGCGACGACCAGGTCGAGATCGCCTTCCAGCACTTCGGCGTCGGACGGATTGAGCTGATACTCGCCATCCTTGTAGCCGACGCGCGCGGCGCCGATCGGGCCCATGAACGGCACGCCTGAGAGGGTCAGCGCGGCGGACGCGGCGATCATCGCCAGAATGTCCGGCTCATTCACGCCGTCATAGGACAGAACCTGGGCGATGACGTTGATCTCGTTGTAGAACCCTTCCGGGAACAGCGGACGGATCGGACGGTCGGTCAGGCGCGAAATCAGCGTCTCGCGCTCGGTGGCGCCGCGTTCGCGCTTGAAGAAGCCGCCGGGGATGCGGCCGGCCGCGGAATATTTTTCCTGATAGTGCACGGTGAGCGGGAAGAAATCCTGCCCTTCCTTCACCGACTTGGCGGCGGTGACGGCGCACAGCACCACGGTTTCGCCGAGGGTCGCGATTACCGCGCCGTCGGCCTGGCGGGCAACCTTGCCCGTTTCGAGTGTCAGGGTTTCTCCGCCCCACTCGATCGATACAGTCTTCTTGTCGAACATTTGGTTTCCTTCATCCGGCCGCCCGATGCGGCCGGGGCCTGTTTGTGGACCTGGTTGGTCCCGGGAGATCGGCCTTATTGCCTCTCTCCCGTCGCCCCGGCCTCGAGCCGGGGCCCCGCTGCCTTTTAGCAGAAGAAGCGGGATCCCGGATCAAGTCCGGGATGACGAAAAAAGGCGACCCGTGAGCCGCCTTTCGCCGTTATTTACGAAGACCCAGCTTCGCGATGAGAGCGGTGTAGCGCCCGGCGTCCGTCTTGCGGAGATAGTCGAGCAGGCTGCGGCGCTTGTTGACCAGCATCAGCAGGCCGCGGCGCGAGTGATTGTCCTTCGCGTGGGTCTTGAAATGCTCGGTCAGGTTCGAAATGCGTTCGGTCAGGATCGCGACCTGCACTTCGGGGGAACCGGTGTCGCCCGACGCGCGGGCATTGTCCTTGATCAGCGCTTCTTTGCGCTCGGCAGTGATCGACATCGTCGTCCTTTCGTCTAGAGGTTGAAGCCGCGCACCACCCGGACCAGGCCGGATTGGACCTCCACCAGCGCCACCGGCGTATCGCCCAGCATCGCGAAGCATTGGCCATTGGGAGCGGCGATCCCGATCAATTGCTGCCCTTGTCGGAGCAGCCCCGCCTGATCGGGGGTGAGGGAGAAAGCCGGGATGTCGTCCAGCCCCGCCCTCAATGGCAGGCAAACCTGTTCAAGCGCGTGGCCCTTAGCGAGATCGTCCAGTTTGTCCAGCGAAATCGCGTGATCCAAGGTGAAGGGACCAGCCTTGATCCGGCGGAGATAGGTGACGTGCCCCACGGTTCCAAG
>JAFEEY010000006.1 GCA_018240865.1 Pseudomonadota bacterium | reverse complement strand
GCATGGACGTGGTGGGGATAGGTGAGCGCGCTATATTTGTCGGCAAGGTGGCAGATTTCAGCGATCGGCGCGACATCCCTGTCCATTGAAGAGACGCTCTCGAACGCGATCAGCTTCGGCACGTCCGGGTCTTCGGCGGCAAGCAGCTCTTCCAGATGGGCGACGTCATTGTGGCGGAACACCCGCTTCTCGCAGCCCGAGTTGCGGATGCCCGCGATCATCGAGGCGTGGTTGAGCTCGTCCGAGAAAATGATGCAGCCGGGCAGGATCCTGGCGAGCGTGGAGAGCGTGGCTTCATTGGAGACATAGCCCGAGGTGAACAGCAGCGCCGCTTCCTTGCCGTGAAGATCGGCCAGCTCGGCTTCCAGATCGACATGATAATGGGTGTTGCCGGCGATGTTGCGCGTGCCGCCCGCGCCGGCCCCCACATCGTGCAGCGCCTCTTCCATCGCCGCGATCACCTTCGGGTGCTGGCCCATCGACAGATAGTCGTTCGAACACCAGACCGTGATCGGCTTCGGCCCGTTATGCCCCGCGAAGCAGCGCGCGTTGGGGAACATGCCCTTGTTGCGCAAAATATCGATGAAAACGCGGTAACGCCCTTCCGCATGCAAGCGGTCGATCGCCTGAGTGAAAATGCGCTGATAGTCCATGCCACCTGAATCCGGATGCTAACCAAGACGCTAAACCGGAAACGGCGCGGCACCGCCATTCCGGACATTTACGGAGGTGAATGGGCAAGATCAATTGATCCTGCTCAATTATGACGATGCAGTCGAAGCCTAGGCCAAGAACATTGTTTGAAGATGAAAGCGATGTTCAAATGAAAAGCCTAGCTCTGTTTCTCGCCGGCGCCGCCCTGTTCGCAGCGCCTGTATTCGCGGCCGATGCGCCCGCTGCTCCGGCAGCTCCGGCGGCCCATGCCCACAGCGCCACGCCCGCCGCGGTTGGCGATGTGATCCGCGATCCGTCGGACCTGCCCGGTCCGCTCGCCCGGCGCGGCCCCGAGACGGTCAAGGTCAATCTCGACACCATCGAAGTGACCGGCCAGCTCGATGACGGATCGACCTATCATTACTGGACCTTCAATGGGAAAGTGCCCGGGCCATTCGTCCGCGTCCGCGTCGGCGATACCGTCGAGGTGCAGTTGAAGAACGCAGCCGACAGCGCGATGATGCACAATGTCGACTTTCACGCGGTGACCGGACCCGGCGGTGGTGCGGCGGCGACCATGGCCGAGCCCGGCGTCAGCAAAGGCTTCACTTTCAAGGCGCTGCAGCCGGGTCTTTACGTCTATCACTGCGCGACGCCCATGGTGGCGCAGCACATCGCCAATGGCATGTACGGCTTGATCCTGGTGGAGCCCGAGCAAGGCCTGAGCAGGGTCGATCACGAATATTACGTGATGCAGGGCGAGATCTACACCGAGCAGGCCCATGGCACCGAGGGCGAGCTGACCGAGAGCCTGGACAAGCTGCTCGCGGAAACGCCCGAATATTACGTCTTCAACGGTGCGGCCGACGCACTCGTCAAGAAGCCGCTGAAGGCAAAAACCGGCGAGACCGTCCGCATCTTCTTTGGAGTTGGCGGCCCCAATAAGACCTCGAGCTTCCATGTGATCGGCGAGATCTTCGACAAGGCCTATCCGCTGGCCTCGATCACTTCGGCACCGATGACCGACGTGCAGACGATCACTGTTCCACCCGGCGGCGCCGCGATGACCGAGTTCAAGGTCGATGTGCCCGGCCGCTTCGTGCTGGTCGACCACGCGTTGTCGCGGATGGAGCGAGGGCTGAAGGGCCTGCTGGTCGTCGACGGTGCCGCCCAGCCCGAAATCTTCAAGTCGCACCAGACGGACGACCCGTCGGGCGCAAGCATGGGCCACTGAGAGAGGGGGCGGAGAGAAAGGGCGACGGGATCATCCCCGCCGCCCTTTCCTTTGCGCCTCGTGTGCAGTGGCGAGAACAAGAAAAGGGCCCCGGTCGGCTGACCGGGGCCTTTTCGCTGGGGTTCGGAACGGGCTTAGCGGGCCGCCATTCGAACTCCCGTCTGACTCAACAGGCCGGCAAACACCTGCTTCGGCTTGCCGGGGTGGTTGACCTGTTGGGCCACTGCCAGGTTGGCGCCCCCGCTGCCGACAACGACCAGGCCGACCATGCCCATCGAATAATGTGGCATGCATTTGAAGCCGTAGACGCCTGCCTGACTGAAAGTAACTTTCAGCGGCTGGCTCATGGCCGACTTGAACGGCTTTGCGCCGGCGGGGATCATGCCCGGGATGCTCTCGACATTGTGGCTTTTGTCGGTTGGCACGAAAGTGACGGTGTCGCCGGGCGCGATCTTCACCAGCGCCGGCTCGAACACCATCATGCCGGCTTTGCCCTTATTGAGCATCTGGACGGTCACGTCCTTCGCCAAGGCAGGGGCCGCCAGCAGTGCGGCGGCCGCAGCGCCGGCAACCAGAGTTGGAATACGCATCATCTTCTCCATCAATGACGGGCGGAACAGCCGCCCGCGTGTGGCCTGATCGTCATGCGCGGACAGCGCCGTGAGAGCATTGCGCTACATCAATTGGCCCTGCCTCGAGGCAGGATTGAGATGGATCAATCCGCAACCCGTCGCGGCTGGATAGCCATTCGATCCACAAGATATGGATTGGCGGAGAGAAACGTGATGGGGTTCGAGAACGCATTCGCCGAGGAAATCTGGAACGCGAAATATCGCTTCGTCGCGGCGGGTGGCGATGCCGACTCCGGCTTCGACGCGACTATCGCGCGCGTTGCCGAGGCGATCGCCCAGGCCGAGGCGCCCGAGCATCGCGGTTATTGGCGCGACCGGTTCGCAGAGGGACTGGCCGATTTCCGCTTCATCCCCGCCGGGCGCGTGCTTGCTGGTGCCGGGACCGATCGCAGAGTGACGCTGTTCAACTGCTTTGTCATGGGTACGATCCCCGACAGCCTGGAAGGCATCTTCGCCCATCTGCGCGAGGCAGCGCTGACGATGCAGCAGGGCGGCGGCGTCGGCATGGATTTCTCCACGATCCGCCCGTCGGGCAGCCCCGTCACAGGCGTCGGTGCCGATGCGTCGGGCCCACTCAGCTTCATGGATTGCTGGGACGCGATGTGCCGCACCGTTCAGTCTGCCGGCCAACGCCGCGGCGCGATGATGGGCTGCCTGCACATCAGCCATCCCGATATCGAAGCCTTTATCGACGCCAAGCGCGACCCGGCGCGGTGCCGCAATTTCAATCTCTCCGTGCTCGTCACCGATAGCTTCATGAAGGCCCTGGCCGCAGGCGACGAATGGCCGTTGGTCTTTGACGGGAAGGTGCGGCGGGTGGTGATGGCCCGCGACCTGTGGCAGCGGCTTATGCGCGCGACCTACGACACCGCCGAGCCGGGCGTCATCTTCGTCGACCGCGTCAACCAGCAGAACAACCTCGCCTATTGCGAGCAGATCAGCGCCAGCAATCCGTGTGGCGAGCAGATGCTGCCGCCCTACGGTGCCTGTTTGCTTGGCTCGATAAATCTGGCGCGGCTGGTCGAAGAACCGTTCGGCCCGAACGCCGCGCTCGATGAAGCAGCATTGGGCGAGCTAACCCGCACGGCGGTGCGCCTGCTCGATAACGTTATCGACATTTCCCGCTATCCGCTGCCTCAGCAGGAAGCCGAGGCGAAGGCCAAGCGCCGGATCGGCCTGGGCGTTACCGGGCTGGCCGACGCGCTGCTGTTTTGCGGCACTGCCTATGGCACCGGGCCGGCAGTCGCGCTGACCCGCCGCTGGCTGGGCGTCATCAAGCGCGAAGCCTATCGCGCCTCGGCAGAGATCGCGGCAGAGAAAGGTCCCTTCCCGCTCTATGACCCATGCATGCTGGATCGGCCCAACCTGGTCGGCCTGGACGACGATACGCGCGCCCTGATCGCGAAGCACGGCCTGAGGAACGGCTGCCTAACCTCCATCGCGCCGACCGGCACGACCTCGCTGCTGGCCGGCAACGTCTCGTCAGGCGTCGAGCCAGTCTTCGCCTACTCCTATACGCGCAAGATCCGCCAGGGCGACGGTTCGACCCGCGAGGAAGCCGTCGAGGATTATGCGATGCAGGCATGGCGCCGGTTGAAAGGAGACACGCCGCCGCCCGAGGAGCTGTTCGTGAGCGCGCAGACACTCAGCCCGTCCGATCACCTGACAATGCAGGCGGCCGCGCAGGCGCTGATCGACAGTTCGATTTCCAAGACCGTCAATTGTCCCGAGGAAATTTCCTTCGACGCCTTCGCGGACATTTACGTCGAAGGCTATCACCTCGGCTGCAAGGGGCTGACCACGTATCGCCCGAACGCCGTCACCGGATCAGTGCTGAGCACCGTGCCAACCAAGCCTGCGCGGACCGAAATCATGCTCGAACCGCGCGCGGAGGCGTTGGAGGGCGCGACGTACAAGCTCAAATGGCCCGACAGCGCGCACGCCGTCTATGTGACGATCAACGATGCCGGAGACGAGCGCGACCGGCGGCCGTTCGAGATTTTCGTCAACTCCAAGAACATGGAACATTACGCCTGGACCCTGGGGCTTACCAGGATGATCTCCGCGGTGTTTCGGCGCGGGGGCGACGTGTCCTTCGTCGCCGAGGAGCTGAAGGCGGTGTTCGATCCGCGTGGCGGCGCCTGGATGCAAGGCAGGTACGTGCCCTCGCTGCTCGCGGCGATCGGCGGCGTGATCGAGCGCCACCTGGCCGGGCTGGAGCCTCCGCCTCCCTCGCCCGCCCCTGATCCAATCAAACAGCCCCAAGCCATTGCCCACGGTGCGTGCCCGCAATGCGGCGCTGCCGCTCTGATCAAGGTCGAGGGCTGCAATAATTGCCTGGAATGCGGTTACTCGAAATGTGGATAGCGTGATGAGATACAAAGCATTTCTGTTCGCCCTCGCGGCCGGCGCCGCGACTCACGCGCTGGCCGCGCCGATCACCGCGTCCCTCGGCGGCGAAGTGCGCGAGCGGCTGGAGATCTTCGACGCACCGCGCTTCGGCATCGGCGGCGGCGACGCGGATACCTACCTGCTCCAGCGCGTGCTGCTTCACGGGGAGTTCCATATGGGAGAGGCCGCGCGGCTGTACGCTCAACTTGGCGCGCATGAAGCGTTCGGCAAGAAGCTCATCTCCGCGCCGGACGAGGACCATCTCGACATCCAGCAGCTGTTCCTGGAACTGAATCAATCGGAGAGGCTGACGCTCAAGGTCGGGCGGCAGGAAATGGCGTTCAACCCGGCCCAGCGCTTCGTCTCGTTCCGCGACGGCACCAACATCCGCCAGGCCTTCGACGGCGCGCGGGCGACGCTGAAGGCCGGCAAGCTCCGTCTGGACGCTTTCCTGACGCGCCCGGTTGCCCTCCAACGCGGCGTGTTCGACGACGAACCGAACGACAAGCAGGTTTTCGGTGGCGCCTACGGTGCTTACGCGCTGAGCAAGACCATGTCGCTCGACGGATACTGGTTCTATCTCGACCGCGAGGGCGCAAGCTATGGCGGCGTCACCGGCGAGGAACATCGGCACAGCATAGGCTTGCGCGTCGGCGGCGCGTCGAACGGCTGGGACTGGGATGCCGAGGGACTGATCCAGCGCGGGACCTTCGCGGGCCGCCGCATCTCGGCCTGGGGAGGCGCTCTCGACCTTGGCAGGTCCTTCGCGGCCGCCCCGCTCAAGCCCAGGATCGGGCTGCGCTTCGATGCCGGATCGGGCGACGGCGACCGTGCCGACGGCAAGCTCGGTAGCTTCAATCCGCTCTTCCCCAAAGGTCCCTATTTCAACGAAGCCAATCTCACCAGCTTCACGAATCTCCTCGCCCTGCGGCCTAGCCTGAAGGTGAAACCCGCCAAGAGGCTCGACGTGGAGGCGGCGGTCCAGTTCAAATGGCGCGAAACGGTGGGGGATGCCGTCTATGTGGGCCCGTCGGCACCCCTCCCTGCAACCGCCGGGAGGATGTCGCGGACGATCGGCCAGGCCTATTCGCTGGATGCCGTCCTTCAGCTCAACCGGCACGTGGGGCTAAGGGCCTATTATCTGCACCACAGCGCCGGCGCCGTGATCGAGCGGGCCGGCGGCCATAGCGTCGACTTCGCAATGACCAGCGCGCAGATCAAGTTCTGATGCCGCCGGCGGACCGCCCGTCAGCCGTTGGCCACGCATTCGAGTTTCGCGCAATCGAGCACGAGTACTTGGTCGTCGCTGAGCAGCCGGATCAGGCCGGTCGTCTTGAAGGCGGTAAAGACGCGGCTCACCGTTTCCTTCGTAAGCCCGAGATAATCGGCGATATCGAGCCGGCTCATCGGAAGTCGGATCAGGTCCGCGCCAGGCTCGTGCTCGCGCATGCGCTTGAGCAGGGTGAGGAGGAAAGTGGCGAGCCGTTCGTTCGCGGTCTTGCGGCCAAGCAGGACCAATTGCTCCCGGGCAAGCGCGAGCTCGTGCGCCGCAATGCGATAGAGCTCGCGCTCCATCCGTGGGTGCTCGTCCACGAACGCGTCAAAGCGGCTGCGCGAATAACGGCAGACCTCGACCGGTTCGATCGCCTCGGCCGAGAAGGCGTGCACATCCCTAACCGCGAGGCCCAGGAATGCGCCTGGGAACAGAAAACCGGTGACTTGCCGGCGCCCGTCCGGAAGCAGCTTGTAAAGGCGCAGGCTGCCCTTCGTCAGGTTGAAGATCACATCGGCCGGGTCGCCCTGATGGAAAAGCGGCCGGCCGGGATCAAGCCGCCCCGTCGAACCCTGGCAGCGGAATTTCTCAAGCTCGCTCGCGTCGAGCACGCTGCAGAAGGTGCGCATGCGGATCTCGCATCCGGCGCAGGGGTGATCAGCGGGAAGGTTTTCGTGACGAGTTACGGTCAGCATCGTCTAAACCTCAAACGGCTCGGGAATGGCGCGCAGGGGCCTGGCCGAGATATTGATCGAAGGCGGCCGCCAGCACGCGGACGAGCGGTCGCGCGTCGTCGGCGAGCATGATCACATGGTCTTCGCGGTGCGCGATGCCATCGGCAACCAACCGGTCGAGTGCGGCGGCCTCGCCGAGCAGCTGATCCGGGTCGGCGCCAAACGGGGCGCAAACCTGGCCGAGATCGACGCGGTGATCGCACATGATCCGTTCGATCACGGCAGCGCGCAACCGGTCCCCGGGTGCGAACGGGCGGCCCTTGCAAGTCGCCAACCGGCCTTCCGCGATGCGCCGTTGATAATCGCCGATAAGGACAGCGTTCTGGACGTAGCCCTGCGGCAGACGTCCGATCGATGACGCGCCGAAACCGATCAGCGTTTTGCACGCATCGGTCGTGTACCCCTGAAAATTACGGTGCAATGTCCCCTCGGCGAACGCGCGGGCGAGCTCGTCATCCGGCCGGGCAAAGTGATCGAGGCCGATGCGGACATAGCCGGCGTCGACCAGGGCCGCGGCAATCGCCTCCGCCTGTGCGTGCCGCGCGGCTCCGTCGGCCAGCGCGGCTTCGTCGATCTTGCGTTGGTGCAGCTTGAAGCTGGGGACATGGGCATAGCCAAACACGGCGACCCGGTCGGGTGCGAGCGACACCGCTTGTGCTACCGTTTCCAGGCACGAGGCGACGCTCTGGTGCGGAAGGCCATAGATCAGGTCGAAATTGATGCCGCCGACCCCTGCCGCACGCAGGCCTTCGGTCGCGGCCTTGGTTTGCTCGTAAGTCTGGACGCGATTGATCGCTTGCTGGACAACCGGGTCGAAGCTCTGAACGCCCAGGCTTGCGCGGGTCACGCCGCCGGCCGCAAGCGCGCGGATCATTGCCGGCTCCAGCGTGCGCGGGTCGATCTCGATCGCGACCTCGGTCGCAACGTCGAAGTCGAAGCGGTTGCGCAGCGCGTTCATCAGCGCAATGAATTGCGCCGGCTTCATCAGCGTGGGCGTGCCGCCGCCAAAATGGACATGGGCTGCGGCGAGGCGGCCGGGGAGCGGGTCCGCAACCATCGCGATTTCCGCGTGCAATGCCGACAGATAGCGCGCAATCGGTTCATCTCGCGCGGTGATCGTCGTGTGGCAACCGCAATACCAGCACATCGACCGGCAGAACGGCACGTGCAGATATAGGGAGACCGCCCCGCCGGGCCGCAGTTCGCCAAGCCACTCGCTGTAGATGCGCGCGTCAACAGCAGCGCCGAAATGGGGCGCGGTCGGATAGCTGGTGTAGCGCGGCAGCGGCTGGTCGGCGTAGCGCGCCAGGATTTCGGGCTTCAAAACCTGCTCCCCCGGACATCATGACCCGATCGCCGGGCCGTCCATGTGAGCGTCTGAGATCAGCGATTGGCCAGCTCCGGACAACTCAGGGAAGTCCCTTAGGGGGAGCTCCGAGCTTATGCGGCCCCGCGCGCCGGAATAGGGCGCGGCCAAATCGGTTCTGTTGGGGTTCCACCCATGATCACCTTGTATCGCGTATTGGCCGGCGTCTCCTTTGGCGCGCTGGCGCTCGGGATCAGCGGCCCCGCTACCGCCGCCGCCGACGATGCCGGCTTCGACGCGTCGACGATCATCGTCACTGCCGCGCGAGTATCGGCCGATACGGTTCCGACCTTGGCCGCGGCGCGAGCCGAGGTCGAACGCACGCCGGGCGGCGCCGACCTGGTCGACGCGAAGCAATTCTCGAATACCTACGCCGTCAGCTTCCACGACATGCTTGCCTGGTCGCCCGGCGTATTCGCGCAGCCCCGCTTTGGGGAGGAAGTTCGCCTTTCGATCCGTGGCTCCGGCCTCGGCCGCGGCTATCACCTCCGCGGCGTGACGCTGTTGCAGGACGGCGCGCCGATCAGCCTGGCCGACGGGTCGGGCGATTTTCAGGAGCTCGATCCGGAGACGCTGCAGCACATTGCCGTTTATCGCGGCAGCAATGCGCTTCGCTTCGGCAGTTCAAGCCTGGGCGGCGCCGTGAATGCCGTCACTGTTTCCGGCCAAACGCTCGCAACGCCGGTGACGCTGCGGCTGGAAGGAGGAGCGTTCGACACGCTGCGTGCCAGCGCAACTGGCGGCTTCGAAGGTGACAGCATCGACGGCGCAGCCACCATCACGGCGTCCACCGCCGATGGTTTCCGCCAACAAAGCACACAGGAAAAGCTGCGTTTCAACGCGAACCTAGGGCTTCGCCTGGCATCGAACCTGGAGACGCGCTTCTACGTTTCAGCCAATCGGCTGGATCAGGAAGTGCCGGGCACGATCACTCTTTCCGACGTGCTGAACCAGCCACGAATCGCGCCGGCGATTAATATCACCAACGACTATGCGCGTAACGTCCGCTCGCTGCGGTTCCAGAACCGGACGGCGTGGCGGGTTGGCGAGGCACGGATCGAGTTTGGCGCCTTCGCGAATATCAAGAGCCTGTACCATCCCATTTTCCAGGTCATCGACCAGGATTCGACTGATTGGGGCGGCTATATGCGGGTGCAAGGACGCACCGAAGTCGCCGGCATGCCGCTTGATTATACGCTCGGCTCGACCGCGCGGATCGGACGGATCGACGCGAAGCAGTTCGTCAATGTCGGCGGCAAGCGCGGCGCGCTGACCGCCGACAGCATCCAGAAAGCAAGCACGGTCGATGCTTATGGTGAGCTCCGGCTTCACCCGGTCGAGCCGCTGGCACTGATCGCAGGCCTGCAGTTCGTCCACGGCCATCGCGCGCTCGACAACAGGCGGCGTCCAGTGGCGAGCGACGCCCGCAACTATGACGAGTGGGCACCGAAGCTGGGCCTGCTTTGGTCGGCAAGCGAGAAGGTGCAGGTGTACGCCAATGTCAGCCGCTCGGCCGAGATTCCGACCTTTTCAGAACTGGTGCAGCAGCCGGTCGTCGGCTTCGTGCCGCTTGCCCCACAGACTGCCTGGACGGCGGAACTGGGAACGCGGGGCGAGCATGGCCCGCTCACATGGGACGTCAGCCTCTATCGCTCGCAATTGCGCGGCGAGATGCTGCAGTTCACGACCAGCCCGGATATTCCCGCCGCCACTTTCAACGCCGGCCGCACCATCCACCAGGGCATCGAGGCGCGGCTGGACTGGACGCTGATCGGCGGCGGCGACCAACTGGTGCTGCGGCAGGTCTATCAGCTGAGCGACTTCCGCTTTCGCAGAGATCCGCAATATCGGAACAACCGGCTGCCAGCGGCGCCGGTGCACGTCTATCGCGCCGAACTGCGCTACAGCGGCAAAGGCTTCAGCATCGCGCCGAATATCGAGTGGACGCCGCGCGGCGCCTGGGCCGATTATCGCAACAGCGTGCGCGTGCCCGGCTATGCGTTGATTGGCGCGCATGCGTCGGTCAAGCTTGGCCGCGGGGCCGAGCTGTTCCTCGATGCGCGCAATCTCACAAGCAAGAAAGCGGTCGTCGATCTCTCGGCGGTCGTGGCAGCGACGCCTCAATCCGCGATCTATTACCCGACTGACGGCCGCGCGATCTACGGCGGCGCCAAGCTTAGCTTCTAAAGGAGCCGATAAAATGAAATGCCAGATGATCGCCGCCCTGGCCATGTTTACCGTCCCGGCCCACGCGCATATCGTATTCTGGCCCGCCGAAGCGCCGGCCGGCAGTTATTATGCCGGCGAATTCCGGGTTGGACATGGCTGCGGCGAGACGGCGACGACCGCGGTGCGGGTCACGATCCCCGATGACGTGCTGATCGCCCGCCCCCGCCCAAAGCCCGGCTGGACAATCGAGATTCAGCGGGCGCCACTGCCCGCTCCTGTCATGTCCGAAGGGCGCGAGCAGCATGACCGCGTTGCCGCGATCACGTGGCGTGGACGACTGCCCGGCGACCAGTTTGACGGCTTCGGCCTGATGCTGAAACTGCCCGCCGGCCGCGCCGGCCCGCTCTATCTGCTGGTGCGGCAGATCTGCGGCAAGGACAGTGTCGAATGGACCGAAATCCCGGCCGCCGGCCAAAACCGGGGTGCGCTGAAGCATCCGGCGCCGGTGATTGATCTGAAACCGGCCGAATCCGGCCACATGCACTGAACGTTCGGGCAACTCCGGGATTCCCCTTAGGGAGAGCTCCCGAATGTCCTGGGCTTACGGCCTGGCCTATCCGAACTTCGGATCAATGACGAACCGGACCGTGCGCGACAGCGCGGCGGGCCTTGCGGGATGGGCGATGGATACGATTGCATTCAAGGCGGGCGGGTGGCTGACGGCGGCCATGCTGGCGCTGGCCGCAGCGGCAGTGGCGGCCGATTTCGGCTTTGCCGTGCAAATGGTCATCCTGGCACTGGCAGCCTTCGCAGCGCTGATATGGACCGTAACGCAGGCTGATTATGGCGCGATCGCGGCGGGGCAGCCCGCATGTCCGGTCGATGTCAGCCGCTATGACGACGACGCGGTACGCTGGGGCGTGATCGCGACCGTGGCCTGGGCCGTCGTGGGCCTGCTCGCGGGGCTGTATATCGCGCTCCAGCTCGCCTTCCCGGTACTCAATCTTGGCATAGAGTATACTAGCTTCGGGCGGCTGCGGCCGCTCCACACCTCCGGCGTCATCTTCGCTTTCGGCGGCAACATCCTGATAGCGTCAAGTTTCTACGTGGTGCAGCGCACCTGCCGCACCCGGCTCGCCTTCCCTTCTCTCGCTCGCTTCGTGTTCTGGGGCTACCAGCTGTTCATCGTGCTCGCGGCAAGCGGCTATCTGCTCGGCATCACCGAAAGCCGCGAATATGCCGAGCCCGAATGGTATGTCGACCTGTGGCTGACGATCGTGTGGCTGGCATATCTGGCGGTGTTCGTCGGGACCCTCGCAAAGCGCCGCGAACCGCACATCTATGTCGCGAACTGGTTCTATCTGTCGTTCATCATCACCATCGCGCTGCTCCACGTCGTCAACAACCTGGCGATTCCGGTTTCATTCTTCGGCTCCAAATCCTACTCCGCCTTCGCGGGTGTGCAGGATGCCCTGACCCAATGGTGGTACGGACACAACGCGGTCGCCTTCTTCCTGACCGTGCCGTTCCTAGCCATGATGTATTACTTCGTGCCCAAGCAGGCGGAACGGCCGATCTATAGCTATCGGCTGTCGATCATCCACTTCTGGTCGCTGATCTTCCTCTATATCTGGGCCGGTCCGCACCATCTTCATTACACGGCCCTTCCCGACTGGGCGCAGACGCTGGGCATGGTGTTCTCGATCATGCTGTGGATGCCGAGCTGGGGCGGCATGATCAATGGCCTGATGACCTTGAACGGCGCGTGGGACAAGATCCGCACCGATCCGATCATCCGCATGATGGTCATGGCGATGGCGTTTTACGGCATGGCGACCTTCGAGGGGCCAATGCTGTCGATCAAGACGGTCAATTCCCTGAGCCACTACACCGACTGGACCATCGGCCATGTGCACGCCGGCGCCTTGGGCTGGAACGGCCTAATCAGCTTCGCGGCCGTCTATTACCTCGTGCCGCGCCTGTGGGGCCGCGCGCGGCTTTATTCGCAACGCATGGTCAACTGGCACTTCTGGTGCGCGACGCTGGGCATCGTTCTCTATACCGCCGCGATGTGGGTCGCTGGCATCATGCAAGGCTTGATGTGGCGCGAATACGGATCGGATGGCTACCTCGTCTACTCCTTCGTCGAAGTCGTCGCGGCGATGTTCCCGATGTACCTGATCCGCGCCGCGGGCGGTGCACTGTACCTCGCAGGCGCGCTGATCATGGTCTGGAACGTCTGGATGACAATCCGAGGCAAGGAACGCATCGAAAAGCCGATGACCGACGCGGCCTATGATCCGGTGAAGGACCGGCCGCTTCCGGCGGCCGCACCGGCCCGCCCCGCCTCCGACCCCCTGGCCATCGCCGCCGAATAGGATCTGTACCCATGGCGACCAAATTCCTCGACCACGGCCGCATCGAGCGCAATGTTACGTTGCTCGCCGTGCTCTCCTTCATCGCGGTGGTGATCGGCGGCGTCGTCGAGATCGCGCCGCTGTTTTGGATCGATTCGACGATCGAGAAGGTGGAAGGCGTCCGCCCCTACACGCCTCTCGAGCTAGCCGGCCGCAACATCTATATCCGCGAGGGCTGCTACACGTGCCATAGCCAGATGATCCGCCCCTTCCGGGACGAGGTCGAGCGCTACGGTCATTACAGCCTGGCGGCCGAGAGCATGTATGATCATCCCTTCCAATGGGGATCGAAACGCACCGGACCGGATCTCGCCCGGGTTGGCGGCCGCTATTCGGACGAATGGCACGTCCAACACCTGAAGGACCCACGCGCGGTGGTGCCGCAGTCCATCATGCCTGGCTATGCGTTCCTCGCCGATCGCGATCTTGATGTCGGTGACATGACACGCGACTTGCGTGCACTGAAGCGCGTCGGCGTGCCCTATTCCGAGGCAGCGATTGCGGCGGCTAATGACGACCTAAAGGCACAGGCCGACCCTGACGCCGATCACAATGCGCTGAGCACCCGCTATCCCCAGGCAAAATTCCGTGATTTCGACGGCAATCCCGGCCGGCTGACCGAGATGGACGCGGTCGTTGCCTATCTCCAGATGCTGGGAACAATGGTCGATTTCGACGCCGCGGCCCCGCAGGAGCGGGCCCGATGACCTATAACGAGTTCCGCCATCTCGCCGACAGCTGGGGCCTGGTGTTCATGGGCGTTACTTATGTGATGCTCGTCGGCTGGGCGCTGCTGCCGCGTAATCGGGATACCAATCGTGCCGCCGCCCTGATGATCCTCGATGAAAAGCCTGCGGCGAAGGAGCAGGACAATGGCTGACAAACGCATCGACCAGCCGACCGGCACCGAAACCGTCGGCCATGAATGGGACGGTATCGAAGAGCTGAACACGCCGCTGCCTCGCTGGTGGCTCTGGACTTTCTACGCGTCGATCGCGTGGGCGGGGCTATACGTCGTGCTCTATCCGGCCTGGCCGCTCGTGCACAGCGCGACGGCCGGTGTGCTCGGCTGGACCAGCACCGGCCAGCTCCAGGCGGAGATGCAGCAACAGCGTGCCGCACGCGCGCCGCTGATGCGCGCGATCGCGGAAACGCCGATCGAGCAGCTCGCAGGCCAGCCGCGGCTGATGCAAGCGGCGATCGAGGGCGGACGCGCTGCCTTCAAGGTGTCGTGCACCCAATGCCACGGATCCGGCGCGGCGGGCTCCAAGGGCTATCCCAATCTGAACGACGACGATTGGTTGTGGGGTGGCGATATCGCGAGCATTCAGTACACGATTACCAACGGCGTCCGGCAGCCCGACCATGACGGCACACGCATGTCGCAGATGCCCGCGTTCGGAAAGGACGGCATTCTGAAGTCCGACCAGATCGCGGATGTGGTCGCGTATGTCCGAACCATTTCCGGCCAGCGGAAGCCCGATGCCACGTCCGGCCGGGGCGCCGTGCTGTTCGAGCAGAACTGCGCCGCCTGTCACGGGCCCGACGGCAAGGGCAACCGCACGGTCGGCGCCCCCAATCTCACGGATGCGATCTGGTTGTATGGCGGCGACGCGGACTCGATCGCCGAAACCGTTGCCAACGCCCGCTACGGCGTCATGCCGCGCTGGGGCAATCATCTCGATCCGGTAATGATTAAGATGCTCGCGGCCTATGTCCATTCGCTGGGCGGCGGCGAGCAACAGCCGAAACCGGAAGTTGCCGCCACGGAAGCGACCGGCCATGGCCGCCCCTGAAGACCTGGTGGGCATCAGCGATAGCCTCTATGCCAAACGCGAACCGGTCTATCCGCAGAAGATCGACGGCCGGTTCCGACGGCTGAAATGGCTGGCAATGGCGGTCACGCTGACCGTTTACTATCTGACGCCGTGGCTGCGCTGGGATCGCGGCCCCTACGCGCCCGACCAGGCCGTGCTGGTCGATCTCGCCAGCCGCCGTTTCTACATGTTCGGCATCGAGATCTGGCCGCATGAATTTTACTATGTGACGGGCCTGCTGATCATGGCCGGCATCGGTCTGTTCCTGGTGACTTCCGTCGCTGGGCGCGCCTGGTGTGGTTATGCCTGCCCGCAGACGGTGTGGACCGACGTTTACCAGCATGTCGAGCGCTGGATAGATGGGGACCGCAACGCGCAGATCCGACTCGCCAAGGCGCCGTGGGGCCTTGCCAAGATCGTCAGGCGTGCGACGAAGCACGCGGTTTTCATCGCGATCGCTTTGGCAACTGGCGGCGCCTGGATTTTCTACTTCGCCGACGCGCCGAGCCTGCTCCGCGCCTTCGTCACCGGACAGGCCGCCTATGTCGCCTATGCGACGGTGGGCGTGCTTGCGGCCACGACCTACATCCTTGGCGGGTTCATGCGCGAGCAGGTGTGCATCTATATGTGCCCATGGCCCCGCATCCAGTCCGCGATGCTCGACGAAAAATCACTCATCGTCACTTACAAGCAATGGCGCGGTGAGCCGCGTGCGCGCGGCACCAAGAAGGCGGCGACTCTCGAAGATCTGGGCTTGGGCATCGGCGACTGCATTGATTGCAATCAATGCGTCGCGGTCTGCCCGACGGGCATCGACATCCGCAACGGGCCACAGGTCGGCTGCATCACCTGTGCCCTGTGTATTGATGCCTGCGACAAGGTGATGACGCGGATCGGGCGTCCGCGCGGCCTGATCGACTATGCGACCCTCGACGACTGCGCCACGGAGGCGGCCGGCGGCACGCCGAAACCACTGTGGAAGACAGTGCTGCGCCCGCGCACGATCATCTATTTCACTGTCTGGCTGTCGATCGGCTTGGCGATGCTGTTCGCGCTGGGCGGACGCACGCGGATCGATATCAGCGCGCAGCAGGATCGAAACCCGATCTATGTCCGCATGTCGGACGGCGATATCCGCAACAGCTACACGGTCAAGGTTCGCAACATGGAAACGCGGCCGCGCCAGGTCGAGATCACGCTTGATGGACTGGCCGGCTCCAGGGCCTGGTCGATCGACGGCAGCCGGGAGACCGCGTCGCGCGTAGCAAAACTGGACGTGCCGGCGGATAGCGTCGCCAAGCTGAAGCTGTTCGTCGCGGCCCCCGGCGTGGGCGCGGCGAAGGAAGACTTCTCGTTCAAAGTACGCTCGCTTGACGAGGAACATGAGACCGCGAGCGCGGAAAGCCGCTTCGAGCGGCCGGAGGCAGGGCAATGACGCGGCGTTTCACCGGCTGGCATATGTTCGCGGTCCTGGCCGCCTTTTTCGGGACGGTGATCGCGGTCAACTTCGTCATGGCATGGTACGCCACCCGCACCTTCGGCGGAACGGTTGTCGACAACAGCTATGTCGCGAGCCAGGAGTTCAATCGCTGGCTGGCGGAGGCGCGGGCACAGGAAAAGCTCGGCTGGACGAACCGCGTGGCCCTGGATGCCGATCGGCATGTCATGATCTCCACGACGGCTGAAGGCGAGCCCCTTGCCGGCCTGTCCGCCAGCGCGGTCGCGCGCCATCCGCTCGGGCGAGCGGCCGATATCCCGCTGGGCTTCGCCCTCGCAGGACCCGGCCGGCTTCGTTCGACCACCGCCTTGCCGGCGGGGAGGTGGCTGGTTCACCTGACCGTCCGCAGCGGATCGAAAGATGTCCGGCTGATCGAGAGCCTGTCGTGACCGCGATCGCGGAAAGTCCGGTGCGGACTCTGTTCGCGGTCCCCGGGCTCCGCTGCGCCGGCTGCATCTCGAAACTCGAGGGCGGCCTGACACCGGTGCCGGGGATTGCGTCGGCGCGCGTCAATTTCACGGCCAAGCAGGTCGCGATCGACCATGCGCCAGCACTCCAGCTTCCTGACCTGCAGGCGGCGATCTCAAAGCTGGGATTCGAGGCGCAACCGATCCAGGGGAATGCGCCGGCGCCGTTGGAAAGCCGCTCCCTGCTGAAGGCAACCGCCGTCGCCGGCTTTGCTTCAATGAACGTGATGCTGCTGTCTGTCTCCGTCTGGTCGGGGGCGGAGGGTGCGACGCGCGACCTGTTCCACCTGCTTTCGGCGATGATCGCAATCCCGACCATCGCCTATTCCGGCCGACCGTTCTTCAAGTCCGCCTGGGCCGCGCTCCGGCACGGCCGTACCAATATGGACGTGCCAATCTCGATCGGCGTCCTGCTGGTGACGGCGCTCAGTCTGTTCGAGACGCTGATCAGCGGCCCGCACGCCTATTTTGACGGCGCGGTGATGCTGCTGTTCTTCCTGCTGGTCGGGCGCGTGCTGGACAGCGTGATGCGCGACCGTGCGCGCGATGGCGTCCAGGCACTGTTGAAGCAGACCGCGCCCGGGACCCTTACTCTGAGGCCGAACGGCACGACCGAATGGCGGGCGGCCGACACGCTGGCACCCGGCATGCGGATGATCGTCGCGGCGGGCGAGAGACTGGCCGCGGACGGCACCATCGAAGCGGGCGCCAGCAGCCTCGATTTCTCCCTGCTGACCGGGGAAAGCGCGCCGCAGCCGATCGGTCAAGGCGGCCAGGTTCATGCCGGCACATTGAACCTGGACGCGCCGCTGACGGTGCGGATCACCGCCGCCGGGCCGGACACCGCGATTGCCGATATCGCCAGGCTGATGGAACAGGCCGGCCAGGCCAAGTCGCGCTACGTGCGCATCGCGGATCGCGCGGCACGGCTCTATGCGCCGGCGGTCCACACCCTCGCGCTGCTCTCGTTCGCCGGCTGGATGCTGGCCGGGGCCGGCTGGCACCATTCACTGCTGATCGCAGCCGCCGTGCTGATCATCACCTGCCCGTGCGCGCTGGGCCTCGCGGTCCCCGCCGCGCAGATCGTCGCAGCTGGTACGCTGATGCGTTCAGGCGTTCTGATCAAGGATGGCTCGGCGCTGGAGCGGTTGGCCGAAGTCGACCGCGCGTTGCTCGACAAGACCGGAACCTTGACTCTGGGCCGTCCCGTGCCGATCGACCTCGGAGGTATTAACCCAGCTCTGAAGCCGGTTGTGCTCGCCCTTGCACAGGCCAGCCGGCATCCGCTGAGCGTTGCGCTGCGCACCGCGCTGGAGCGGGAAGGCGTGGCCGCTGCCTGTGTCGAGCAACTTCATGAACAGCCGGGCTTTGGGATGCGCGGCCGCTATCTCAGCGCTCCAGTCTCGCTTGGCCGGCCAGAGATGACATCTGGTAGCGATCGGATGGCGGTGGCCTTTACGATCGAGGGGTCGAAACCGGTGCTGCTCCATTTCGAAGACCTGCTTCGCCCCGACGCGGCCGAAGCGGTCGCGCGGCTGGCTGCGCTCGGCATCCCCGCCTCGATCGCGTCGGGCGATCATGGGGACTCTGTCGCGCCTGTCGCGCGCGCGCTTGGGCTGACGGCGCAGACCGGCATGCGGCCGGAGGACAAGCTGGCGGCGATCGACCGGCTGGCGGCGAAGGGAGCGAAAGTACTTATGATTGGGGATGGCCTCAACGACGGCCCAGCGCTCGCGGCCGGCCACGCCTCGATCGCGCCTGCCTCGGCAAGTGATGTCGGCCAGACCGCGGCCGACGCCGTCTTCATGGGCGACAGCCTGGCCCCGGTCACCACGGCGGTTCGCGTCGCGCGACGGACGACGCGGATCGTGCAGCAAAACTTCGCGATCGCGATCGGCTACAATGTTGTAGCGGTCCCGCTGGCACTGCTCGGGCTGGTGACGCCGCTCGTGGCCGCGCTGGCGATGTCGGGCTCGTCAATCATCATCGTCGGCAATGCGCTGCGTCTGCGAAGGGCGCCTCGATGAACGGCCTTGCCCTGCTGATCCCGATCGCCCTGCTGCTCGGGCTATCCGGCCTCGTTGCCTTCTTCTGGGCTTTAGGCAGCGGCCAATTCGACGACATGGACGGCGCCGCGCTCCGTATCCTGATCGACGAGGAGCCGCTAACGGACACTGGCGCCGCGCCACATCCGGAAAACCCCTTAGGGTGAATATCCAAATGTCTGCTCTCCCGCCGGAATCGTAGAAAAACTCCAGAACCCAGGCTTCGGCCGTTCAGGAGCACCGTCCATGCTGCACGAGAAAATAACCACGGACCGTCTCGACTCCATCGATATCGCGGCCGTGTGGCCTGCCAGCGCGCAGATCGCGCCGGTTCCGATCCCGGATATCGAACCAGAGCGAGCGGGACGCCCCTTCCTACCGACTCCGGCCGCGCCCGACGTTCCGGCGGCCGTCGGCCTCATGATCGTTTCCGCCTATGTCGCATTGATCGCCGCCTTCGCGGCAGCGACGACGCGGTCGGTGGACTCTTTGTTCTTTCTCGTGATCGTCGCCTTCTTCGTGACGATGTTCTTCGCCGTCCCGCGCCTGTTCTTCGCGGTTGAGCCGAAGCTGGAGAAGCGGGCCAGCTTCGACTGGTTCATGCGGCAGGGGATCGACACTTTCACCGGCCATTGCAGTGGTGGTGCTGCGCTGGTGCAGATGCTGATCGTGCCGGTATTTTTGACCTTTGGCGTGATCGCCATGGGCATTGCGGTCGCGGTGATCTTCTGATTCGATGACGACGCGCGCCCCGCTCATCCAGGTCGAGCAGACGCCCAATCCGGACGCGCTTCGCCTTTTGCCAGGCATCCGGTGGTTGAGCGGGCCACCCGTGGAGATCGCCCCCGGCGACGCCAGCGCGAAGGCGCCCCTCGCGGCGGTGCTGCTGGCGATCGACGGAATCGACAGGATCATGATCGGTCCCGATTTCGTCACCGCGATACGTCGCTCCGCAACATTTCCATGGTCCGGGCTGAAGCCGCAATTGCTGGCCGGGCTGGCGGATTTCCTGTTTTCGGGCGAGCCCGCGCTTCCCGGTTCGCTGCTGCCAGAACCGCTGCCGCCCGCAGAGGGTGGCCTTGTCGCCGAACAGATCGTCAATGTCATCGAACGCCATGTCCGCCCGATGCTCGCCCGCGACGGCGGCGAGGCCACCCTGCTGCGTTTCGATGCGGCAAGCGGCATCGCCTATGTGCGGATGGGCGGCGCCTGCGGCGGCTGTCCGTCGGGTAAGACCACGCTGAAGCAAGGCATCGAGCAGGCGATCAAGCGCTATGTGCCCGAAGTGGTACGCGTCGAGGCCGCGACCGATGAGGCGGGGCCGAGCGCCGATTCCAGGGCGCGTGTCCGCAGCTGGATCGCGGCGCGCTGGCCGCGCTTCAATCCGGCAGCCGGGCGATCGTCACCATCCTGACCAACTCCGACAGGCTGCGCGCGTGCATCTTGGCCATCACATTGGCGCGATAGACTTCGACAGTACGCGCACTGATGTCGAGGTCGAACGCGATGATCTTGTTCGCATGGCCCTCGACCAGCCCGTCGAGCACTTCGCACTCGCGCGGCGACAGGCTCTCGAGCCGTTCCTTGACCAACGCGCGCTCCTCGTTCGCCTGGGTGCGATCGCTGTGCCGCGCCAGCGCCGCGCGTATCGCGCCCAGGATCGCGTCGTCGCTGAACGGCTTTTCGATGAAGTCGGCGACACCTTCCTTCATAGCCTGGATCGCCATCGGAACATCAGCGTGACCGGTAATGACGATGATTGGGTCCCGCACGTCCAGTGCCTTTAAGCGCCCGAGCAGCTCGATCCCGCTCATCTCCGGCATCCGCACATCAGTGACGATGCAACCATGCTCCATGTCGGGCACCGTCGTGAGGAAGTCGATCGCCGATGCGTAGGCACGCACCTTCAGGCCAGCGCAGTCGATCAGGAATTCGAGTGACTGCCGCGCGGCATCATCATCGTCGATCACATGCACCACTGGCTCACTCGCCATTGTAGATTTCCTCCTTGCCAACCCGCGGCAGAGTGAAGCGGAATACCGCGCCCCCGCCTTCATTGTCTTCTACCCAGATGCGGCCGCCATGAGCTTCGATGATCGTGCGCGAAATGGATAGTCCGACGCCCATGCCCGTGCGTTTTGTCGTGACGAACGGCTGGAAAAGCTGGTCGATCACCTTTTCGCTGATGCCCGGCCCAGTGTCGGCGACGCTTATCAACGCCATCTCGTCCTCGGTGGGTGCGAGCGTGACGGTGAGATCACGGCATGGGCTGTCGATCATAGCATCAACCGCATTCCGCATCAGATTGAGCGCGACCTGCTGAACCTGCACCTTGTCGGCGAGCACCAGGTCGACCTCTGGACTGAAATCGAAGCGGACACGGATGCCGTGTTCCTTCGCGCCGACTAGCGCCAGCGCGCTCGCTTCCTCGACCAGCTTGGGCAGGCTCTCGATGCTGCGCTCGGTCTCGCCGCGAGCGACGAAATCGCGCAGTCGGCGGATGATCTGACCCGCCCTCAGCGCCTCGTCCGCAGCCTTGTCGACCGCGTCGGCCACGCGTTCGCGCGGGATCTCAACGCGGTCCAGCAGCATCTTGCTGCCTTTGAGGTAATTAGCGATCGCCGACAGCGGCTGATTCAACTCGTGCGCCAGGGCCGATGCCATTTCACCCAGCGCGGTCAGGCGGGATACGTGGACCAGCTCCGTTTGCAATTCCTGCATCCGGGTCTCGGTCTGCTGCCGCTCGGTCAGGTCGCGCACGAAACCGGTGAAGAAGCGGCCGTCTGCGCCACTCATCTCCCCGACTGCCAATTCCATCGGAAAGGTCGACCCGTCCTTGCGCTCGCCGACGACGACCCGGCCGATGCCGATGATGCGCCGCTCGCCGGTTCGATAGTAGCGCTGCAGATAGCCGTCATGCGCCTCGCGGTAGGGGGACGGCATTAGCATCTTGACGTTCTTTCCCGCCACTTCTTCCGCGGTCCAGCCGAACAGCCGCTCCGCTGCGTGGCTGAAGTCCCGGATCAATCCCGCTTCGTCGATCACCACCATAGCGTCTGGCACGGTTTCCAGGATGGAGCGGAGATGAGCCTCCCGCTGGGCAATGCCGGCGTTCACGTCCTCGCTCTGTCTGCGCGCAAGTTGGAAGCCCTCGCCGCCGATTGTCACGGCCACTGCCACCAGCAGGAAAACAGCTGCCCCGACGAGATTGCCCGTACCGACGGCACCCGAGAGCGAATCCAGGACGAGACCGGCGATGGCACCGAGCGCCGTTGCGAACAGGCCCGGCCACAGGCCGGACAATGCCGCCGCAATCACGACCGCGGGCACAAAGAAGATGTAGGTCGCGCTTTGGCCGAGCAGCGGTTCCAGCAACAGCCGGGCGGCGAACCCGCCGGCCACCGCCACGGCCGCTACGCCGCATGCCAGCAACGGATTGTACCGGATCAGCAGTTTCGCGAGCAAATCGGACCTTCCCATCGCGCTCTAATAACAGCCGACGCGCGCTGAGCGACCCTCCGTGAACATACTTAGGGTGAAGACCCGAATCCCTGTACCCCGCGCCAGACCCTAAATTCCTTGCGACTGGTTCGCTGGAGTTTGAGACAAATGATTGCACCGTTCATTGATATTGGTGTCCATCACGACCCGAAAGGCGTGTCGGATCGCGTCGCGCTCGGCTTTACAAAGGTGTTGCGCTGGTGCGCCGACACCTTCTTTGCGAAGCGCTACGGCCACCGTGCGGTGGTGCTCGAAACCGTCGCAGCCGTGCCAGGCATGGTGGGTGCCACGATCAATCACCTGCATAGCCTGCGGCGCATGAAGGACGATCGCGGCTGGATCCGCACGCTGATGGACGAAGCGGAAAACGAACGGATGCACCTGATGACCTTCATCGAGGTAGCGCGGCCCACCTGGTTCGAGCGCGCGGTGATCATCGGCGTCCAATGGGTGTTCTACCTGTTCTTCTTCGCGCTGTACCTGATCAGTCCGAAAACCGCGCACCGTGTGGTCGGCTATTTTGAGGAAGAGGCGGTAATCAGCTACACGCACTATCTTGCCGAGATCGACGAGGGCCGGTCCCCGAACACGCCAGCGCCGGCGATCGCGAGGCGCTACTGGAATCTGCCAGACACCGCGACGTTGCGCGACGTGGTGCTGATAGTCCGTGCCGACGAAGCGCACCACCGCGACGTCAATCACGGCTTCGCGAACGAGCTTGGCGGTCTGCCGCAAGGCAAGGTCGCGCCCTGCCCGCCTCATGCGGAGCTCCAGCCGATGTGGAAGATAGCGGCCTGATAGTGGCGACGGGGCGGTGGTGTACCCGCCGCCCCTTTTGGTTGTGGGAACGGCAATGACCGAAGCACCGCGAATCCTGCTGGTCGACGACGACCCGGCTGTCCGGTCTTCGCTGGCCTTCGCGTTGGAACTGGAAGGCTTCGAAGTAGAAACATTCGAGACGGGTGAATCGTTGACCACGCGGAAAGACCGCCCCGGCGATGCCTGCCTGGTGCTCGATTATCGGCTGCCGGGCATGAACGGGCTTTGCCTTCTTGAGCAATTGCGCTCGCGTGGCATTCGATTGCCCGCCGTGATCATCACCAGCAATCCGACGAGGAGCATGCGCAGAACGGTCGCGCAGGCCGGCGCGGAGTTGATCGAAAAACCCCTGCTTTGCGACGCGCTCAGCCTGGGCATCAAGTCCCTGATCAGCTCCCGGGCTGCTGGAATTTGATGGATACGCAAGTCCATAGCCGATCTGTGGGGTTCGCACGTGGGCAGCATTCTACGAGGCACGGGCGCAGATCGCTGTGGATCCGTATAACTCCTGATTCAGCAGGTCTTTACGCTCCATCAAACTCGGCATGTAATCGAAGGAGAATGGCCGTGAAGAACATTCTGTTACTGGTGCATGACGATGCCGGGCAGGAGGCGCGCCTGCAGACGGCGCTCGACCTGACACGCGCTTTGTCCGGGCACCTGAACTGCCTGGACGCAGTGCAGATGCCGGTGATGGTCGACAGCTATGCCGGCACAGGCCTGTCGATCCTTCTGGAAGAAGAACAGGATAGGGAAAGCGAGAACAGGGCGAAGACGCAGCCGCGCCTGGCATCCGAAGGGGTCAGCTGGAGCTGGGCTGACGCGACCGGCGACCTCGCAGAGTGCGTCGTCGACGCAGCCCGCACGGCCGACGTCATCGTGCTCAACCGAAGCCTCGACGCTTTCCCTGCCCCGGACATGCGCTATGTGACGACCGAAGTGCTCAAGCACAGCCGCGCGCTGGTCGTGGCCGTCGCGGATTCCTGCCGCCATTTCGACGCCGCCGGAAAGGCGCTGATTGCGTGGGATGGGTCCGAGCGCGCCATGGCAACCGTCCAGCGAGCAGTGCCGATGATAGCTTTGGCAAGCGATGTGAAGCTTCTACAGGTCGGCGACATCAGCGACTACGCCATCCCGGTAGAAGACGCCGCGACCTATCTGTCGCGTCATGGCATCAATGCCGAGGTTCAACTCGCGCCTGCGGCCGACAGCCTCGCCGTCGCTATCCGCAGCGAGGCGGACCGGTATGGCGCCGCCTATCTGGTGATGGGCGCCTACAGCCGTCGGCCGGTGCGCGAGGCGATCTTCGGTGGCGTGACCAGGGCGATGCTGAGCGCCTGCTCGCTTCCGCTGGTGCTTGGTCACTGAGGCCGGGTTGGTGCGCGTTGCGTATGCGTTCCCGGCGTTTATCGCCGGCCTAGTTCCTGTCGCGTCACTGGCCCAGGCTCCGCAGCCGCTGTGGAGCCTGGAGTCCGCGGTTGAACTGCTCGACGCGATCGACGGTGCGCGTGCCGAAGGCCTGGATCCACGCGACTACGATCCGGCGCAGCTCAAACAGGCGATCGGCGGCGGCATCGGTCCAGCGCTGGATACTGCGGCAAGCGAACGCTTCCGCCACCTCGCGCGAGATTATGCGCAGGGTCATGTCGGTGCCGAGGACCGGCTGTCCTGGTTCATCGCCGGGCCGAAGCTGAGCGATGCGGACACCGACGCGCTGATGGCTCGCGCCCTTACCGATGGGAAGATCGGCCCGACGCTCGGGCAGCTGTTGCCGTCCGATGCCCGCTATCTGCGGCTTCGCTCCGCTCTCGCCGCGACGTCCGCCAAGGACGCCGCTCGCGTGCAGGCGATCCGGGTCAACATGGAACGGTGGCGCTGGCTTCCCCGCTCGCTGGGCGCGAGACACCTCGAAGTGAACGTGCCAAGCTATACGCTAACCGTGATAAGCGACGGACATATCGTGTCGGCACGCCGGGTGATCACTGGCAAGCCATCGACACCGACCCCTCAGTTCAGCGCCACTGTCACCGGGCTGATCCTCAATCCGTGGTGGGACATTCCCCAAAGCATCGTCGCGGAAAGTGTTGGCAAGCTGATCCGAACGCGTCCGGCGGTGGCGCAAGCCCGCGGTTATGTGTGGAGCGGATCCGCCGTGAGGCAGCGGCCTGGGCCGACTAACTCTCTCGGGCAGATGAAACTCGTCATGCCCAATCCCTTCAACGTCTATATTCATGATACACCGTCGAAGTCGCTGTTCGCCCAGGCCACCCGCGGCTTCAGTCACGGCTGCATCAGGGCGCAGGATCCGTTCGGCCTCGCCGGCGAACTGCTGGCGCAGCAGCCTGACTGGCCCCGAGCCAAGATCGACGAGGTCGTTGCGTCGGCGATGACGCAGAAGGTGCATTTGAGTGCGCCCCTGCCGGTTTACGTCCTGTACTTCACAGCCGAGGCCGACGCCTCGGGCAGGCTGACTATTTTCCCCGACATCTACCACCGCGACGACGTCGTCGCCGCCGAGCTCGTCGATCGCGGCGCGCTGGACTATGTCGGCTAGCGCATATGGTGACGAACAGCCGGACCGAGCGGCCGATGAGCGGGTTGATCCGCGCGGCCGGTATAAGAGGCAGCGATGATGCCGGCGACTGAACATAGGTTTGTGCCGGGATCCATATGAGCGATATTCTCGCCTTCCCCTATCGCGACCTGTGGGGCGAGCGAAAGATCGTATCCGTTGCGAACCTGACCCGCGCCGACGGCGAAAAGTTCATGACTTTGGCTGGCCAGCTGAAGATCGCTATCCATTGCCGCACGTATCCGCTCGCGCGGGCGAACGATGCGATCGCTGATGTTCGCGCCGGTTCTGTCAACGGTGCGGCCGTCCTCCTGCCCTAGTTGCTCCACAGGAACCCACCCCTTTGCTCACGACAACCGCCGGCAAACTCCTCGCAGCCCTGCTGATCGGCTTGTTGATCGGTGTCGAACGCGGCTGGCAGTCGCGTAACGATGCTCCCGGCTCGCGCGTCGCCGGGGTTCGCACGTTCGGACTGGTCGCGCTCGTCGGTGGGGTCGCAGGCCTGCTGGTCGAGCGCGACCTGGCGTTGGCCGGCAATGCGGTCATCATCGTGACTGCTATCGCGATCGGACTCGGTTACTGGCGCACTTCGCGCGCATCCGATCAAGTGAGCGCGACCAATGCAGTGGCGGCGCTGCTGACGCTTGCCCTAGGCTTGCTCGCGACGTGCGGCTTCGCGGTTGAAGCAGTGGCCTCGGGCTGCGTGGCTGCCCTGCTCCTGGCGTCGCGCGAACAACTACACAGTTGGCTTTCCGGCTTGAGCGAAGTCGATGTTCAGGCGACCGTCCGGTTTGCGCTGATCGTTGCCGCGATCTGGCCATTGCTGCCGAACCATGCCTTTGGCCCCTACAATGCCTGGAACCTGCGCTATCTGTGGAGCGTGGTCGTGCTGGTGACTGGCTTTTCGTTCGCCGGCTATATCGCGAACAAGCGCTTCGGTCACGGCCGGGGAACGCTGGCGACAGCGGCGCTTGGCGGCCTCTATTCTTCGACCGCCGTGATCGCTTCGCTCTCGATCAGGCTGCGCGGCGCGACGGCCGGATATGAGGCGATCGCCGCAGGCATCGCGGTCGCGTCAGCCGTCATGTTCGGCCGCGTGCTGGTATTGGCGGCGATCCTGGCGCCGCGTGCCTTCCCCAGCTTCGCGGCAACAATCGGCCCCGCCAGTGTTGTGGCGATATTCTATGCGGCCTGGCGGGTACGGAATGCATCGGAGGATAATGAAGGCCGCGCCGCTTCCGACGCACGCAATCCGATCGAGCTTCTGCCGGCCCTATTCTTTGCGGCATTGGTGGCAGCGACGGCGGTCGCGACACGTTGGGCTGACCAGCAATTCGGCGATATGGGCGCCGGCGCGGCGATCGTGATCAGCGGCAGCTTCGATGTTGATGCCGCGACCGTGACGCTCGGTGGACTGCCACCAGGCACGCTATCGCCCTATGTCGCGGGCCTTGTTCTGGCCGGCCCGGTCCTGGTCAACACGCTATTCAAGGCGGCTATCGTACTGGTCATTGGCGGACAGCAGCGCTGGCGCGCGGCCATGCCCCTCCTTACGGCCGCCGCCACCATAGCCGTGATGATCGCGATGAGAGCCGCGGCATAGGTAACATTCCTAATCCCGCCAGCTTTGGCGCCGTTGCATCCTCCACCCATCGACAGGAGGCAGCTATGAAGAATGTGCTCGTTCTCGCCCATGACGACGTCGGTGGCGAAGCGCGGCTGCAATGCGCCCTCGACCTGACCCGAGCCCTTGGCGGGCATCTGACAGTGCTCGATGTCACGCGCGTACCGGTGCCGCTTCAAGACTATTACACGACCGCGGGCGAAATGTGCGCCTTCATCGACGAGCAGGAGCGCGAAGCGAAGAACGCGACGCGGCTCAAGGCCCGGATGGAGATCGAGGACGTCTCCTGGGAGTGGATCGACGCGACCGGCGTGATCGCCGACTGTATCCGCAACCATGCAGCCTTTGCCGATGTGATCGTGCTCAGCTCTCACTCCGTCGAAGGCATTTCGGACATGGTGGGGATTGTTTCCGACGTGGTCGAAGGCGGCGAACTGGTGTTTGCGATCCCTCCCGGCATCAGCCGCCTCGCCGTTACCGGGCCGGTCGTGTTCGGCTGGGACGGATCGTTGCCCGCGATCGCGACCTTGCGGCGGGCGGTTCCCCTCCTGAAGCTCGCATCGAGCGTCACTCTCGTCAACGTCGATGGCGCAGGCAAGGCGCACCCGCCCGAAGAAGCGGCGCGTTATCTGGCTCGTCACGGCGTCCGGGCAACCGTCGAACGCAAGCCCGATGGCATCCGCTCGCCCGATTTCCATTTGCTCGATGCGTGCACGGAGCACCGTGCCGTCTATTGCGCGATTGGCGCCTACGGGCATTCGCGGCGGCTGCAAAACTGGTTCGGAGGCGTGACGCGCCGGATGATCGAGGAGTCGGAGCATCCTATCTTGCTCGGTCGCTGATCAAGGGACAGACGCCATATCCGCCTATCGCTACTCCATACCAATGTTGGAGTGCCCACCGAGCTATCATACGGCGTAAATGATGCCCGCGTGGAGCGATGCGGCATGGCGCTGGCCAAGGCGTCACCCCGCCTCCCCAGCTTGGGGGAAGAAGTCACGAGGAACTAGCGATAGCAAATCCCAAAAAAAGTGCCGAGGCCGCGATCATTACCGCCGTGGCCGCCCAGCCAAAGACGAGCTGGCGGCGCGCGACGGTCAATCGTCCCATCGCGCGGGGATTGCGCACGATCAGCATCATGATCGCCATAAGCGGACCGGCAAGGATTCCGTTCACCACAGCGGCCCAGTAAAGCGCCCGCGCCGGATCGATGCCGATACCTGCCAGAGATGCTCCGGCCAACGTAGTGACCGCGATCGTTCCGTAGAACAATCGCGCAGAAAGCGGCTTTGCATCAAGGCTGCCTGCGATTCCCGCCATCTCAGTCACGGCATAGGCGGCCGATCCGGCAAGCACCGGAACGGCCAACAGGCCCGTGCCGATGATGCCTGAGGCAAACATGGCGAACGCAAGTTCTCCCGCGATCGGTCGAAGAGCCTCGGCTGCCTGCGATGACGTGGCGATGTCGCGCACACCATGGGCATGAAGCGTCGCGGCGGCCGCGAACACGATTGCAAGCGATATGATCGTGCTGAATGCCATCCCGGTCAGTGTATCGATCCGGATCCGCCTGAGTTCGGGTCCGGCGGATGCCGCCGTCAGGCATAGCGGCTTCGCGTGATGCCGGCGCTCTTCCTCGATTTCCTGTCCGGCTTGCCAGAAAAACAGATAGGGGCTGATCGTTGTGCCAAGGATGGCGACGAAGGCGGTCGCGTAGGCGGCGTTGAACTGGAGTTCCGGCACGACCAGCGAGCGGAGGGCGCGGAGCCAGGGCACATGGGCGACGACCACGACCGCTACATAGGCAAATAGTGATAATGTCGTCCATTTCAGGACGGCGGCATAACGTGGGTAACTGAGCCCGACCTCCAGAATGATGCAAACGACCCCGAACAAAAGGGTGTATAATCCCCCGCTTCCACCCACGAGCAAAGCAAGCGCCGCACCCATCGCACTCAGATCCGCGCCGAGATTGACGATGTTGGCAATCAGCAGGAGCGAAACCATGAACCACAATACGGCGCGCGGGTAGTGACGTCTGAGATTGCGAGCGATGCCGGCGCCGGTAATGCGGCCGATCTCGGCCGCAATCTGCTGTATCGCGACCATCAGCGGGAAACTGAGGACGAACGTCCATGCCAAGCCGTAGCCGAACTCAGCGCCAACTTGGCTATGTGTCCCTATGCCGCTCGGGTCGTCATCTGCGGCGCCCGTGACCAGACCGGGCCCCAGCGACCTCAAAAAGGCTCGAAATGATTGGGAGGGATTTTCATCTGCCTCCCCCTCTCGAGCGTCATGCGCGCGGGACGCCGTCACGCGCATGCGTGCCAGCCTCAAGAACGCCGCAACTCCAAAGGCAGCCAAACTCTCAATGTCCCAGGATCAGCGCGATGTCGCACTGGCCCAGCATCGAGCGGGTGACGCCGCCGAAAACAGCCTCGGACAAGGGACGATGCTTATAGGCGCCCATCAGGCAATAAGCAGCGTTCATCTCCTTCGCTTTCAGCCCGATTGTAGCCGCAAAGTCGACAAACTGCTGGACGCGCAGCACTTCGGCCTGGATGCCATGACGGGACAAATAGGTCGCCGCTTCCTCACCTGAAAAGTCGGTCTCCGCAAGGCCCACTTCAAGCACGCACACCGATCGCGCGAGTGCAAGCAGCGGGATGGCTCGCTGAAGTGCGTGGGCAGCGAAATCCGATCCATCCCAGGCGACGACGGCCAGCCCGCCGACATCGAGCCCATTCGCGTTCTGCGCGGCCGTGACGATCAGAGCATTGGTCCGGCCCAGCAGCCGGGTAACGAGGCGCCTGAGCGAATAGGAGGCCGTGTCCTCCCTTCCGCCGACCACGATCAGATCCGCGCAGCGGGCGGCGGATAGAAGACAATCGGAGGGATCACGGCCCGCCTTGTCAATCCAAGACCAAGGCAGCTGCTCCACCCCTAGCCGTCGCTCGATCCGTGTACGGTTCGCCGCTTCTTCCGCCCTCGTATCCAGGACGACAAGAGCACCTCCAACGGTGGGATCTCCGATGACAACCAGATCAGCCACGTCCACGCAGGTCAGATGTCCCTCGAGGGCGCGCGTCAGATCGAGCGCAGTCTGCAATCGCGTTTCCTGACCAACGTCATCGTGGATGAGAACCAGCACATTTTTCATCTGAACCTCCGCGATGCTGCACAATGAGATGTTGGCGACGTGCCCGGAATCAGGAACATTACGGACCCGCTTCGATAAGCGGACCGGATGGCGGCCATCGCCAGCAGCGCGACCGCCCCTCAGGATCTGCCGTGCCGGCGCACCGGCTGCCGCGACCCCGACAATCAGGGCTCGCCGTCGAGATGATGCCGTCATTGGCGCCAAGCACTGCCGACTCGTCCGGCCGCGCGTCGTTCCTGGCGAGGATGGGCTCGCATCGGCGCTACCGTAGCGGGCGCGCCAGCTCATCCCGGAACTTCGGATGAGCGATGCCGATCAGAGCTTCGGCCCGTTCGCCAAGCGATTTGCCGCGCAGATCGACCGCGCCATATTCGGTGATCACGAAATGCGTGTCATTGCGCGGCGTCGTGACCGGGCCCTGGAGCGTCGGCACGATACGCGACACGGTGCCATCGCGCGCCGTCGAATGGCACGCAATGATCGACTTGCCGCCTTTCGAGGCTTGGGCGCCCCGCACGAAGTCGAGTTGCCCGCCCGAGCCGCTATATTGCCGGCCCATCATGTGCTCCGAGTTGCAGGCGCCGCTGAGATCGACCTGCAGCATCGCGTTGACCGAGACGACATTCTCGTTTTTCGCGATGTGGCGCGGATCATTGACCACATGGACCGGCGCGCTGTGGCAACGCCACCGCATTTTCGACGATCGCATCAACCTCGGATATGTGGAGCAGCGAGTCGCCGAACACCCGCGGCATGTTGGGATTGACCTCGACGATCAGCCGCTTGGCGGCGCGCGCGGCGGTAGTTGCATAGTCGTTGCTGGTCCCGAACGTGAACCAGCCATGCCGGTCCATCGGTGAGACCGTGGTGACGAACGCATCCAGCGATACTTGCTCTGACAACAGCCGCGCGGACTGGCTGAACGCGGTCGGCACGAACTCGACGGAGCTTCGCCCATCGGCTTCGCCACGCCGGATCAGCTCCCGCTCGATCGCGGTCAGGAACATGCAATGCGGGCGGATCCGATCGAGCAGGTCGTAGCGAAGCACGGACGTGCCTGCATGCAGCAGCGAGTGAAAATACCAGAGGTTGAAGCCGGCCAACTCGCCAGCTTCGACACGGGCCGCGAGCGCCGACAGCAGGGCTGGCGGCTCCGCGACCGCCATGCCCATCGCCACATTGGCCGCGGCCGGAATAGCCCGGACAGCTTCTTCTGCCGTGACCAGTTTGGAGCGATACTCGATGTCTGCGGTCATGCCGCCGCGCGCGGTTCACACAGCGTCACCCGATAGGGCAGCTTGTCTCCATCCGGCTCGGTGACGGTCACATACTCGCCGATACGCAGCGGGTGGCACTCGAGGTGGAAGACATCCTCGTCGTCTGAGTCGCCGGGCGCGTAGGAGAAGGCCCAGCCGGCGCGCTTGTGGATAACATAGCCGGACCGGTCGCGATCGCCGGGCCAACGCCGGTGGACGGTCGCCAACTCGGGCGAACGGCGGAACTGATCAAGATCTACGATGCCTTGATCGTCGACAGGCAGCTGAATCAAATAGGCCCGCTCTGGCGACCCATCGGGAAAGCCCGGCGAACGGGCCAGCTCAAGGCGTATCGCTTTCCAGCTCATGGCAAGAACTTGGCTTGGCCGGACTCGACTGCCCATACGCATTGATACGGATATTCCGTTGCGCACGAGCTGCGGACAATTGCGTATCGCCAACCATCTCGATCGACCTAGACTTGCCGGCATGGACACGCAGATGCTCGCGCAAGCCGGCCCCGCTAGGCCCTGGGAGCTCACCGGAACGGATTTCCCCGTCCTCGGCGATCGCGACGAGCAGCTTCGTTATATCGCCCAATATGCAGCGCTCGCGCCGTCCACCCACAACACACAGCCCTGGGTTTTTGCCGTGGCCGATGGCGCACTCGAGGTTTTCGCGAACCGGACGCGGTCGTTGCCGATCTGCGATCCTCGCGATCGCGAACTGACGATTTCCAGCGGCGCCGCCGTCCAATTCGCCTGGCTTGCCGGGCGAAGCTATGGCTATGAAGTCGCGGTCGATTTGCTTCCCGACCGTCGAAATCCGGATCTTCTAGCTCGTATCCGGTTAGGCGAGCCCCGACTCGCCTGCTGGGCGGAGAGTCGCCGCTTCCAAGCCATCCCTGATCGTCACACCAACCGCAGCGCGGTCAAACCGCTTACGCCGACGAAGTTGAGGACGCTCGAGCGGCTCGCGAGCCTCGCCCGCGGCCATAGCGCCGTGTTTCGGCTGGTTGCCGATGGGATTGTCATCGGCAAGGTTGCGGAATTGGTCGCTCGGGCCGACCGCATCCAGATGGCGGACTCGTCTTGCCGTCGCGAACTCGCGCGTTGGGTTCGACCCCAAGTAGCCGGCGACGGCATGTCGCTCGCAAGCTTCGGTCTCCCGGACTCCTGGTCGCATCCCGCCGCTACTTTGTTGCAGCGGCTCGACGCCGGACGCGTGACTGCCCGCAAGCACGAGGCCCTGATCCGATCCGCGCCCTGGCTGGGGCTGCTCGCCTGCGCCGAGGACACCCCAATCTCCTGGCTGAGTACCGGCCGTGCGCTCGCGGACATTCTGCTTGAACTGACCTCGAATGGCCTGGTGGCCTCCTTTGCCAATCAGCCGATCGAAGTGCCCACCTTGCGAAGCGAGCTCGCGAAGAGCCTTGGGGAACCCGGACAGCCTCAGATGCTGATGCGGATCGGGATGGCCGATCCGGTCGCCCCGGCGGGACGGCGGGATATCGAACAACTGTTCGTGACCAGCTGAAGGGCTGCGCCATGCCTGCGATGATGAAGGCGGCCATTTTCGTCGGGCCCGGCTGCATTGTGCTGAACGAGAAGCCGTGCCCGGGGTCGGATCGCTCGACGTCTTGCTCCCGATCACGACGACGATCTGCGGAACCAACATTCACATCCTGAAAGGCGAATATCCGGTGGAAAGCCGTCGGAGCTCTCCCTTGGCGCCAGCCCTCCACTCATACGGTGTCGTGCGGCTGGTATTCGTGCAGGATGTCACGCATGCGCCGCAGCGCCTCGCGCCGGCGCTTTTCATCGGCAATGCGCGCGACCTCGCGCTTCAGGTTCACCGCCAGGTCCGCATAGTCGTTCTGCCAGTCCCGCCGCAGCACCGCGCGGACATCCTTGCGCCCGGTCTTGAGCCGCATCGCCGGCTTGCCATGAGGCAGCTCGTAGACCTCGCCAATCTCCGGGACACGGATCGAGCCCATTTCCTTCTGAAGGGCCGCCTCGAGCGATTGCAGCGCGCCTTCCTCGCCATGCGTCAGGAACAGCGTCCCGCCAACCGGCTTGCGCGCCCGGATCCACGCGAGCAGTTCGCCCCTGTCCGCGTGCGCGGAATAGCTTTCCATCTCCCGCACTTGAACCCGGACCGCTATGTCCTCGCCCGAAATCCGCACGCGCGGCGCGCCGTCCAGGATCGTGCGGCCCAGCGTCCCCGCCGCCTGGTAGCCGACGAACAGCAGCGTCGAATCTGACCTGTGCAGATTGTTCAGCAGATGATGCCGGATGCGCCCGCCTTCGCACATGCCGGAGCCGGCGATGATGATCGCACCTGACATGTTGGCCAGCGCGCGGCTCTGCTGCACGTCCTCGACATAATGGAAGGCAGGGTGCGAGAACACTTCGCCATCCCCCAGATCCTCCAGTTCGTGCGAATATTTGCCGAATACCGACGTGACTTTGGTCGCGAGCGGCGAGTCGATGAAGATGCCGATATGGCCGAGTCTTCCCGCATTGATCAGACGGGCGAGGTCCAGCAGCAGCTCCTGCGTGCGCTCCAGCGCAAAGCTCGGGATCAGCAGGTTGCCGCCGCGCTTCAGTGCAGCATGAACCTCGGAGGCGAGCAGCTCGCGTCGCGCCTCGATCGTGACGTCGCCGCGCTCCCGATCGCCATAGGTGCTTTCGCAGATGACGTGATCGACACCGGACGGCGCATGCGGATCGGCGAGCAGGCTGGCGTGCTTGGGCCCGAGATCGCCCGAGAAGAGAGTTGCCACGCCGTCCGCCACGATCTCAGCCGAGGCGGAGCCGAGGATGTGCCCAGCGTTCGACAGCCGCGTGCGAAAGCCTGGTGCCGGCTCGAACCATTGGTCGAGCTCGACCGGGCGCAACAAGCTTAGGGCATTTTCGGCATCAGCCACCGTGTAGAGAGGCTCGAATTCCGGCTCGCCCGCGCGGTCACGCCGACGGTTGCGCCGCTCCGCATCCTGCTCGTTCAATCGCGCGGAATCGCGGAGCATATATTGCAGCAGGTCCGCGGTCGGCGGCGTGCACCATATTTCACCGACAAGCCCGTCTCGGGCCAGCTTCGGCAGCAGCCCGGAATGATCCAGATGCGCGTGCGTCAGCACGACCGCCGCGAGGTTGCGAGGGTCAAACGCGAACTGCCCCAGGTTCAGAGCTTCCAGGCTACGTGGCCCTTGGAACAGCCCGCAATCGACCAGCAGATGCGCTCCGCCGGACTCCAGTTCGTAGCAGGAACCGGTGACTGTACCGGCCGCGCCGTGCACCAAAAGCTTCAAAGCCATTGTACCTCCAGGTCGGAGGTCATGCTCCCCATGCCTGCGCCACGCGATCAGTAAGACTACCTAAGCCAATGCGATGGGCTTCTGGCGACTAATGCTCTTTATTCGTCACGTCCGGGCAGCGTTCTTCACCCGGATCGCGGCCCGCCCAGAGCCATCCAGACAAACAAAAGCCCTCGGAAAACCTCAGTTTTCCGAGGGCTTTAATGGTGGGCGTGGCAAGGATTGAACTTGCGACCCCTGCGATGTCAACACAGTGCTCTACCACTGAGCTACACGCCCACAAGAGGTGCGGCCTCTAACGAGGCGGCTCGCGCGATGCAAGCGCCCTTTCGGACTAATTGAGGCCGCTCGCGTTTCCGATGTCGAACATACGATCGACCTCCAGCACTAGGTCGCGCAGGTGGAACGGCTTGGACAGGACTTTCGCCTGCGGCACCGCCTTCCCGGCCTTCAGCGTCACCGCCGCGAAGCCTGTGATGAACATGACGCGCAGATCGGGCGCTATCGCGCCGGCGCGCTGGGCGAGCTCGATCCCGTCCATTTCCGGCATGACAATATCGGTCAAAAGCAGATCGAACCGCTCCTGCTCGATCAGCGGCAGCGCAGCCGTCCCGCGATCGACCGCCGTCACCGAATAGCCGGCGCGCTCGAGCGCCCGCTCCAGATACTGGCGCATCGCCGCATCGTCTTCGGCCAACAGGATACGGATCATCGACACCCTCATCGCGCCGCTTTCCAACGCATGAAAAGCGGTCTCGCATCTCCGTTATGCCCGCGATGATTAATTTTTTCTAGGCAAGCCAGCGAAGCGTTGCCGCGAACCAGCCCCTCCCGTAGCAAAACTGTGGATGAATGATCCGAGTCCCGCCTTCACGCTCGTCAACGCCGATGCCGGCGGGCCGGTGCTGCTGTCGGTGCCACATGCCGGGCGCATCTATAGCGACGCGCATCGCGCGCGCCTGCGGCCCCCGGTCGAGAGACTGGCGGCATTGGAGGATCGGCTGGTCGACGAAGTGGCATTGGGGCAGACGCTCGCGCCTGCTCTGACCGCCCAGAGCCCTCGTGCCTGGATCGACCTCAATCGACATGAAGCTGAGATCGACCCAGGTTTTGTCGATGGCGCGGTCGCGTCGCGGCTGATGCTGACGCCGAAAGTCAGGAACGGTCTTGGCCTGATTCCGCGGCGATTGGCAGGCGTCGGCGAGCTGTGGCGCGGGCGGCTCGACATCGCCGATATCGATCAGCGAATCGCGACGATCCACCGGCCCTATCATGCGGCGCTGAAGCGCATGCTGGGGGCGATGCTGGAACGGCACGGCGTGGCAATCCTGATCGATCTCCATTCGATGCCCCCGGTGGCGCCGCAAAATGGCGAACCCGCGCCAGCAATCGTGATCGGCAACCGATTCGGCCAGACGGCGGCCCCTTGGCTGACGGCGCAAGCGGCCGATGCCTGCGCACGCGCCGGCCTGAGCTGGCGGGAAAACAGCCCCTATGCCGGCGGGCATATCATCGAGCGGCACGGCAACCCCGCACGGGGCGTCCACGCGCTCCAGATCGAGATCGACAGGACGCTCTATCTGGATGCAGCGCAGGACCGGTGCGCGCCGCACGGCCTGGCCCGGACCCGCGCATTCCTGACTGGCTTGGTCCGCGATCTGCAAGAGGCAGCATCGGGTAGCGCCTGGCCATTAGCGGCGGAATAAAAAAACCGCCCCGTGCAGATGCACGGAGCGGCCAGGTTCAGGGAGGAACACGCCCGAAGGCGTGGTCGACGTCGGGGAGAAAGGGGGGGAACTCCCGGGCGTCACATGATCAATTAATGACGCGGGTTTTGGTTTCAAGCCCGGTAGTTTCCGAATCTCAACGAATCGCGGCGGGACCGGGCCACATGCGCGCGATCAACCGCGTCCCATCAAAGAAATGATGCTTCAACGCAGCCAGAATATGCAGCAAAAGCAAGGCGATCATCGCATAGCCCAGCAGCTCGTGCGCCTCGTGCGCAAAACCGTTCAGCGGCTTGTTCCCCTGTACCGGCAGGAAAGGCAGATCGAACAACCCGTACCAGGCGAACGGCCGTCGCGTCGCCGAGGCGGAGATCATCAGCCAGCCGGTCAGCGGCAGCACGATCATCATCGCATAGAAAACGACATAGGCTGTGTTGGCCGCCACCTTTTCCCAGGGCCGGATTCCGGGCGGCAGCGGCGGCGGCTTGTGGCCGATCCGCCAGCCGATCCGCGCCAGACTCAGCACCAGGATCGTCATCCCGGTCGCCTTGTGCAGCCCCATGACGAGTGCCCGCGCCGGCTTGTCCCAATCATCGCTGATCAATGCGCCCGCGAGATTGGCGATGATCAGGGCCGCGATCACCCAGTGAAAGGCGATCGCCCCGCGTGAATAGCGGGAGTGTGGGTAGCCGGCCGCGGGCTCGCCCATCAGGCGAGCGCGCCCACTGGCGGCACCTTGCCCAGCGCGGCCTGCCGCCCATAGATGTCGCGCATCAGATCCAGCGAGAAAAGATGGGCGGTGATGAGAGTCAGCATGCCGTTCTGCATCATCTTGCGCAGCTGATCGCCGCGCAGATCGCGCAGCTTTTCCTCATTGACCATCTTGAAGCCGCGATAGACGTGCGGCTGTTCGGCCCCTTCCGGCTGGATGGTGACTTCGCCGTCCATCAGCAGATCCATGTCGGTCAGTTCCTTGACGAACGCGCCAGTGCGCTGCGCCGATTCCTCGAACTGCTGGCAGAATTCCAGGATCGCCTTGGTGCCTTCGCTCGGCTGGCCATCGTCGAAGAATTTGACCGCGTTCCAGTCAGTGCCGACTGCCTGCGAGGTCGGATCGAAGCAGAGCGACAGCTCGTTCGGATTAGGGCTGATCTGTGCCAGCATGAACGGATAGCGGCGGACATAAGCAGGCACATACACACGCTCGTTGATCTTGCCTTCATCGTCCACGAACACGTTCGCGCCTTCGTTCAGGCCCATCAGCGCCAGCGGGATCGGGTTATCGCCGGCCGCGAAAATGATCGGATAATTGCGCTGAACCTGGACGAACTCGTCGATCGTCACCGGCACCGCATGCTGGTCGCGCAGGAAATGGGCGCCGTCCAGCGCTTTGGTGCCCCAATCGCCATGCTGTTCGGACGAGAGCGGGACAAGATCGTTGTAGAGAATGGGAAGGGCATTCTGCTGCGGCGCGGTCGCCATGAATCACTCCAGAAAATCGAAAGCGGGCGAACGCCCGGGACCGGCGGGGTCTATGGGGCCTTGCGCGCGGACGCAAGGCTTAGCGCTCCCCTCGAAAAATAGGGACTGTCCCTCTTTTAGGGGATGAGCTTGCCGGGGTTCATCAGGCCGAGCGGATCGAACGCAGCTTTGAGGGCGTGCAGCGCGTGCAATCGCGCCGGATCCGTCAACCGCGCGAACTCGGCAAGCTTCATCTGGCCGATACCGTGCTCGGCGGAGATGGAGCCGCCCGCGGCCACGACCATCTCATAGACGAAACCGCTGATTGCGCCGCTCTGCGCGGCGACCCAATCGGCCCCCGCCCCCTCCGGCGCGCGGACGTGGAAATGAACGTTGCCGTCTCCCAGATGACCGAAGGCGCTGGCGCGTGTGCCGGAAAATCGCTGCTCGGTTGCGGCCGCCACGGAAAGCATGAAATCGGGCATCGCATCGACCGGTATCGAAATATCGTGCTGCAGGATCGGTCCGTCCGCGCGCTCCGCCTCCGCGATCGATTCGCGGATGCGCCAAAAGCCTTCTGCCTGCGCATGGCTTTCCGCGATCACGCCATCGACAACGAGACCATCGTCCAACGCCGCCGTCAGGACGGGTTCGACGGCCGCACGCAGGTTCGCCGGCCCTGTCACTTCGATCAGCGAGTTCCAGGACGCCGGCGCGGCAAGCGGCGCGCGCGTACCGGGAATATGACGCAGCACGGTCGCGAGCGTATCGTCCGGCAGCACCTCGAAACTCTCGACCGCCAGCTCGGCGCGTTCCAGCCTCCGCAGCAGCTTCAGCGCGGCCTGCGGAGACTCGGCGCCGATCCAGGCGGTGAGCGTCTCCGGTGCTTCGGGCACCAGCTTCAGCGTCGCGGCGGTGATGACTCCGAGCGTGCCCTCCGCGCCGATCAGCAATTGCTTC
>JAFEEY010000069.1 GCA_018240865.1 Pseudomonadota bacterium | reverse complement strand
GTTGTTGCGGCTCATCAGATTGAGACCCAGCTGCTCGACCCGCGTCTTCGAAAGCGCCAGGCAGATCAGCCCGCGGCCGTGCTTCGCCATGAAGTTGATCGCATCCGGCGTCGCCATCTGCGCCGGGATCACCAGATCGCCTTCATTCTCCCGGTCCTCATCATCCACCAGAATGAACATCCGCCCATTCCGCGCCTCGTCGATGATCTCTTCGGGGGAAGACAAAAAGGCATGACGGATGCGGCTGAGATTGGGCGCGGTCACATGAGCCTCCATTTTCCGCCTCCTTAACAGAAGCGGATTGCCCGTGCGTCATCCAATTGGATCAAAATCGTCGCCGCCGAACGGGCAATGGGATTGACGAAGGCCTGGGATCGACCGCACGTTCAGCTTTTCAACCGGGCGGGGCGCCATGACCATTTCCGCTGTGGCGGAAGCCAATTTTCCGGACGTCGTGCCGGCCATCGACCGCCCTGTGCCGATTTCGGGTATGCTGCTTTATGGCCTGCTCGGCTTTTCGGCGGGCCTGCCTTTCTACATGTTCTCGACCGTGCTCGCGCTCAGGCTGCAGGCGCACGGCACGGCGCTCGCCGTGATCGGCTTCTTCACCTGGGTGCAGCTGCTGCCGACCTTCAAATTCGTCTGGGCGCCTTTGCTCGACCGCTACCACGTTCCGGGTTTCAGCCGGTTCTGGGGCAAGCGCAGCGGGTGGATCATGCTCGCTCAGCTCGGCATCTTCACCGCGATGGTGGCGATGGCCTGGACTGCGGCCGACGCCAGCCTCGCGCTGACCGCCTTGTTCGCGGTCCTGCTCGCTTTCTGGACGACGACGCTGGAAATCGCCGCGGACGCCTGGCGCATCGAGCTCTATCCGACCCAGGACGAGCAGGGCCCGATCGTCGCCGCCAATCTCTGGGGCTATCGCAGCGCGATGGTCGCGGCCGGCAGCGGCGCGCTGATCCTGGCTGACGCGGCAAGCTGGGAGATCGCCTATCTGGCGATCGCGATCGTCGCGTTCCTGCCCTTCCCGATCCTCGCCGCGATGAAGCCGGCGCCGGACAGCGACGACCGGCGCGGCGTCGCGCTGATGACCGGCCTTCTTGCGAGCGGCAGCATCCTGTTCGGCGCATGCGCCGTTGCCGCGGGCACCGGCTGGGTTGTGCTGGCGCTGGCTGAAAAGGCGGGCATCAGCGCCGCGACGAACGTCACCCCCTGGGTGCTCGGCCTGTGCATGGTGCCGTTCCTCGCCATGGCCGCGGCATTGCCGAAAATCCGCCGCGCTTCGCCGGACTCGCGCCTGCGCACCTCGATCGCGCTCGGCCCTTATGTCGACTTCTTCTGGCGCTACGGCTTTGCGGCTTTGGTGCTGATGGGGTTCGTCTCGCTCTACCGGATGGGCGACGTGCTCGCGCTCAACCTGTCCAAGCCGATGATCAAGGAGCTGGGCTACAGCCTGACTCAGATCGGCCGCGCCGACAGCATCGTCGCGTTGCTGGCGAGCATGGCCGGCGTCGCGCTGGGCGGCTGGCTCGTCACGCGCTGGCGGATGGGTTGGACCCTGGCGCTTGGCGCCGTCGTCGCCGCGATCGGCAATTTCGGTTTCGTCTGGCTGCGGCACCTGCCGGTGAGCGAACCGGTGCTCTACATCGCCACCGCCTGCGACCAGTTCGGCAACGGCATGGCCGGCGCCGTGTTCGTGGTCTATCTCTCGCTGCTGGTGAACCCGCGCTACCCGGGCGCGCAATATGCGTTCCTCACCGGCTTCGCCTTCCTGCTGCCCCGGCTGCTGGCGGGCGCTGGCGGGACAATGGTGGGCGCGATCGGCTATGACGGCTTCTTCCTGCTTTCGGGCACGCTGAGCCTCGCGGCGATCGCTTTCCTCCCCGCCCTCACTCGCATTCGTCCGCGCGTAGAGGAAACTGCGTGATCGAAGCCGTCGCCGATGCGGCGTTCGAACCGGTGGCGGCCGCCGTTCGCGAGGGTCGCATTCCCGGCGCCACGCTGGGCGTGGTCAGCGCCGACGGCAGCAGCGCCGTCAGGACAGCCGGCTTCGCGCAGAAAGTACCGGAAGAAAGGTCGCTGACAGCCGAACACTGGTTCGACCTCGCCTCGCTGACCAAGGTGATCGCGACGACCAATTTCATCCTCCGCCTCGCCGACGAAGGACGGATCGACCTCGACCGGCCGCTGACCGACGCCATTCCGGACCTTCGCCAATATGATGTCACGGGCGCGGCCGAGCGGACGCTGACCTTTCGCGATTGCCTGGGCCACCGCACCTTTCTGCCCGCCGTCGAACCGATCTACACCTATGGCGACGATCCGGAGCGTCTGCGCGCCTTCGTGCTGCAGCGCGAATGGCGGCACGGGCCGCCCGTCTATTCCGATATCAACTTCATCCTGCTTGGCATCGCGGTCGAGCGCCTGACCGACGGTCCGTTCGGGCGCCTGCCGCTGCCGCCAGGCCTTTGCTGGGGCCCGCCGCCCGGGCCAGCCGTGGCGACCGAGTTCTGCCAATGGCGCGGCCGCGTGATGTGCGGCGAAGTGCATGACGAGAATTGCTTCGCGATGGGCGGGCAGACCGGCCATGCCGGGTTGTTCGGCACGATCGCGGGCGTGCTCGGCTTCGCGCGCGGCCTGCTCGACGGATCAGGCGCGTCGCCGACAATGCTGCAGGCGATCCGCACGCGCATCCACGCCAACCGTACTGCCGGGTGGGAGATCGCCTTTCCGGGCTGGTCCGGCGGAGACCACTGCTCGGCAAGCACGATCGGCCCTACCGGCTTCACTGGAACGGGCCTGTGGATCGATTTCGATCGCGGCCTCGCCTGGACCCTGCTCACCAACCGTGTCCACCCGAGCCGCCATGCCGATAGCGGCATCTTCGCCTTGCGCCCCGCTACCGGCAACGCATTGATCGTGGCGTGGGACCGCGCCCGCTAAAGTTCAGTTCGCTGCGGCGATCGCCAGCAACGCCCGGTCCACGATTGCCGTGGCGGAAGCATCCTGCGGCGTGTCGTTCGCGAGCGCGGAGAAAGTGAAGATGCGCCCGCTCGCCGCCACGAAAAAGCCAGACAGCGCGTTGGAGGCGTTGAGACTGCCCGTCTTGGCGAACAATTTCCCGGCAAGCGGCGTGCCGGCGAAACGGCGGGCCAGCGTGCCGTCTTCTCCGGCGACCGGCAGCGTCGCGCGCCAGGCAGCGCCCCAGGGCTGCATCTGCGTCCAGCGGAGGAACCTGACGGTCGCGCGCGGCGTCACCCGGTTGTAATTCGACATGCCCGAACCGTCGGCGAAATCATAATCGCTGCGCGCCAGCCCGGCACGGTCCAGCATGGCGATGACAGCCGCGCGGCCGTCCGCGACCGATCCGCTGCCGCTCACGCTGCCGGCGCGGCGCAACAGCAATTCGGCATGAAGGTTCTGGCTGACCTTGTTGGTGATGCGAATATCGTCCGCCAGCGGCGGCGGCACGAGGCGCGCGAGCGCCGGCGGCTCCGGCGCGCGCGGGGCCGGCGCGCCGCCGCGGCTTTCTGGATCGTCGGCCAGCGAAAGCGGACGATGGCGGGCTTCGATACGGCCGGTCACGCGCACGCCCTCGGCACGTAGCAATGCTGCGAAACGCCAGGCGGCGCGGTGGGCGGGATCGTCGACGCCGACCCTGATCGCGGTGGGTGCAGTACCCGCCGCGATCGTGCCCGTGATGCGGAGCACGTCGCTTCCGGGCGTGCGGGTCGCGGTCAGGTCGGTTTTGCCGGCGGGCACGCTCAGCGCGCGATTGTCGATCCGGTAATAGCCGTCTCCGTCAATGACCGGCGGCGCGCCCGGCTTGCCCGGAGTCACAGCCAGCATCGTCACATTGTCGTCGAGCGTCAGCGCCGAGATCGCGGTGCCATATTGCGTGACCATGTTGTTCCAGCTCATGCCCGCGGGCCAGCGCTCGTCGGGAAAGGCGCTGTCGTCGCCAACCACGTCACGCACAACGCGCGTGCGCTCCGCCACTTTCCGGGCAAGCTCCAGCAGGCAATCGCTCGTGCAATCGGGGGCGCTGGACAGCCGTGCATCGCCGTGGCCGGAAAGGATCACGTCGCGCCCTTCCAGCCGCACGCTGGCACCACCAGCCTGATCGGGGGCGGACGTGTCGAGCAGCGTGAACGCGGCCGCCGTGGTGAACATCTTGGTGTTGGATGCCGGCACGAAGCGATCTTCCGGGCGGACCGCCACTATTTCCCTGCCCTGATCATCGACCACGACCAGGCCGATCCGCGTGCCCGCGCCCGCTTCCGCGAGGATCTTTTCGGCCGTCTGCTGGGTCGACCCGGCTGCGGCGAGAAGCAGCGGTAGCAGGACGAGCAATGCGCGCATCAACGGCCCTCGATCACATCGCCGAGTGTGGCGAGGAATTCGCTCGCCAGCGCGCTCGGCGGCCGGTCAAGCAGATGGATCGCGCGAATGTCGAACGTGAGCGGCGGTTTCAAGGAGCGCATGCTGAGACCCGGCGCCATGCACGCCTCGGCCGTGAAACAATCCACCACCGTCAGGCCCACGCCGGCATTCACCAGTGCGGCGGCGATATAGAAGGTGCGAGCGGACGCCACCACGTTCATCTCGGTCCCCAGCCGTTCGAGCTCGTCGGTGAAAATCCGCCCGATCGGCCCGCTGGTCGCCAGCGTGATGAACGGATGCCCGGCGAGCTGCGAAAGCTCCAGCCGGGGCGGCGCGTCCGGCATGTCTTCTTCGCGGTAGAGCACCACCAATTCGCCTTCGCCGAGCCAACTCTGGCCCAGCACGGCGCCGCGCGGCACTTCGTTGGCGATCGCGATATCGGTCTCGCGCTCATACAGCTTGCCCAGCAGATCGTCGTGATGGACGGTCTGCAGATCGAAGCGGACGCCGGGCCGGCTTTTCAGGAAGCGTGAAACCGCCGTCGGCAGCACGCTCAGCGCCAGGCTGGGCAGGGCCGAGATGCGCAGCGTCATGCCTGCGCCCGCGCGCAGGTTCCGCCCCGCTTCGCGCAGCGCCCGCACCCGGTCCTGGATTTCGGCGACGTCCCCGAACAGCGCATGCGCGTCCTCGGTCGGCACCAGTCGGCCATTGGTCCGCTGGAACAATTCGAAGCCGAGCAGGCTCTCCGCGTGCCGCAGCGTCTTGGAGACCGAAGGCTGGGAGACGTTCAGCGCGCGCGCGGCGCCGCTGACGGTGCCGTTGACGTACACGGCATGAAAAATCTCGATGTGGCGCAGGTTCATGATGCCCCACCCTAGCGGTCGCGCCCGCCCCCGTCATTCCATTACCGGACCGCGGAAACGCACGTCGTCGAGCGCGTTTTCGGCCCGCGCTACAAGCGTCGCAACGGTGAGGTTGGCCGAGGCCGAAGGCACGGTCCGCGTCATGTCCAGCAGCCGGTCGAACGGCAGGACAAGGCCGACCACCAGCGCCGTCTGCTCGGGACCGACACCGACCGCGCCGAGCATCGCCGCCAGCATGAACAGCGAAGCCGAAGGCACCGGCGCCGTGCCGAACGCGGCGAGCGCGCCGGTCAGGAGCATCACGCCCAGCATCCAGGCATCGGGCACGACACCCAGCGCCTGGAGCGCGAACTGGCCAAGCAGGCCGACATACATGGCGGTGCCATCCTTGCCGATGGCGGCCCCAAGGGGGAGCACAGTCGAAGCAACCGGGCGCGCGATGCCGAGATTGTCTTGCGCCACGCGAAGCGCCACCGGCAAAGTGGCCGAGGACGATGCGGTCGAGAAGGCGATCGCCAGCGCGTCGATGATGCCGCGAAAGAAGCGCCAGACCGGCAGCCGGGCGACAAAAACGATCAGGCCGGCATGGACGACCAGCATTTGAAAAAGGGAAGCGAGCACTACGCACAGCGCCAGCCAGCCGACATTGACGAACACGGCAGCACCGCCGCTCGCCACTGCATTGGCGATCAGCGCTAGCACGCCGAACGGGGTTACCTCCATCGCAATCCGCACGATCTGGAGCAGCACGGCGGTCAGCCCCTGCAGCAATGATGCCACGGGCTTGCCCGCTTCTCCGGCAACCACGGTGCCGATGCCGAGTAGGATCGCGGTGAAGATGATCGCCAGCATATCGCCTTTGGCGAGCGCGTCGACGATGTTCGCCGGGACGATGCCGAGCAATTGGTCAGCGGGCGGGACTGCCGTTCCGAGCGCATGTGGCGCGATGCCGGCCAGCGCGATGCCTTCGCCCGGCCGGATCAGCAGTCCGGCGGCCATGCCGATCGAGACGGATATGAGCGTTGTGAGGGCGAACAGGCCGATTGTCCGGCCGCCGATCGGCCCGAGCCGGCGCGGATCGCCAAGCGCCGCGATTCCAGCCGCGATCGTGACGAGCACGACCGGGACGACGAGCATCTTGATCAGGCGGACGAAGAGATCGCCGATCAACTTGATCGCGGCAGCGCCTTCGGGCGACAGCGCGCCCAGCACGACGCCGAGAACAAGGCCGGCGACCACGCGCTTCCAAAGCGGGATCGCGAACCAGCCCCGGACCAGCTTCACGCGCGGGCGCCCCAGAAGCCGGGCGCGGGCGGCATCAGGATTCCATTCCGGTCATGCACGCCGCCTTCGCGATCGTTGGCCAGCCAGAGCGGCCCGTCCAGGTCCGCGAACTCGGCCTCACCCGCAAGCAGCAGCGCCGGCGCGATACCGAGCGACGAACAGACCATGCACCCGACCATCAATCCGAACTCCTTGCGCTTCGCGGCATCGGCGAGCGCCAGGGCCTCCGTCAAGCCGCCGGTCTTGTCGAGCTTGATATTGACATGGCTGTAGCGGCCGGCGAGCGCATCGAGATCGGCGCTGGTGTGGAGCGATTCATCGGCGCAGATCGGCAGCCGCCGCTCGATATCGGCCAACGCACCGTCTTCGCCCGCTGGCAGCGGCTGCTCGAGCAGGTCGACGCGGTGCCAGATGAGGAAATCCTGAAAAGCGACCACGTCGTCGATCGTCCAGCTCTCATTGGGATCGACAATCAGCTTCGGATCAGGTGCGGCGCCGCGCACTGCGGCGACCTGTTCGCACGCGGAGGCGCGATCGACCTTGACCTTGAGCAGCGGAACATCCGCCGCACGCGCTGCCGCCGCAGCCATTGCATCAGGCGTGTCGATCGCGATCGTGATCGCCGACACG
>JAFEEY010000068.1:38758-58292 GCA_018240865.1 Pseudomonadota bacterium | reverse complement strand
CTCGCGACGATAGCCACCCCAGACGGCCAGAGCCGGGTGAAACCGACCGACTGCCTCATAGCGAACGCCCAGACGACTTCCAGAAACCCCGCGACGAACAGACTGATCCAGGCCAATGCCAGCTCCCGATTCGATAGCGCGTTCCAACGCGCATGCTTATGCGTCGTCGTCCTGCCGCGCGGAATGGCGAATGCGCAAAATCAGAACCCGATCCGGATCGACGCGATACCGCAGAATATATGGCCGGATAATCGTCATTTCGCGCCTGCCAAAGCCCACATCCCGACCGCGTTCGGAAAATTCGGCAAGGCCGTCTGCAAGTTCGATCAGGCGTGCCGCCAGACGGCGCGCAGCGGCGGGATTGAATTCGGCGATATAGGCGACGATGGCATCAAGGTTGGCAACCGCTTCGTCAGTCCAGATGATCTTGCGCACCTAGTCGCCGACTTTCGGCCTCGACAGCGCCGCCCCATTGGCTATTGACGCCAACCACTTGCGAACCGACGCATGGGAAACCAGCCGGTTCGCATCCACATCGGCTTCCGCGCGCGCGTCGGCTTTGGCCTCCGCATCCGCGTCGGGCCGATCGAAAAGAGGACGTTCCATTCCCATCATTGGGAACATAGGCGTGCAGCCGAAGCGGCGCCAGCCCTAAGCCGCGCTCTTCGACTGATAGTCGCGATACTGGTCGCGCAGCGCTGTCTTCAACAATTTTCCGGTGGCGGTGTGCGGCAGGCTGTCGACGAACAGGATTTCATCCGGCAGCCACCATTTCGCGACCTTGGCGGCGAGGTGCCGGGTGATCTCCGCCGGCGTCACGTCGCTGCCGGGCTTGCGCACGACCAGCAGCAGCGGCCGCTCGTCCCATTTCGGATGAAAGATGCCGATCGCAGCCGCCTCCGCCACGCCCGGGCAGCCGACAGCGGCATTCTCCAGCTCGACCGAGCTGATCCATTCCCCGCCCGATTTGATCACGTCCTTGGAACGGTCGGTGATCTGCATCGTGCCGTCAGGATGAAGAACGGCGACGTCGCCAGTATCGAACCACTGATCGGCATCCGCCGCGTCGGCCTCTGCCTTGAAATAACGGCGGATCACCCACGGCCCGCGGATCTGCAGCCGCCCCGAGCTGACGCCGTCACGCGGCTGCTGGACATCATTGTCGTCGACGACACGCAACTCGACGCCGAACGGCACGCGCCCCTGCTTGCAGACGACATCGACTTTCTCTTCGAACGAGAGGTCGTTCCAGTTCGCCGGCGGGGCGCCCATCGTGCCGATCGGCGAGGTCTCGGTCATGCCCCAGGCATGGCCGACGCGGATGCCCATGCCCATGAGCCGCTCGATCATCGCGCGCGGCGCTGCCGATCCGCCGATGGTGACGAGCTGCAGATGCTCCGGCTTCTCTCCGGTCTCGTCGATATGCTGGAACATCGCCAGCCACACGGTTGGCACGCCGGCCGAGTGCGTGACTTTCTCGTCGTTCATCAGGCGGCACAATATCTTGGGGTCGTTGACCGCCGAATAGACGAATTTGGCGCCGGCCAGTGCGCCGGCGAACGGCAGGCCCCAGGCGGCGGCGTGGAACATCGGCACGATCGGCAGCGCCACTGTCTGCGGGGAGAGGTTGAACACCGACGGCGCCACTTCGGCCATTGCATGCAGCATGGTCGATCGATGCTCGTACAGCACCCCCTTGGGATTGCCGGTCGTGCCGCTGGTGTAGCAGAGCATGCACGGATCGCGCTCGTCGCCCTCCACCCAGGCATAATTGCCGTCCTGTGCGGCGAGCACGGCATCCCAGCCCGATGGATCGTCGAACAGCACGAAATGCTCGACGCTGGTGAGCTGCGGCTTCAGCCGCTCGACCAGCTCGGTGAAGGCCTTGTCGTAGAGCAGCACCCGGTCTTCGGCATGGTTGATGATATAGACGAGCTGTTCGTCGAACAGGCGCGGATTGACCGTATGGATGACGCCGCCCATGCCGATCGCGCCGTACCAGGCGGCGAGATGCTTGGCGTGGTTCATCGCCAGCGTGCCGACCCGATCGCCGGGCTTCAGCCCCCAGGCCTGGAGCGCTTGCGCCAATCGTCGCGCGTCATGAGCGATGCCGGCCCAATTGGTCCGCGTCTCGCTGCCGTCCGCCCAGTGGCTGACGATTTCCTGGCCGCCATGTTCGCGTTCGGCATGGTCGATCAGCCGCGGCACGCGCAGCGCGAAATCCTGCATCCCTCCAAGCATCGCTCTCTCCATTCTTCTTTGAGGTCATGATGCGGAGGGGCGGGACGGCTGGCAAGGGGCGGCGGACGGGAAGTGCTTGCGAATCGTGAAACACGATGTTAGCGGGCCCGCCTCTTGACGTGGCCGGGCCTATCGCCCATCTGCCGCGCTCTCGTGGACGCATAGCTCAGTTGGTAGAGCAGCTGACTCTTAATCAGCGGGTCCTAGGTTCGAGCCCTAGTGCGTCCACCATCCCTTCATCCATAATCATCCTCATTCGTCTTCAAAAACGGCGGGATTCTGCTATTTTTGGCGGATAGATCGTCCTCGGACGTCTCCATCTTTCCAGATGCATCCGGCAAAGTTGGGGGCCACTTTGGGGGCCATCGCAAACCGGTTTGGAAAGTGGCCCCCAACCATGGCTCTGACAGACACCGCCATCCGGAACGCCAAGTCTCGCGAGAAGCCCTACAAGCTGGGCGATTCTCTCGGCCTGTTTCTTCTCGTGCAGCCGTCCGGGGGAAAACTATGGCGGATGAAATACCGCATCAACGGACGCGAGAAGAAGCTGGGCATCGGCACTTATCCCGAAGTCGTCTTGCCGAAGCGCGTGAGCGGCGGGGCGAGGCGCGCAAGATGATCGCCGTCGGCAAGGACCCGTCGCGCGAGAAGCAGCAGGCCAGGCATCAGGCCAAGGCCGCGGCCGCCAACACCTTCGGGGAGATAGCGCAGGAGTATATCGACAAGCGGCGGCGAGAGGGGCTTGCCACTTCCACCGCCGACAAGAGCGAGTATTACATCTCCCGCCTTGGGCCTGCCTTCGCCCGCTTGCCCATCTCGTCGATCACCGCACCGGAAATTCTGGCCGTGCTGCGCCGGATCGAGGCGACGGGGAATTACGAAACCGCGCGCCGGGTGCTCCAGTTGTCGAGCCGCGTCTTCCGCTATGCCATGGCGACGGCACGCCTCACGTCCGATCCGAGCCGCGACCTTCGCGGCGCGCTCACCGCTCCCACGCCCAAGCATTACGGCGCGATTGTCGAACCCAAGAAGGTGGGTGAGCTGCTCCGGGCCATACACGGCTACGAAGGTCACTTGCTGACGAAGCTGGCGATGCAGCTCTCCGCGTATGTCTTCGTTCGTCCCGGCGAGCTGCGTAAAGCCGAGTGGGCGGAAGTCGACCGACGGCTCTATTTGGACCATCTCCGCCCAAAAGATGAAAATGCGCAAAGCTCACACCCTGCCCCTGTCCCGGCAAGCGGTCGATGTTCTGCGGGCCGTCCACGCCATCACGGGTCCGTCCGGCTATGTTTTCCCCTGCATCCGCACCCGGTCGCGGCCGATGAGCGAGAACACGGTCAACGGGGGCCTTCGCCGCCTCGGCTTCACCGGGGATGAAATGACCGCGCATGGCTTTCGCGCGATGGCGTCAACTCTGCTCAACGAAAGCGGCAAGTGGCACCCCGACGCCATCGAGCGCGCGCTGGCGCACGGCGACAGCGACAAGGTGCGCGGCGCCTACCATCGCGGCGCGCACTGGAAGGAGCGCTTCGAGATGGCGCAATGGTGGAGCGACTATCTCGATCAGCTCCGCAAGGGTGCCGACATCCTCCATCCGGTCTTCGGGCAGGATGCGGCCTGACTTCCGGGAAAAAATCAATCCAAGTCACGCGGTCACGGCGCATGCCGGCGGCTTAAGGTTTTGAAAATTAGCTGTATTTCGCCAGGCATATCAGTCTAACCAGCAAATTCCGGGGCAAGTCATTCCTGATTGAGAAATTGCCACCTTCCGAAGGTGGTCATTTATCACACGGGATCAATGGCTTGCGTCAGCGATGTGTCGCGTAGGGTGTGCTTACGTTCCCAGCTTCGCGAATGATGTCCAGGAAGCGGAGTCCGACTGGTTATGGAGGCGTGCGAAATCCTTCCGGCGGGAGGCGGGCGGCGCGGCTATGTGGGGGGGGGAAATTGACTCGTTGGCAGATTTGACTACATATGACTAAACCACGTTCAACATTGCGTCCGGTCTCGTGGATCAAGGCGGCACGGAAGGATTTCGAGGCGTTCCGCAGAAGGCCATCGACAAGGGGCTGGATGCCCTGACCGTGGTGGCCGATGGCGGGATGCCGGACATCGCCAAGCCGCTGAGCGGCCTGGGCGCAGGTGTCTGGGAACTGGCGATCAAGGAGCGCGGCGATGCCTACCGGGTCGTCTACACGCTGCAACTGGCCGATGACATCTGGGTGGTTCATGCCTTCCAGAAGAAGTCGACCAAGGGAATTGCGACCCCGCGCCACCAGATCGACCTCGTGCGCGAGCGGATCAAGCGGTTGAAGGAGATGCTAGGGTGACTGAGCGGGACGACGATTTCGAGCTGGTTCGCGGCTCCGGCAATGTCTTTGCCGATTTCGACGCGCCCGACGCGAGCCTGCGCCAGCTTCGCGCGATCCTCGCCGCCGAAATCATCAAGACGCTCGATGCCGAGCGGCTGACCGTGCGCGATGCCGAGGCACGTACCGGCATTGCTGCGGCGGATTTTTCCCGCATCCGCCAGGTCAAGCTCGACCGGTTCACGATCGACCGGCTGCTGCGGATTCTCGACCGGCTCAACCAGGATGTCCGGGTGAAGATTTCGGTTACGCCGCGCCTGCGACCGACAAAGGGAACACCATCGTCGCTGGCGGCCTGACGCGGCGCTAGGCCGCGTCGCGGAGCTGCACGATCCATCGCGCGGCTTAATTCGCGGCCACCTTGGCATCGAGTTCAGCAGCGGGCGCGGTCTGATATTTGGCGGGATGTTGCTCGCATTCCTCTCGCACGCGGTTCAACCAAGTGTCATACCAGCACCAGGTCTTGCCAACGGCAACAGCGCCGTAGCCCTTGGCTGGTTTCCTCGCGTCGAGCTTCTTCCAGAGCTTGGTGTGGCTATCCATCGTGAACCGATCCCAGCCCTCGGCCTTCATCTGCGCCACGATCTCACTCGGCAGGTATTTCTTCTTCTCGACTTCCTTCAGGGCGATGTTGAATTTTTCCGCCACGTCCGATCCAGCCGGGACAATCTCGACAGCCATGTCTGCGCCCGGCTCGCGATTGGCTGTCTTATGGACCATAAACACACGGAAGGCATAACGCGGGTCTGCTTGTTGCTCCGGCGTCAGTCGCCCCTCGAACCCGTCCATGATCGTTTCGACATTTCTCGGCAATCCACCCGCCCGCTTCAGGATCGCACGTTGATCGGGGCTGAAAGTGACGAACTGCAGCGCGATCGGCAAACGGCGTTCTAGCGCATATTGCGCTCCAAAGAGTTGTTTGATGGCATCGTTGAAATTGATGCAGCAGGCTTGGAGCTTGGCGCTGACGGCGTCGTCGATACGGTTGGTCGAGCGGTGCTCAATCTCGTGCCGCAGCTCCAAAAGGAAAGCCAGATTGTCCTTCGCGCCCTGCTCCACCGGGCAGCGAGCGTGCTTCAGGCACTGGCTCAATTCCCAGTATTTGTCCGCACCGCCCGGCGTTTTGACGATGACCTTCTGCCCGCCCTGATTCTTGGTGTGCCGATAGTCGATGCCTTCGTGTTTGAACCAGGCATGCAGCAGGTACGTCCACGCAATAATGGCACTGACGATGAACAGCTCGGCGCGGAAGGTCAGCCCGCCACCGTTGAAGGTCTGGACGGCGGCGATCATCGCCTCGCGCGCCTTGATCAGTAGTTCGTCGCCGCGCAGCGATAGGCCGGTTTCCGCATCGATCTCAGGCCACGATGAGAGGAATCTCTCCAGCTCATCCGCCGTGGAGGGCTTCACCGCCGCGTGCTTGGCGCCTGTGCGGATTTCGGCGATGGCCCGGTGATTGATCGAACGAGTGGGCCGGGTGAAATACGCGAGGATGTCCTGATCGTTCGGCCACCGGCCATCAGCAACCATCGCCTTGACCAGAGCGATTTCCCAGCGTTCGAGCTTATTGCCCCTTTTGCGTACCGGCATTGATTCCCCCTCACCGGCGGTCCAGCGGCTGGAGTCCGCCTCACATCTCCCCGCCCTCAAGCGATCCCGAAATACCGTTCGAAGAAGGACGCCAGCTTCTCCAGCACCGCCTGCTTCTTGGCCGCGTGACCGTTGCCCTTTGAGAAGCGCGAGACCGGCGGCAAAATCGTGGTGATCGCGGTGCCTGTCTCGGGAATGCTCCCATCCCGAAAGGCGTTGTCGATGAAGCTGCGGGCTGCTTCCGGGTTGAGGTCCTCCTCGGCGATGATGCGCTCTAGCTCCTCGACCTGCCTCGCGGCGATGAATGCCTGCCATTGCGCATCCACCTTGGCCGTTGCCGAAACGGAGTCCACGAACTGCTCGATGAGGTCTTTCTTGTTGCGCAGGGATGGACTGGCATTGATCGAACGCTCGATGGTGGCCCGAATTTCCCTGTCCTCACCGGTGCCCTTCGCCTGGATGTATCGCTCGACCAGCATCAGCACGTAATCGACGTTGATTTCGACCTGCTTGATCAGCTCGATCTCGAACACCACGTCGTCGTTGATCGTTTCCTTCTCGGCATCAGATGCGCTGCGGAACTCGGCGTAGAGATTCAGATAGACGCTCTGGTAATCTTGGAAATCGCGGTCGCTGAGAATTTCGTTGCCTGCGAAGTCGTCGAACGCGGTGAGGATATTCTTCAGCCGCAAGATAGAGCCGAACAGTTTGATGAACGCCTTCTGCGCGGCCTCGCCGATGATCGGCTTTCCGAGCGGGAATAGCGCCACCAGCTCGGCGACCTTCTTCTCGTACTCGGCATAATATTCCGCATAGGGCTTGAGCAGCACGATGCCCTTGGCATCCTTGTTGCCGAACAGCGCCAGCGCGTCGTTGGTCGCTTCCTCTAGGGCGCGGAAGGAAACGATGTTGCCGTAGGTCTTGACCGAATTCAGGATGCGGTTGGTGCGCGAATAGGCCTGGATCAGCCCGTGCGTCCGCAGGTTCTTGTCCACCCACAGCGTATTGAGGGTGGTGGCGTCGAAGCCGGTTAGGAACATGTTGACCACGATTACGAGATCGAGCTCGCGGTTCTTCAGCCGCTGCGATAGGTCCTTGTAGTAATTCTGGAACTTGTCGGCGGAGGTGTCGAAGGTCGTGGAGAACAGGCGGTTGTAATCCTGTATGGCCGCATCGAGGAAGTCGCGCGAGCCCTGATCCAGCCCTTCGGTTTCGAACTCCTCCTCGCCCAGCAGGCCGTCCGCTTCCTCCTCATTGGCCGCGAAGCTATAGATCAGGCCGACTTTCAGCCGCCCAGCCGGCGGGAGGTCCTTCTGCTGGTTGGCGAATTCGGTGTAATAGCGCTTGGCGGCGTCGATCGAGGCGCAGGCGAACAGTGAATTGAAGCCGTTGAGCCGCTTGCCGCCATGCCGATAGCTGGCGCCGCGCTTGGTCTTCTGGTCGAAATGCTCTCGAACATAGCCCACGACCTGCGCGATACGTTCCGGCGCGAGCAGCGCCCGCTCCGTGTCGATCGCAGACACCTTCTTGTCGCTCACGTTCGAAGCGATCTTGATGGTGTTGATATAGTCGATGCGGAAGGGCAGCACGTTCTTATCGTTGATCGCATCGACGATCGTGTAGGTATGCAGCTTGTCGCCGAACGCCTGTTCGGTCGTGCGCAGTCGCGGATTGCCGCCGCTGCCGGCATTGTCGGCGAAGATCGGCGTGCCGGTGAAGCCGAACAGATTATAGCGCTTGAAGTTGCGGGTGATCTCCGCGTGCATGTCGCCGAACTGGCTGCGGTGGCACTCGTCGAAGATCACCACGACATGCGCGTCGAAGACCGGGTGCTTCCTGTTCCTGGCGACGAAGCGGCTCAGCTTCTGGATCGTCGTAATGATGATGCGCGCATTCGGGTCTTCGAGCTGGCGTTGCAGCACCGCGGTCGACGTATTGGAGTTGGCCGCGCCTTTCTCGAACCGCTCGTATTCGCGCATGGTCTGGTAATCCAGATCCTTGCGGTCGACGACGAACAACACCTTGTCGATATGCGGCAGCGCGCGCGTCAATTGCGCGGTCTTGAAGCTGGTCAGCGTCTTGCCGCTGCCGGTGGTGTGCCAGACATAGCCGCCCGCCGACACTGTGCCGAGCTGCCGATGATTGGTGGCGGTGGCGATGCGTTGCAGGATGCGCTCCGCCGCGACGATCTGATACGGCCGCATCACCAGCAACTTGCGATCGACGTCGAACACGCAATAGCGGGTCAGGATATTCAGCAGCGTGTGCCGGGCGAAGAAGGTCCTGCTGAAATCGGCCAGCTCGGTAATCGGCTGGTTCTTCGCGTCCGCCCACCAACTCGTGAAGGAGAAGCTGTTCGAAGTCTTCTTGCGGCCGCGCTTGGCCGGCGACTGCTCGGCCAAGTGGCCGTCGCGCACCGTGTTGCTGTAGTATTTGGTCAGCGTGCCGTTGCTGATGACGAACAACTGCACATATTCGAACAACCCCAGGCCGGCCCAGAAGCTGTCGCGCTGATAGCGGTCGATCTGGTTGAACGCCTCGCGAATGTCCACGCCCCGGCGCTTCAGCTCGATGTGCACCATCGGCAGGCCGTTGACCAGCACGGTCACGTCATAGCGGTTGGCGCGCTCGCACCCGCCATCGCCTTTGGCGATCTCATATTGGTTGATGACTTGCAGGCGGTTGTTGTGGATGTTCTGCTTGTCGATCAGGTAGACGTTCTTGGTGCTGCCGTCATCGCGCTTCAAAATTTGGACGTGATCTTCCTGAATCCGCGCGGTCTTCTCGACGATGCCATCGTTGGCCCCGGCGATCTTCTCGCTGAAGAAGCGCTGCCATTCGCCGTCGCTGAAGCTGATCTTGTTCAGCCTCTCCAACTGATGGCGCAGGTTGACGATCAGGTCCGCTTCGCTGGTCAGCGGCAGGTATTCATAGGCCTGGGCCTGGAGCCGCTTGATCAGGTCGCGCTCGAGCTCCGCTTCTGACTGGTAGCGTTCCTCACGCGCCCGTCCGTCCGGAATGAACTCGGCGACGACGGTGCTTTCGCTGGAAAGCGCGACCGGCTCGTAACGGAAAGCCTGAGGATTCTCGCTCACGCGGCCTCGCGGAAGGTGAGCAATTGGTCGCGATAATGCTCGTATTGCCGGCGGCGGGCATTGATCTCGGCGGGCAGGCCGCTGGAAAGGTGGTTCACCAGCGCGTCGAACTTGTCGAGGATGGAAACGACGCGCTCCTGCTCTTCGCGAGGCGGCACCGGGATTCTGATTTTCGCAAGGCTCTCGCCGGACAGGCGCTTCACCTTGGCGCGAGCCACATGCTTGTTCTTCTGCACATGGAAAGCTTCGGTCTGGAAGAAATAGGACACGAACTTGGGATTCATTGAATGGCTGAAGACAAAGCAGTCATCGTGGACCGCAACGGCCTCATCCCCCAGCCAGGCCACGGCCTTGCCGACATCCTCGACCGTCTCACTCACCGCCGCGATGACCACGTCGTTCGGCTGCGCATAGCGAAGCTGGCGCGCCATATCCGCGCGAACATGTGAGATGGTCGAAGATGCAGCCACACCATAGCGCGTATAGATTTCGCCATAGTGGATGCTTGGAATCCCGTGTTCGACCACATCCTCCTTGGTGAAGCGCCGCCCGCGCGTGAAGTTGCCAATCTCGCCCAAGGCTGTTATCCTAGTTGCTTGCTTGCTTGCTTGCTTGCTTGCCTGGCTATCCGTGCGTTCGTCGAACGTCAGGAGCGCATCGCGGTAGTGCCTGTATTGCGCACGGCGCGCCTCCAGCTCCGCCTCCAGCTCCGCCTCCAGCTCCGCCTCCAGCTTGGTGAAGCGATCAAGTATTGCAACTATTTCCTGCTGAATTTCGAGTGGCGGGACAGGGACGCGAAACTTTTTTACGATATTGTCCGGAATCGCGGGATAGCTTGCACCTCGTTCGTTGCTCTCAACGTAGGCGTAAAATTCATCTTTTCCGAGAAGATGGAATAGAAAGTTGGTGAGCACGATGTTGTTATCTGGCCGGAGCACGCAAAATCCTGTGCTGCAAATCTGGCCGTCATACTCACGTGGGATGACAGCGTAACGTTTTAGCATCGGACGTGTCGTCCCGAATATCACATCACCTTCGTGAACGACTTGCTGCGCACGGCTGGGCGCGTTTTCACTCGTGATGGCCGAGGTTGCAGTGATCGCGTGAGTCGCTCGATCTACGGAGGTCAAGTCGATGTACTGAAATTCGGTATCGGGATAATCTGCCCAACGAATATTCGCCGGCCTCGAAACGAAATCTCCAATGATCTTGAATTTGACACCATCCGGGCAGCGCTCGGTGATAAGGCGATCAATCCGGCTCATGCCTCTTCCCCCTCCAGATCGGCAACGATCGCGTCGATAGCCGTGCGCAGTTCGGCCTGTCGCGCGACGATCCGTGCGATCTCGGCATTGAGCGTCTTGATGTCCACCGCCTCGCTCGTGTCCTCCTGCTCGACATAGGAGGACACGGCGATGTTATAGCCGTTGGCCGCGATGTCCGCGTTTTCCACCAGCCGCGCGAAGTGCGCAACGTCCTCCCGCGCGGCGAAGGCGTCGAGAATCTTGCGGCGGTTCCCCTCCGTCAGCTTGTTCTTGTTGCCGCTACGGACGAATTCCGCGCTGGCATCGATGAACAGGGTTGCGTTGTCGCGCTTGGACTTCTTCAGCACGATGATGCAGGTGGCGATGGTGGTGCCGAAGAACAGGTCCGGCGGGAGCTGGATAACGGCATCGATGTAATTGTTATCGATCAAATATTGCCGGATTTTCTGCTCGGCGCCCCCACGATAGAGCACGCCGGGAAACTCGACGATGGCGGCGGTGCCGTTGGTCGCCAGCCAGCTCAGGATATGCATGGTGAAGGCGAGGTCCGCCTTGCTCTTGGGCGCGAGCACGCCGGCCGGGGCGAAGCGCGGATCGTTGATCAGCAGCGGATTGCTGTCGCCCGCCCATTTGATCGAATAGGGCGGGTTGGAAACGATCGCCTCGAAGGGCTCGTCGTCCCAATGCGCGGGGTCGGTCAGCGTGTCGCCGTGAGCGATGTCGAACTTCTCGTAGTTCACATCGTGCAGGAACATGTTGATCCGGCACAGATTGTAGGTCGTCAGATTGACTTCCTGGCCGAAGAAGCCTTGGCGCACCTTGTCCTGCCCGAGCACCTTGGCGAATTTGAGCAGCAGCGAGCCCGAGCCGCAGGCCGGGTCGTACACCTTGTTCACCTCGGTCTTGCCGCTCACCGCGATGCGGGCCAGCAGCTCGGAAACTTCCTGCGGCGTGTAGAACTCGCCGCCGGACTTGCCCGCCGTCGAGGCGTACATCTGCATCAGATATTCATAGGCGTCGCCGAACAAGTCGATCGTGTTGTCGGAGAAGCTGCCCGATCCGCTGTTCAGCGGCAGATCGCCGATGGCATCGAGCAGCTTGACCAGCTTTTCGTTGCGCTTGGCGACGGTCGGGCCGAGCTTGCCGCTGTTGACGTCCAAGTCGTCGAACAGCCCCTTGAAGTCATCTTCGCTGTCCGCGCCGATTGCCGAGCCCTCGATGTCCTTGAACACGCGGTACAGCGATTCATTGAGGTCTGCGTCTTGCCGGGCCCGCCGGCGGACATTGGCGAACAGATGCGAGGGCAGGATGTAGAAGCCCTTTTCCTTCACTGTCTCGGCACGGCCCTGCTCGGCATCCGCATCGGACAGGGCGGCATAGTCGAAGCCGGCTTCGCCCGCGCTATGTTCTTGCGCGTTCAAGTAGGCGGTAAGGTTCTCCGAGATGAACCGGTAGAACAGCATCCCGAGCACGTAGCTCTTGAAATCCCACCCATCGACGCTGCCGCGCAAGTCGTTGGCGATCCGCCAGATAGTCTTGTGCAACTCGGCGCGTTCGATTTCCTTGACGTTATTCACCCCTGCCCACCCCGCACGCCCCATTCGATCGATGATTCGGCTGTTATCGCCACACCCCTTCAAGCGATGTAGGGCGAAATAGCGCTTTTGGACAATGGCTAGGGGACGCCTGCGGGTCAGTGCGTCCATGACCTCAAAGGTAGTTCGGGCGTGTGAGCCGGAAACCGATTTGCAGTTCGGACCGATACACACCGTACGCGACATATCGCTCCCGCAAAGTCTTTAAATTGAACGGGAAAAGGCGAATTTTTAGCAGTGGCGGCATCTCCGTCAAAATGACTTGGAGGCAGTTCGCGATTTGAATCTGACGGCGGTGGGAAGAAAGGCGTGCGATTCGAGCGCCTTCAATGTTCTTGACCTGTTCGACCGGTCGACTTAGATTGACCGTTGCCTTTCGCAGCGTGGACCGGGCTCCTCAACCAAGGAGTCCGTGCATGACACGGCCAGTCCGTCTCCAGATCTATATCTCCCACGAACTCAGCGCGCGCATTCGCGAGGCGGCGCGGGCAAGCGATCTCAGCGTGAGCGCCTGGGCTATGGCCCGGCTCAGTGCGGCCTGCGACGATGAGGTGAGTCCATCGGACACTGGCTTCCTGGTCGAGCGGATCGCACGTCAGAGCGTGTTCGCCATGATCGGGATCGACGCTCTACTGGCCGGTCATCCCGATCCGCACCTGCGGGAACGCGCTCACCAAGCCTATGCGCGCAAATGCGGCGAATTGGGCCTTGCCCGTTCATCCGAAAAGCCAGAGGAGTCTTGACCGAATCGGCGCGGCAGGCATCTTCGGTTGCGCCGCGCCGATCCGAGTTTGTCCACAGGCATCTGGTGCGTTTGGGGGCCAAATTGGGGGCCACCTGTAAACACCATGTCAGAGGATGCGCAGAAAGCCGCCGTTCTAGGGCTCCAATGTGAGCCCTAGTGCGTCCACCATTTTCCTCACGCGAGTAGATCATTTCGCAAGGCTTGCTCTTTGCGCGACCGATAAGCGGTAGTAGGCCGAGCCGATGTCACTGATCCTGCCCACCGACCCTGGCTTGATCCGCAACGGGCCGGCGGCGGAGCCGACAGACATATCCCGATTTTGGCCGTGGTGCATGCTCGCGCTGTGCGGACTTGTGTCGGCTGTTCTGATGGCCCGCGCGGAACTCACGATCGACCCGTGGAGCCCGAGCAACTTTCCATATTATGCGGCCGTCGCGCTCGTCCTGACGCTGAAGGCGCGACCGGTTCAGCGCATGCTGCCCTACGGAAAGGCCATCGCCGACGCTGGCACCTATTTCCTGATCTTCACCGCGATCGCCCTGCTGGGCGCTGCCACCAGCTACCCGATCGCCGCGATGTCGCACGGTTATGCCGATGCGACGCTCCAGCGGATCGACGGAATGCTGGGCTTCGATTGGCTCGCCTGGTACCGGCTGGTCGCGGCCCATCCCGTCCTGCAATGGCTCGGGATCGGAGCCTATGAGAGCATCTATGTGACCCCTGCGGTCTTGCTCGGCTGGTTCGCCTTTTATGATGAAAGGGCAGCGGCCAACCGCTTTCTCGCAAGCTTCTGGCTCGCCGCGGCCGTCACTCTGGCGCTGTTCAGCCTGATGCCCGCGGTCGGGCCGTTCGCCTATCTCTGGCATGGGCCGATCCCCTACATGCCGCGCAGTGAGCTGTGGCAGCCGGACCTGATCCCGCAGCTTCGCGCGCATGCGGTGCATATCATCGACCTGGGCCAGCTGCGCGGGCTGGTCTCTGCGCCGAGCTTTCATGCCGCCGCCGCGGCGATTTACCTCGTGACGGCATGGCGCATTCCGCCGCTGCGTTGGGTGCTTGTTCCGCTGAACGGCGCGATGCTGCTCGCGACTCCGGTCGAGGGGACGCATTATCTGGCCGACATCATCCTCGGCATCGGCGTCGCGGCCGGCGCCATCGCAGTCGGCAGCCTGTTGATCCAGACGCCCGGCCGCGCCGGCGACGCTCAGCCCAGGCAGTCGCGGACGGCGGATTCCAGCTCGTGGGGGCGGAAGGGTTTGGCGAGATAGCGGGAGCCCGGCACGGCGTTCCCCTCGCTGGGATAGCCCGAGATGTAGATGACCGGCAGGTTCGGGCGGTCGATGCGGGCCTGTTCGGCAACTTCCCAGCCACTGATGCCGCCCATGCGGATATCGGTGATCAGCAGGTCGATGCCGCCGGTATCCAGTAGATCGAGCGCCGCTTCGCCGCTCCCCGCCTCGACCGCGTCGTGGCCGAGATCGCTGATGCAATGCGCAACCATCATGCGAACGAACGGCTCGTCATCGACGCACAGAATTCTGGCTTTGGACACTTACGCGGCGGACCCCTGCCTCTTTCGATTCGCGCAATGCCGTTCATCCAACCTCTCCGGCGCGCCCGCAACATCGTAACAGCCGCAATGGCTTAGCCGTCCCGGGACGGGACGTGTTTGGCCTTGTGCGTGAGGATCTGCATCAGCGGATTGGGCTTCGCCGGGCCAACGCGCCGCAGCGTGTTGGTGTCGTGATGCTCGAACAATTCTTCTCGGCCGTGGACGAGCAGCATCGTCTTGATGTCGTAGCTCCACGAATCCTCGTCGTGGAATGTCAGATTCATCGTGTAGCTGTCGGTCCGGAAGGCGTATTCCAGAAACGCGGTCGAGCAAATGCCGTCCTGCGTTTCGCCGCGCGTGGCGACGACCGTGAGGCTGTTGTCGTCCGGTTTCGCATGACCCGAGGCAAGAGCCACCTGGCCGCGCGGGATCGCGAGCGTCTGCAGAATGAGGCCCGTCGCCGGCTCCCACAGCCAATAGCCGACCTGGTCGTGGAAAGTGATGTCCTCTTCCTTGGTCGTGATGTGCGTGTGGTAACGCAGCCCGTAGAAAAGCTGCGGGCCGTTGGTCTGCGCGTCGATCGGATCGAACGACATCCGCTCGGTGAAGACGCGGCGCTCCGGGCCCTCCGCTTTCGGATTGATGTCGACGCCTATTTCCGATTCCCAGCGCCCGGCGAGCCGCCGGAGCGGGCCCAGATTGGCGAGCGTATCGGGATCGACATTGGGCTCGGTGAAAACGTCGAGGGGAAAAGATGTCATGCGCAGGCCTCCGTTACGGGACCGATCTTAACTGCGCCGCATCACGGCGCCAGCGCTCATTCTTCTTTCAGGCGCGGCATCAGCTCGACGAAATTGCAAGGGCGGTGCCGGCTGTCGAGCTGGAAGACGAGAATACCATCCCAGCCGTCCTTCACTGCGCCGGTCGAGCCGGGCAGCGCAAAGATATAGGTGCCGCGCACGACCACCGCGCAGGCGCGCGACTGGATGGTCGAGGTGCCGACCGTCTGGAAGCTCAGCCAGCGAAACAGTTCGCCGAAGCCCGGGATATCCTTACCGCCCAGCGCCTGCAGCGCCTCGGGCGTGACGTCGCGGCCGGTGACGCCGGTGCCGCCGGTGGTGACGATGCAATCAATCTGAGGATCATCGACCCATCCGGCCAGATGTTCGACCAGATCGTCAAGATCGTCGCGGAGGATGGCGCGGGCGGCAAGGACATGACCTGCGCGCGTCAGCCGTTCGACCAGCGTGTCGCCGGAGCGATCATCAGCGGCGCTGCGCGTATCGGAAACGGTGAGGACGGCGATGCGGACCGGCTTGAACGCCAGGCTTTCGTCAATTGGCACCGGGCACCACAGTATCGACCTGCGCGACCTCGATCGGCCCGCGAGGCTCCAGACGGACCGATTTCGGGCCGGGCAGGCCGGGGAAGCGCGGCCACATGCCTTGCGCCATCGCTTTCAGGCTGGGCGAGGCCGCGCCCGCATTCCGCTCGTACATCCAGTAATTGCGCAGCACCGTCACTGCATAGCCGCGCGTTTCCCAATAAGGCACGGATTCGATGAACAGCAGCGGATCCTCGCCGCCCTTCACCTTGGCGTTCCACACGTCGAGCATGCCGGGGCCGGCATTATAACCCATAATGACCTTGGGCAGGAGCCCACCGGTCGGGCCGTAATCGCGCACGATTTCCAGCCGCGCCTGGCCGTAATCCAGATTGACCGATGGATTGAGCAATTGCGCCGCTGCCGGAGCCGCCTCGCCGCGACGCCTGGCGATGATCGAGGCCGTGCCTGGCAACACTTGCATGATGCCGTAGGCGCCGGCCGGGCTGATCACGTCAGGGCGGAAGCGACTTTCCTGCAGGGCGTGGGCGTAGACCAGGCTCTTGTCGACGCGCCAGCCGCCGTTCGGCGACCAGTCGGGCACGGGATACCGGGTCGAAGCACTGGGCTGGGCGCCGGAAGGGCCGTTGTGAGCGAGATAGAGCTGCGTGTCCGGCAGGTTCAACCGCGCGGCGAGCGAGGCCAGCAGGGCGTGATCCTCGGGCCGTCCGAGTCTCGCCTGGAAGCGCAGCAGCTCCGCCGCCCGGTCCCGCTCACCGATCTCCGAAAGCGCCTTGGCGATACGCAGATTCGGAATGGCGGAGAGGCGCGGCCATTGCCGGCTCAGCTGGTCCAGCTCGTGCGGCGGCAACTGCCGCAGGCCGAGCGCCTGAGCGGCGAGAATGCCATAGAATGTCTCGCCATAATGGGCGGCGGCGCGCAGGCGCGACTGCACCTTGTCCGGCTGACCGGCAGCCATGAACGCGCGGGCGGCCCAATAATGGCCGCCGGCGAGAATATCGGGATCACCGCCGCGCATCGCGACCGACGCAAAGGCTTCTGCGGCTGCCGCATAGTCGCGTTGCCGCCAGGCGGCGAGGCCAGTGGTCCAATCCGCCTGCACGCGCCATTCGCCTTCGCCGGTGCGGGCGAGGGCAGCCAGGCGGCGGGCATTGGCGTCGTCACCGTTCAGATAATAGGACCATGCGATCCGCTGCCGCCATTCGGTCAGCGCCGGGCCGGAGAGATTGGCTTCGTCAGATGCCAGCACGGCTTCACAGCCGGCGGGATCGTCGATCTTGATCAGCGGCAGGATCTTGGGCGCGAGCTGCGCGGCGACCGGATCGTCCTTGATCATCGACGCCCGTTCGCGCGCAGGCGCCGAACCGAGCCAGATCAGCCGCTGCTGCGAGGGCAGGGAGGGAATGCCGACACCGCCACGGGCCTGCGCCATCGCGACCAGCTGCGGGGCCTGGGGCAGCCAGGGCGCCTCGGTCAGCAAGGCGACAAGCGCGTTCGGATCGTCGACCTTGGGCGAGCCTTTTTCGGTATAAAGTTCGGCCCGCGCATAGGATTTGAGCGGCCCTGCGGGCAATGCATCGATCTTGGTGGCGGCATCGGCCCAAAGACCGGCCTTCAGATCGGCGAAGACGGCAAGAAAGGCGTCGCGATCCTGACCGGCCAGCACCGGCGGTAGCTGGCCCAGGCTCTGCGCCGTCGCTGCTCCGGCCGGCCAACCGGCATCGGCCGCCAGCGCCGGGGCAGCAGTCGCGGCAAATAAGGTAGCGGCAAAAGCGTAACGCATACTCAAAGCCCACTCATCAGCAGCTGCAGGTCTTTCCATGCCTGCGCCTTGAAACTCTGCTTCTCGTTCAGAAGGCGAGGCAGAAAGGTCGCGACCGTTTCCACTGTGCGCCCGCCAAGGTTAAGCGAATGCAATTGGCCGCGCGCGGCCATGACTTCCGTCCCGATCAGCGCACGAGTCGGCGTGTCGCCCATCACCAGAAGCCGCTTCGGCGCGATCAGGCCGATCTGGTGCCGGGCGATTTCGGCCAGCCGCCGCAGCGATTCCTGCGGAACCCGGCCGACTGGCCTGATCGTGGCGAACGGCGTGAGCCATATCGACGCGCGATCGAGGCCGATCGCTCCAAGCATCCTGTCGAACAGCGCGCCGAGTTCCCCGGAAAGCAAAGCGCCGGCAGCGACATCGCCCTGTTCGGGCGCGTCGATCATGATCGCAATGTCCGCTTTGGGATTTCCCGCAGGCAAAAGCCGTGTGCGGCCCCAACGCGCTTCCGGTACTTCAGCGCTGTCGCGCATCCAGACGAGCAGCGCGTCGACCGTGTCAGGCAATTTAGCCCTCTCCCCACCGGGGAGAGGGACGGCCGCGAAGCGGCCAGGGAGAGGGGCAGTGGGTTGAGAGACTGCCCCTCTCCCGGCATCGCTGCGCTCCGCCACCCTCTCCCCGGTCGGGAGAGGGTTGCTGGATGCCAGCCAGTCGCGCGGCGCGTCGTCGACAAGCATGTCGACGCCCGCATCGCGCCACCAGCGCAAAAGGCTGGCGGCGGCAGCATCGCCGCCTGCGAACTGGACCCCTTCCATTGCTTTCCCTTAGAGTCCGAGGTTGACGCGCCGGTCAACCGGCTGGCATCGCTGGCCGCCACAGGCCGTGGCCTCGTTGCGACGAAGCGGGGCCGGCAGAGGGGAAGACGGATGAGCGAACGCGAAGCAATGCCGTATGACGTGGTGATCGTGGGCGGCGGTCCGGCAGGGCTGGGTGCCGCGATCCGGCTGAAACAGCTCGCTAATGCCGCAGGTCAGGAGCTCTCGGTCTGCGTGCTCGAAAAAGGCTCGGAGATTGGTGCGCATATTCTGTCCGGCGCGGTGGTCGATCCGATCGCGCTCGACGAATTGCTGCCTGATTGGCGCGAGACCTGCTCGCTCGCGCAAACGCCGGTGACCGAGAATCATCACTGGGTGCTGACGGCGGGCAAGAAATATGAATTCCCGCATGGCCTGATGCCGCCCTTCATGAACAACAAGGGCACCTATACCGGCTCGCTCGGCAATCTCTGCCGGTGGCTGGCCGAGCAGGCGGAAGGGCTGGGCGTCGAAATCTTCCCCGGATTCGCAGCTGCCGAAATCCTGTTCAACGACGACGGCTCAGTGAAGGGCGTCGCGACCGGCGACATGGGCGTGGCGCGCGATGGCACCCACAAGCCCGATTATCAGCCGGGCCTCGAGCTCCACGCCAAATATACGTTCTTCGCCGAAGGTGCGCGCGGCCACCTGACCAAGGAACTGAAGCGCATCTTCGATCTGGATGCGAATGCGCAGCCGCAAGTCTATGGGATCGGGCTGAAAGAGCTTTGGGATATCGACCCTGCCAAGCACGAGCCGGGCCGTGTGATCCACACCCAGGGCTGGCCGCTCGACGATGCCTGGGGCGGGGGATTCCTCTATCATCAGGCGAACGGACAGGTCGCATTGGGCTTCGTCGTCGCGCTCAACTACAAAAACCCCCACCTCTCGCCGTTCCACGAATTTCAGCGCTGGAAGACGCATCCGGCGATCCGCGCGATCCTGGAGGGCGGCAAGCGCGTCTCCTACGGCGCGCGCGCGATCAACGAGGGCGGCTGGCAATCGGTGCCGAAGCTGGTTTTCCCCGGCGGCGCGCTGATCGGCTGTTCGGCCGGTTTCGTGAACGTGCCCCGCATCAAGGGCAGCCATACCGCGATCAAGTCCGGCATGCTGGCGGC
>JAFEEY010000068.1:28293-38704 GCA_018240865.1 Pseudomonadota bacterium | reverse complement strand
GCGCTCGACAAGAGCTGGATCGCGACCGAGCTGAAGAAAGTCCGCAATGTCGAGCCGGCGGTGGCCAAATTCGGCGGCACGGTCGGCACGCTGATCGCGGGCGTCGACATGTGGATGCGCCAGCTGGGCATCGGCCTGCCGTTCACGCTGAAGCACAAGGCCGATCACACCAAGCTGTGGCGCGCGGATCAGTGCGTGAAGCCCGATTATCCGAAACCCGACGGCGTCATCAGCTTCGATCGCCTTTCCTCGGTATTCCTGTCGAACACCAATCATGAGGAAGACCAGCCGATCCACTTGACGCTGAAGGATCCGAACATCCCGATCGACTATAACCTGCCGCTCTATGACGAACCGGCGCAGCGTTACTGCCCGGCAGGCGTTTACGAAGTTGTGGGACAGGACGAAGGAAATCCGCGCTTTGTGATCAACGCGCAGAATTGCGTTCACTGCAAAACCTGCGACATCAAGGATCCGACCCAGAACATCAACTGGGTGGTGCCGGAGGGCGGCGGTGGACCGAATTACCCGAACATGTAGCCTGATCGCGGCAGCGGCGCTTCTGCTGCCCGCGTCCGTGGCGGCGAAGAAGACCGTCGCCATGCCGCAGCAATCGCTGCTCGCCGCCTATGCGCGGGCGCGGCTGGCCGGATCGGACGGCGCGCTCGATCAGGCGTCGCGCGCCTATTCGGCGGTGCTGGCGGCGCGGCCGGACGACGGCGCGATCGCTGCGCGCGCCTATCGCCAGGCACTGACCGGAGGCGACTTCCCGCTCGCGCTGAAAGCGGCGGCGACGCTGAACAAGGCTGGGGCGCTGCCCGCCGATGGGCAATTGCTGTTCCTGTCCAATGCGCTGAAGACGAAAGACTGGCCGGCCGCGAATGCTGCGGTCGAGGCGCTGGCCAAGGACGGCAGTTTCGATTTCATGGTGCCGGTGATGCGCGCCTGGGTCGCGCAGGCGAGCAAGCAGGGCGACCCGATCGCGATCCTCGACGCTCCGACCGGCAGCGCGCTGACTTCGGCGCTGGCATCCGAGCAGCGCGCGCTGATCCTGATCGCATCGGGCAAGCTCGACGATGCAGCGAAGGTGGTGCAGGCTCAGGCGCTCGCCGCGGGTGGCGGCTCGCCGCCGCTGAAGCTCGCGGTCGCCTCGCGCCTGCAGGTAGCGGGAAAGAAAGATGCCGCGCTCGCGCTGCTGCGCGGCGACGAGCCGGTGATCGCGGCGGCGCGTGCCCTGATCGAGAAGGGCAAGCCGCTTCGCGCCGGATCGCCGGACGCGGCGGGCGGCCTGGCGGCGCTGCTGGTGCGCGTGGGTGAGGCGATTCAGGCTGATCCGCGCTCGCCGGTCGCGCTGACGATGGTCCGCCTCGCGACCTGGCTCGATCCTTCGAACGACGGTGCGGCGGTGATGCTCGCGCGGCTGCTTGCCAATGTTGGGCAGGCGGAGCCGGCGCTGGCAATTGCCGGGAAGATTGCACCTGATAGCCCCTATGCCAGCGCCGCGGTCGACACGCGCGTGGGCATCCTGACCGAGCTTGGCCGGCGCGAGGAGGCGCTGGCGCTCGCCCAGGCCAAGAGCGATGTGCAGACCGCGACGCTGGCCGATATTGTCCGCACCGGGGATCTGCTGGTCGCGCTGGAGCGGCAGGCAGATGCCGCCAAGGTTTACGAGCGCGCGATCGCGGTCGCTCAGGCGTCGCCCGAAGCTGCTGACCGGCTTTGGAGCCTCTATCTGTTGCGCGGCGGCGCCCTCGATCGCTCGGGAGACTGGACCGCGGCCAAGCCGGCGCTTGAAAAGGCGGTGGCGCTGTCGCCGCTGCAGCCGGTCGCACTCAATTATCTGGGTTACGCGCAGTTGGAACGGCGCGAGAATGTGAAAACGGCGCTCGGTTTGATCGAGCGGGCGAGCCAATTGAAGCCCGACGACCCCGCCATCACCGATTCGCTCGGCTGGGCGCACTATCTGACCGGCGACGTGGCCCGAGCGATCCCGGCGCTTGAAAGAGCCGTTCAAGGCCAGCCTTCCGATGCAACAATCAACGAGCATCTGGGCGACGCCTATTGGGCCGCCGGCCGCAAATATGAAGCGCGCTACGCCTGGAGTGCGGCAGCAGTGTTTGCCGACACCGACGATATCGCGGCCCGCGCCAAGGCCAAGGCGGAAGGCGGTTTCTCGCCAGCGCTTACCGCACGCTGATTGAGAGATCGTTTCCTATGGTTAACGTTGGCTGCGTCTGATATCATACACTACCGTTCCGAGAAGCGGGCTTGGGTCGCGAAGCAAGCGGCGGGTTGTGGGCCCGGCGCAGAATGTACACAAACCCAAGGGGGTGTTTATGAAAATACTCATGACAGCGGCGCTGCTGGCGAGTTCGGCATTTGTCGCCACGGCCGCCGATGCGGCATTGCTGGGCCGCCAGGTGAACGGGACGATCCAGTTCGGTGCCAATCCAACCAATTATTATGATCCGGCCAACGGCTTCGTGCCCGGCGGCTTCGGCAATAGCGGCGGCCAGCCGGTGACGATCGCGGCGGGAACCGAGTTCGGGTTCCAGGACGGGGCCAATATGGACACCGCCGATTTCAGCGATACGCAGCTGACGATCCGCGACGTTGTGTTCAGCAATGCGGCCAATTGGAAGCAGACCTTCACGCTCGTCGGCTCGCCCGGTTTCGCCAGCATCAGCCTGGTCAACGACGCCTTCGTGCCGGGCCTGACCTACAGCCTCAATAATGGCGTGATCGAGATCAATTGGGCGGGGACCAATGCCGCCAATGATTTCACCGCTGTTTTCAACGTGACGGCCGGCAATGCCGTGCCGGAGCCTGCCAGCTGGGCGTTGATGATCAGCGGCTTCGGCCTCGCCGGTGCGGCGCTTCGCCGCCGGGTACGGACAAGCGTCAGCTTCGCCTGACCTGACCGGACGGCGCGGGAGCATATGTCAATGCTCCCGCGCCTCTTCTGATCGGCCGCTGCCCGGGCTAGGGCGCTGCGATGACCGACAGCGAAGCCGCGCCCGCCAAGATCAATCTCGCGCTTCATGTGCGCGAGCGGATGGCTGATGGCTACCATCGGATAGAGACGCTTTTTGCATTCGCCATCGATGGCGATCGGCTGACCGCCTCTGTCGCCGACGAGTTGACGCTCGAGATCGGGGGACCGTCCTCGACCGGCCTGAGCGCAGGCGAGGATAATCTGGTGATCAGGGCGGCCCGGGCGCTGCAGGCAGCTGCGGGCGTGACGCAGGGCGCGGCATTGACGCTTGAGAAGAATCTGCCGCTCGCATCCGGCATCGGCGGCGGATCGGCCGACGCTGCAGCGACGCTGCGGTTGCTCGCGCGCCTTTGGAAGACGAATATTCCCTTGGAGCCGATCGCACGAGCGCTGGGCGCCGACGTTCCCGCATGCCTTCAGGGGCGGACTCTGCGAGGCGAGGGGCGAGGCGAGGAACTGACGCCCGTCGTCAACGCCCGCCTGACAGGCACGCCGCTGCTGTTGGTCAATCCCGGCGTGGCAATGCCGACAGGGCCGGTCTTCGCCGGTTGGGACGGCAAGGATCGCGGGCCGCTAGGGGAAGGCGATCCGTTGGCGGCGGCGCTGGCGGGGCGCAACGATCTCGAAGCGCCGGCAATCGCGATCGCGCCGGTGATCGGGAAATTGCTCGACTGGTTGCGCGCCCGGCCCGGCGCCGGGCTGGCCCGTATGTCGGGCTCCGGCGCGACGTGTTTTGCGCTGTTCGAAACGCGCGAGCAGCTGATGCACGCTGCGGAAGAGGCGCGGCGCGCCTGGCCCTGGTGTCTCGCGACGGCACTGGCCTGATCCGGGCGTCCGGCTTTGGGACAGCGTGCCGTGAGGTCGTGAAGTAAAATCAATATCTTAGTATGTGGCACGGTGTTTGCTGCTCTGTTCGCGCGGATCGGCTTGCCCGCCAGCAACGCCCGTTCGCCAAGGGTCCGCGCGCCGCGTATCTGGCGCGCGCATCCCGGCCAGGGGAGCACGGCCTGTTGCCGTCGCTCCCCTAAGGCCCCAAAAGACATTCCGTGAGCGAAGCTTATGATCTGATTCCCGGCCGCGACGCCGGCTCGGGTTTGTTGATCGTCGTCGATCATGCCGCACGGTTCGTGCCGCCGGATATCCATTTGGGCATTGGCGACGATCTGATCGGCCGCCATATCGGCTGGGATATCGGCGCGGCGGCGTTGGGGCGAGCGCTTTGCGCCCGACTTGGCTGTCCGGGCCTGTTCGGGACCGTTTCGCGGCTGGTCATTGACCTGCACCGCGAAGAGGACAGCCCGGCCCTGATTCCGGCCGAAAGCGATGGTCATCCGATCCCCGGCAATATCGGCCTCAGCGAAAAGGCGCGTGCGGCGCGGGTCGCGCGCTTCTGGCGCCCCTATCACGCACGGCTGGCAGATTTGGTGCGCGATGGAGCGCCGGATCTGATCGTCGCCGTCCATAGCTTCACGCCAAGGCTGGAGTCTTCATCCGGACCCGATCGGCCCTGGCAAGTCGGCATTCTCTACAACCGCGACGATCGCGCGGCCCGCTTGGTGATCGAGATGCTGCGCGCGCAGGGTTTCGAGACCGGGGACAATCAGCCCTATTCTGGCCAGCTGCTCAACGCGACGATGAACATGCATGCGGAGGCCGCCGGCATTCCCTATCTGGCAATCGAAATTCGCAACGACCTGATCGCCGGCCCCGACGGCGTGGCGCGCTGGGCTGAAATTTTAGAACCTGCGATCGTCGATTGCCGTAAGAAGCTTGCGCGAAGCGCCACCGTTCGCCCATAGGCGCGCGTCATGACTCACACCTTCGACAAGAGCAAACTCCCGTCGCGCCATGTCTCGGTCGGCCCCGAGCGCGCGCCGCACCGCAGCTATTATTACGCGATGGGGCTAACCGAGGAGGAGATCGCCCGGCCGTTCGTTGGCATCGCTTCCGCCGGCAACGACAGTGCGCCGTGCAACACCACACTGAACGACCAGGCCGACGCGGCCCGGCGCGGGGTAGAGCAGGGCGGCGGCATGCCGCGCCGGTTCAACACCATAACGGTCACCGATGGCATTGCGATGGGCCATCAGGGCATGAAGTCCTCGCTGGTCAGCCGCGAAGTAATCGCTGACTCGATCGAACTCAGCGTGCGCGGCCATTGCTACGACGCGCTGGTCGGCTTCGCCGGCTGCGACAAGTCGCTGCCCGGCATGATGATGGCGATGCTGCGCCTGAACGTGCCGTCGATCTTCGTCTATGGCGGCTCGATCCTGCCGGGCCGCTTCCACGATCGCGACGTGACCGTGGTCGATGTGTTCGAGGTGGTGGGACGCTATGCGGCCGGCTCTTGCCCGCTATCCGAGGTTCACGAGCTCGAGAAAGTCGCGTGCCCCGGCCACGGCGCTTGCGGGGGGCAATATACCGCCAACACCATGGCGTGCGTGGGCGAGGCGATCGGATTGTCCTTGCCGAACAGCAATATGGTTCCGGCGCCTTATACGACCCGCGAACAGGTCGCAGTCGCGGCCGGGGCGCAAGTGATGGAGCTGCTGGCCAGGAATATCCGCCCGCGCGACATCTGCACGCGCGAGGCGTTCGTGAACGCGGCGCGCATCGTCGCGGCGACGGGCGGCTCGACCAACGGCGCGCTCCATCTGCCGGCAATGGCGCATGAGGCAGGGATCGAATTCGATCTGTTCGACGTCGCAGAGATTTTCAAATCAACGCCTTATTGCGCGGACCTGAAGCCTGGCGGCAACTATGTCGCCAAGGATATGTATGAAGCAGGCGGCGTCTATATGCTGATGAAGACGTTGCTGGCGGAAGGGCTGCTGCACGGCGATTGCCTGACCGTCACCGGCCGCACGCTTGCCGAGAATATCGAGCAGGTGACGTGGAACCCGGACCAGAAAGTCATCTACGACGCCCGCACGCCGATCACGCCTACCGGCGGCGTTGTCGGTCTGCGCGGGTCGCTCGCCCCCCACGGCGCGATCGTGAAGGTCGCGGGGATGCACCGGCTGCAGTTCGAGGGCCCGGCGCGGGTGTTCGACTGCGAGGAGGATGCGTTCGCCGCCGTCGAAGGACGCACGATCAACGAAGGCGAGGTGATCGTTATCCGCTATGAAGGGCCGAAGGGCGGACCCGGCATGCGCGAGATGCTGGCGACCACCGCGGCTCTCTATGGCCTGGGGCTGGGAGAGAAAGTCGCTCTGATCACTGACGGCCGCTTTTCCGGTGCCACGCGCGGCTTCTGCATCGGCCATGTCGGTCCCGAAGCAGCGGAAGGCGGCCCGATCGCCCTGGTCGAGAATGGCGACACGATCCGCATCGACGCCGAAGTGGGCACGATCGACCTCGATGTTCCCGAAACGTTGCTCGCCGAACGCCGCGCGCGCTGGCAGCCGCGCCGCAACGATTATCAGGCGGGGGCGCTGTGGCGCTACGCGCAGAATGTCGGCCCGGCCTATCAGGGAGCGGTCACGCATCCGGGCGGTCAGGCCGAGACGCACGTTTACGCGGATATCTGACTTTCAGTCATTGCGAGCGCAGCGAAGCAATCCAGGAAGTTGCGCTTCTATGGATTGCTTCGTCGCTGCGCTCCTCGCAATGACGACGTTATGAGCCGCTTCATCCTCACCGCCGCCGAGATGCGTGACGCCGAAGCGCGGGCGGTCGCCGCTGGCACGCCGGTCGAAACGCTGATGGAGCGTGCCGGGCTTGGCGTAGCGGAAGCCGCGTGGCGGTTCGCCGGGCCTCTGTCGGCGCTGGTGCTGTGCGGCCCCGGCAATAATGGCGGCGACGGCTATGTGGCCGCGCAGTATCTAAAGCAGCGCGGCGTCGATGTGCGGGTGGCTGCACTGGGCGAGCCCAAGGCCGGAGCGGCAGCGGCGGCGAGGGCAGCATGGGACGGACCGGTGGCTTCGCTGAGCGAGGCCAAACCGGCGCCATTGCTGATCGATGCGCTTTTCGGCACTGGCCTGACGCGCGGTCTGGACACGAGGGTGGCGGGCTATCTGAACAGCCTCGCGACCAAGGCCCGGATCAAGGTCGCCGTCGACCTGCCGAGCGGCGTCGAGACCGATACCGGCGCGATCCTCAGCGATCCGCCCGCCTTCGATCTGACCGTCACCTTCGCCACGCTGAAACCCGCGCACCGGCTCCAGCCTGCGGCGTCCCTGTGCGGGCGGACGGTGATCGTCGATATCGGCATCGACGCGGAGTCGAGACTGTCCGACCTGACTAGGCCTTCCATTCCCGCGCCGGGGCCGAACGATCACAAATATTCGCGCGGTCTGGTCGCTGTCGTCGGCGGGGCGATGCCGGGGGCAAGTGCGCTGGCAGCGGACGCCGCGGCGCATGCCGGAGCCGGCTATGTCGTGCTGCTGGAACGGGAAACACAGCACGGGGCGCCTCATGCAATCGTCCGCCGGGCGATCGCGGACCTGGCCGCCACGCTGGACGACAGACGGGTCGGTGCGGTTGTCATCGGGCCTGGGCTGGGGCGCGCGTCCGACAGCGAATGGGCGCTGGGCAAGGCCCTGGCGAGTGGCCGGCCGCTGGTAATCGACGGCGATGCATTGCATCTGCTTGGCGGGCGCCGGCTCGGCACAGCCGCGATCCTGACGCCGCACGAAGGCGAGTTGCGGGCGATGTTTCCCGATCTCGACCTGCCTTCCAAGATCGAACGTGCGCGTGCCGCCGCCGCGCGAGCCGGAGCGGTAGTCGTCTATAAAGGCGCGGACACCGTCATTGCCGCGCCGGACGGCCGTGCCGCGATCGCGGGGGACGCCGCGCCCTGGCTATCGACGGCAGGGACGGGCGACGTGCTTGCGGGAGTGATCGGCGCGATGCTGGCGCGCGGGCTTGAGCCCTTCCAGGCGGCGAAGGCCGGCGTCTGGCTGCATGGGGAGGCTGCACGGCGCGCGGGCAGGGGTTTCATTGCCGATGACCTTATTCGCCATCTGGCGGCGGCGCTGTGACCGGTCCCGATATGATCGTCCGGGTCGCCGCGCGCGGAGACGGCGTGACTGCCGATGGCCGCTTCGCCGCGCTCGCGGCGCCGGGCGACCGGCTGCTTGCTGACGGCGGGGTCGAACCGGGGCCACATCATCAGGTGCCGCCATGCCGTCATTTTCCGGCCTGCGGCGGCTGCCAGCTCCAGCATCTCGACGACGAAAGCTATGCCGGTTTCGTTCGCGACCGCATCGCCGCGGCACTCGACGCGCAAGGCCTCGTGCTGCCGGACTTCGCGCCGGTGCATCTGTCGCCGCCGGCTACGCGCCGCCGCGCCAGTCTCAGTGCCCAGCGGGCCGGACGCAAAGTCCTGCTCGGCTTCAGACAGGAGCGGAGCCACCGGATCGAGGATATGCGCGAATGCCATATCCTGCGGCCGGAGCTTTTCGCGCTAGTTGCTCCCCTGCGCGCATTGCTCGGCCCGATGCTGGCGGAGAAGCGAGCGGCGACCGTGAAGATGACCCTGGCGGATCAAGGCGTCGATCTGCTGCTGGAAGGCATCGCCGCCGACACGCTGGCGACGAGCGAAGCGCTGTCAGATTTCGCGCAGCGCTACCATATTGCCCGGCTTTCGATCGACGACGGCATGGGCCCGCAGACGCGGTGGGAACCAGTGCCGGTCACGATTGCGCTGGGCGGCACACCGGTTCCGCTGCCGCACGATGCGTTTCTCCAGCCGACAGCGGACGGAGAGGCGGCACTGACGAGCGCTGTCCGCGATGCGATCGGCGATGCCGGGATTGTCGCCGATCTGTTCGCCGGGCTCGGCACTTTCGCGGCGCAGCTGACCGGAAAGATCTACGCGGCCGAAGCGTCGCGTGACGCCGTGCTGGCATTGAAAGCCGCGCGTCCCGGCCTTTTCGTCGAGCATCGCGACCTTTACCGGCGCCCGCTCACCAAGGCCGAACTGGATCGGTTCGAAGCAGTGGTTCTCGACCCGCCGCGGGCCGGGGCGGAAGCGCAGGCGGGGGAGCTGGCGGCCTCTTCGGTACCGCGCATCGCCTATGTCTCATGCAATCCTGCGAGCTTCGCGCGCGACGCGAAATTGCTGGTGGCCGGCGGGTACCGGATCGCGCGCGTTACCCCGGTCGGCCAGTTCCGCTGGTCGACCCATGTCGAGCTTGCGGCCGCCTTTACGCGATGAGGCGGATCGCTGCGTGAACGGTCAGCGCGACCAGACAAAGGCTTGCCAGCATGAAGACCGAGAAGCGGACCATGATCCTGTTCGTCGTTGCCTGGACAAGGCTGTGGACGATTCTGAGGACGACATAGGCCCAGGCCAGTATTAGGTTGAGGCCGCCACCGAAATCCATCAATGCAAGCGCCAGAGCGACCGCATAGAAGATGGTCGGCTGCTCCATCAAATGATTGTAATTGTCCGCTTTCCACCGGACGTTGGGCGGCAGTTTGGAGGTCAGCTCGCCCGGCGGGACGGTCGGGTCCAGCCGGATGCGCGCGGCCTTCATCGCCGGGATGCGGGTCGCATACAGCCAGATCTGCATGATCAGCGACCAGGCGACGAGCGCGACGATCGGCGCGAGAATGGGGCTGTGCATCAGCCGATCGTCCGCATCAGCGCCATGACGGCGAGGGCGAGCAGTACGAGCGAGGACGCGACGAAAATCGGGAAGCGCCAGGCGATCTTGTTCACAGTGGCCTGAACCAGGCTGTGGACGATGCGCAGCGCGACATAGGCCCAGGCAAGCGCGACAGAACTCTGGCTGACCTGCCCCATGATCGCAAGGATCGCGACCGTGGCGTAGAACAGCGTCGGCTGCTCGACGAGATGGGCGTAATTATGCGCTTTCCAGTTGATGTTGGCCGGCAGCACGCCTTCCAGATCTTGGCCGCGGCCGCCCACCGCCTTGCTCATGTCGATGCCCGCCGCTTTCAGTGCCGGCAGGCGCGTGGCGGCGGTCCAGACGAGCATGACGATCGTCCAGAGCACCAGCACAGCGGCCGGCGCCAATATATCGGCTTTCATGATTGACCCTCCCCGTGTCGTTCCCCGGCCGGAACGTGCGCTGACTCGCGGGGAGGGTCAAGAGAGCGGCATCAGGCGAAAAGCTTTGCCCAGCCGCGCTTCGGGCGGTCTTTCCAGAAGCCGCGGTGATAGGCGTCGGACGCGAGCAGCGGCATTACCGATCCGGCTTCCGCGAACACCATTTGCTCAATGCCGGTATTGACCTTGCCCCAGCTCGCGGCCTCTTGCAGCGTCGAGGACGAGCAGGCGCCGTCGCGCACATCGGCGACAGTGATCTGCACCGCGTATTTGTGCACTTCGACATCCTCGTGACCCAGGATCTCGGCGCAGACGACGGTGTCCTGGATGAAGTTCTTGGGAACGCCGCCGCCGATCATCAGCAGACCGGTGGTGCCGGCCTTGATCTTGATTTCGGT
>JAFEEY010000068.1:23194-28211 GCA_018240865.1 Pseudomonadota bacterium | reverse complement strand
CAGAAGATCGGCACGTCATGCTCATAGGCGAGCTTGACGAGGCTGTTCTCCTTCTTGCCGTGCTCGACGAGATATTTGCCCATCTCGCGGATAAAAGCGCGCGAGCTGTATGGCTTGGGCTCCAGGCTCTCCGCGATCTTGTTGATCGTATGATCGCAGTCCTGCAGCTGCTCTTCGTCGATATAGGTATCGTAGATGCGGTCGATATAGAGCGAGCGCAGCGTGTCATCGTCAGGAATTTCAAGCGCTTGGTAGTGCTTGTGGCCAAGACCTTCGAAGAAATCCATGTCGACGATCGTGGCGCCGGTGGCGACGATCACGTCGACCATGTTGTTGCGCACCAGCTCGGCATAAAGATCCATGCAGCCGCCTGCCGAGGTCGAGCCCGCGATCACCAGGCAGACCGTGCAGTCCTTGTCGGCCAGCATCTGGTTGTAAATCTTCGTCGCGCGGCCAAGGTCGCGGCTGGTGAAGCTCATATCCGCCATCGCATCGACGATCGGGCGCGCGTCAAAGCTCTTGATGTCGATATGCTTGACCTGCTTCGACAGCAATTCCGCCTTGCGGGTGTCGTTGATCGGTGCGTTCGCGGCCGCTGTCTTGGTCAGGGTGTCGGTCATCGGTCTTCCTACTATCTGCTCAGTGCCGTCGTCGTTCAGGGGACGCGGAAACCCAAATCTCCGTCACCCCAGCGAAGGCTGGGGTCTCAGGCGCAGACCCGAGATGCCAGCCTTCGCTGGCATGACGATGCGTTCTGGTGCCGCCGTTACAGCTTCACGACGTTCGAGGCGACCTCGCGCTCCGTGGCTGTGTAGAGCGAGACCATCGGCTCGTCCGTCACTTCCACCACCTCGGCTTTACCGAAGCCGTTGAAGCCGGTGCGCATCGCACAGCCATAGGCGCCGAGCATCCCGATCTCGAGATAGTCGCCCGCCTGCACATCCGCCGGCAGCATGAACGGTCCCGTCATATGGTCGAGATCGTCGCAGGTCGGCCCGTAGAAGCTGAACGCCATGTCCTTGGCGCGGCTGTCCAGCTCGCGCAGCAGGCTGACGGGGAAACGCCAGCCGACATGCGCGGCGTCGAACAGCGCGCCATAGGCGCCGTCATTGATATAGAGCTCGTCGCCCCGGCGCTTTTCGACGCGCACGACCAGCGAGCTGTATTCGGCGCACAGCGCGCGGCCCGGCTCGGCCCACAGCTCGGCCGAATAGGAGACTGGCAAGCTCTCGAAGGCGCGGTGGATCGTTTCGAAATAGAGTTCGAGCGGCGGTGGCTCCATGCCGGGATAGGAGCTCGGAAAGCCCCCGCCCACGTCGATCACGTCCACGGTGACCGCCGCGTCGACGATCGCCTGACGCACCCGCTCCATCGCCTGCGCATAGGCGTCGGGCGTCATTGCCTGACTGCCGACATGGAAGCAGATGCCGAGCGCGTCGGCGACCTGGCGGGCGGCGAACAGCAATTCCTTCGCCTCGCCCGGTGCGATGCCGAATTTGGAGGCGAGGCTCAGCTTCGAATGTTCGGACGAGACGCGCAGGCGCACGCACAGTGTCAGATCGGGCGCGCCTTTGGTCGCGCGGCTGACCTTGTGCAGCTCTTCCATCGAATCGAGCGAGAAAGTGCGCACGCCGTGCGTGAAATAGGCTTCGGCGATCGCTTCCTCAGCCTTCACCGGATGCATGAAGCATAGCACCGCCCCGGGCAGCGTCTCGCGCACCAGCCGCACCTCGGCGATCGAGGCCACGTCGTAATGGGTGACGCCGCTTTCCCAAAGGATGCGGAGCAGGTCAGGCGAAGGATTCGCCTTGACCGCATAGAGCGTCTTGCCCGGAAACTTCTCGACAAAGAAGCGAGCGGCCCGCCGTGCGGCGTGCGGACGAATGAGCGTGACCGGATTAACCGGTCGATGGGCCGTAGCTAGCCCCAGCGCGCTATGGTGCTTGTGCAACTCAAGGGACCTCCAGTGCCAGAGCGAACCCTGGTCTTCGTCGTGGACAAATTCACTGCCTTGCGGTGGAAGTCCCATGGGGCAGCGGAGGCGCGATATATGTTTCGCTTACCCCCCTGTAAAGACACGAATCGCAAACGGTTATTTTTTGGAGACGGGGCGTGAGTTCAGGGCGGCAGCCTGACCGGCAGGGTGTAATCAAAGCACTGGAAAAGCTTGAAAAAATAATGCTTCCGACACCCTTGCTGTGGATAAGGGTTGCGGAAGTTCCCGTGTTCCTGAAAGCGGAATCGCTGCAACCGATGGGCGCGTTCAAGCTGCGCGGGGCCTGGCATCGACTCACCGATCTGTCGGAGTCGGAACGTGCGAAAGGCGTGGTCGCTTTTTCGTCGGGCAATCATGCGCAGGGCGTCGCCTGGGCAGCACAGCGTCTGGGTATTGCCGCGACGATCGTGATGCCCAGGGATTCGCCGAAGAGGAAACTTGAGAACACCCGGGCCCTGGGTGCCGAGGTCATTCTTTACGATCGCATGGCCGAAAGCCGCGAGGCGATCGCCGCTGAGATCGCGAACAAGCGCGGATCGGTCGTGGTGCCGAGCTTCGACGACCCCTGGGTGGTCGAAGGGCAGGGCAGCGCCGGGCTGGAGGCGGTCGCGCAGATGGCGGCGCTCGGCCATGCCGCCCCGAGCCGGATTGTGACGCCATGCGGCGGTGGCGGGCTGGCGTCCGGACTGGCGCTCGCGATACCCGAAGCGGAAATCATTGTCGCTGAGCCTGAGGGCTGGGACGATATGACCAGGTCGCTCGCGCAAGGCGAGATCGTGCCGGTCTTGCCGAACCCGCCCCCAACCGCCTGCGACGCGCTGCAGACGCTGAAAGTCGCGCCGTTGACCTTCGGCGTCCTGAAGGCGCGCGGTGCACATGGCGTCGCGGTCAGCGAAGCGGAAACCGGCACAGCGATGCGCTGGGCGTTCGACAATCTCCGACTGGTGCTGGAGCCCGGCGGTGCGGTAGCGCTTGCCGCCATGCTCGCCGGCAAGATCGTGCCGCAGCCGGGTACGCTTGTCATTCTGTCCGGTGGCAATGTCGACGCCGAGACCTTCCAGCGGATGGCCGGGCTGTGAACGACATGGCCCCGGCGCTGCTGTCCCTGATGATGATCGCCGCCATCGCCCTGGCGATCGGCGGCGTCGTGCAGATGCGGCGGAGGGAAAAACGCGGCTGGCTGATGCTGGTCGCCGCGCTCGTCATTTTCGGCAATGTCCTGATCCGCGCGCTCTGATTTCTTTCATCGGAAGTTCAGTACGCAAACGTCATATTCGCCCGATCGAAGGAGGGTGCCTTATGCGTTCGCGTCTCTGGGCGATGCCCGTATTGCTTTGTCTCGTGCCGGCAATCGCCTCGGCGAGTCCGGCGCCGCAGGAACGGGCCTATGGCCCGGCGCCATTGCAAAAGCTCGATTTCTATGCGGCGGAAGCCGGCAAGCCTGCACCGTTGATCATCTTCGTTCATGGCGGGGGTTGGCGTCGCGGCGACAAGGGCAACGCCGGCAGCGCTGCCAAGATCGAGCATTTCACCGGCGAAGGCTACGCCGTCGCCTCGCTCAATTATCGGCTCGTGCCTGATGCCCGCGTCGAGGATCAGGCGCAGGATGTCGCCGATGGAATCGCCTGGCTGGTTCGCAACGCGGCGAAGCTGGGCATCGACTCGTCGCGCATCGTCCTGATGGGCCACAGCGCCGGTGCGCATTTGTCGGCCTTGGTCGGGACCAACCCGCGCTACCTGAAAACCGCCGGGATCGGCATGGACCGGTTGGCTGGCGTCGTGCTGCTGGACGGCGCCGCCTATGATGTGCCCGCACAGATGGCGACCGGCCCCGGAATCATGCAGCGTGTCTATGGTGACGCATTTGGCACAGATCCGGCGCGGCAAAGAGCGTTGTCGCCGACCTTGCAGGCCGCGCCGCCCAACGCGCCCTCATTCCTCATCCTCCATGTCGACCGCGCCGACGGCGCTCGTCAGTCAGAGGCGCTGGCGAAAGCGCTGCAGGCGAACGGTGCGGCGGTCCGGATCGAGGGCGTTGAGGGCCAGGGCCTGCGCGGGCATATGGCGCTCAACCGTTCGCTCGGCGACGATGATTTCCCTGCGACTGCCATTGTCGACAACTGGTTGAAGCAGGTCGCGGCGCGCTAGGCGGACGTCGCGAGGCGTTCGGGCAGATTGTCGAAGATGCGACGGATTTCCTTTAGGACGTCGACGGTCTTCGCCAGATCCTCTTCTTCAAACTCTTCCATCAGCGGTTCTATGTCCGGCGCCATCGCGCGGATCGAATCGGCATGGGCGGCGCGGCCGGCGGCGGTGACGCCGATGACCTGATCGTCACCGGTGCCGATCCGGCCGACCAGCCCGCGCTCCTCCAGGGCGTTCAGATGGACGTCCATCTCGTCGATGCTGACCTGGAAAATCCAGGCGAGGATCGACTTGCGCTCCTGCATCCGATCGTTGCGGATGAAATAATTGAGCGCGCCGAACTGGCCGGCGTTCAGGCCGGTCGGCTCGATCTGGCCGATATGGTTGCGCACGAGATGCTCGACGACGGCGATCTCGGTGAACAGGTCCAGCAGCAGCTTCTCGCGGTCGGCCATCTACTTTTCCCCGCTCCGGCGGTCACTTGATCGGGCAGCTCGGATCCAGCCGGAAATCGAGATACTTGTCCACGCTGCCCATCAGCTGCGGCATTTCATGTTCGAAGAAATGGTTCGCGCCTGGGATCGTGTCGTGGTGGATCGTGATGTGCTTTTGCGTGCGCAGCTTGTCGACAAGCTTCTGCACTGCCGACGGCGTCACCACTTCGTCCGCTTCGCCCTGGATGATGATGCCGGAGGCGGGGCAGGGCGCGAGGAAGCTGAAGTCATACATGTTCGCCGGAGGGGCGATCGAGATGAAGCCGCGCACTTCGGGGCGGCGCATCAGCAGCTGCATGCCGATCCAGGCGCCGAAGCTGACGCCCGCGACCCAGGTCTGCTGCGCTTCCGGGTGGAAACTCTGCACCCAATCGAGCGCCGA
>JAFEEY010000068.1:14979-23152 GCA_018240865.1 Pseudomonadota bacterium | reverse complement strand
GGTGGCGAAGCCGCGCCGCGCGAAGGTCTGGTACAGCGCCTGCACGATGCGGTTGTTCATCGTCCCCATTGCCTGCGGGTGCGGATGCAGGATCATCGCGACAGGCGCGCGGGGGCGGGGCGGGGGAGCGAAACGGCCTTCGAGGCGACCCTCGGGGCCGGGAAAAATCACTTCGGGCATAGCACCTTGATCGAAAAAGCGGCCGGAATGGTGGCGCGGAGTTGCGCGGCTATATAGGATCGGCAGTGAATTTCGCAATCGGAACGTCTTCAGCTTGAGCCAGCGCCTGTATCTCGACCACGCCGCCACCACGCCGATGCTGCTGGATGCGCGCGAAGCCATGCGCGCCGCGATCGCGCGCTGGGCCAATCCGTCCTCGCCGCATGCGGAGGGGCGCGCGGCGCGGGCGATGCTGGAAGATGCACGACGGCGGATCGCGACGGCGCTGGATTGGGACGGCGAGATCATCTTCACCGGCGGCGCGACCGAGGCGATCCGCATTGCGCTCAGCCGGACCAGGTGCGACGCGACGATCGTGTCAGCCGTCGAGCATGAAGCGGTGCACCGCGCCGCGCCTGACGCTTTCTTCCTGCCGGTGCAGCAGGACGGGACGGTGCTGGCCGATGCGCTGACCGGCCGGCTCGGCGCGCTCGGAGCGAAGGCGCCGCTGGCCGCCATACAATCGGTCAATAACGAAACCGGCGTGTGCCAGCCGCTCGACAAGCTGCGGACGATCGTGCGCAAAGCCGGGGGTCTGCTCTTCGCCGATTGCGCACAGAGCGCGGGCAAGATGGCATTGCCGGACGCCGATCTGATTTCCCTATCCGCGCACAAATTCGGCGGGCCGCCGGGTGTCGGCGCGCTGCTGGTTCGCGATCTGGCGGTGCTGGAGCCGAGCGGCGGACAGGAAAAAGGCTATCGCGCCGGCACGGAGAATCTCCCGGGGGTCGTTGCGATGGCGGCGGCGCTGGAGGCCGGGCGCGGCTGGGTCGATCGCGCTGGCGATCTGCGCGCTCATCTGGACGGCGCGATCGAAGCGGCGGGCGGCGAAGTCATCGGCAAGCGCGCGCCGCGGCTCGCGACGATTTCCGCCTATCGCATGCCTGGCGTGGCGGGATCGGCGCAATTGATCCAGCTCGATCTAGCCGGAATCGCGGTATCGGCCGGCAGCGCCTGCTCCTCGGGCACGCTCAAGACCAGCCATGTCCTGTCGGCGATGGGCTGGGGCGACAAGGAAGCGGGCGAGGTCATCCGCGTCAGCTTCGGGCCCGAAACCAGCCGCGCCGACATCTACCGCTTCATCGAGGCGTGGAAGCGCATCGCGGGAGACGCGCGCGCCAGGGCCGCCTGATGCATCCTATCTATCTGGATTATCAGGCGACGACTCCGCTCGCCCCTGAGGCACACGCGGCGATGGAGCCGTGGCTGGGCGAGAAATTCGGCAATCCCCATTCCCCGCACCGCATGGGCCGGGAAGCAGCGGCGGCCGTGGAAGTGGCGCGGGAAAATATTGCTCAACTTCTGGGCCCGTCCCGAGCGAAGTCGACGGGCGATGGCNNATGAGGCGGAGATGCGCCCCTCGACTTCGCTCGGGACGAGCGAGACAGATGGTAAAGTCATTTTCACTTCCGGCGCGACCGAGGCGACCAATCTCGCGCTGAAGGGTGCGGCTTGGGCGGCGCCCGCCAATCGGCGCAAAGTTGTCACGCTCGCGACCGAACATGCCTGCGTATTGGACACGGTGCAGTGGCTGGGCCGGAACGGTTTCGATGCGGTGATAGTCCCCGTCGGTGCGGACGGGCTGGCCGATCTTCAGCGCATCGCCGACGCAGTGGATGATCGCACCGCGATCGTCGCGGCGATGCTGGTGAACAATGAGATCGGCGTGATCCAGCCGGTCGCGGAAATAGGGCGCCTTGCACAGGAGGCTGGCGCGCTGTTCCTTTGTGACGCGGTGCAGGGATTCGGCCGCATTTCGATCCCTGGCGCGGACCTGATCGCGGTGTCGGCCCACAAAATTCACGGCCCGAAAGGTATTGGCGCGCTGTGGGTACGCAAGGACGTAACCCTGGAACCGTTGATGCATGGTGGCGCGCAGGAAGCCGGCATCCGTTCCGGCACGCTCAGCCCCGCTTTGTGCGCCGGCTTCGGCGCCGCCGCGGCTTTGGCCGATCAGCGCCTGGAAGCGGATCGTGCGCATGTTCTTGAGCTATGGGATATCGCGCGCGCCAAGCTGCAAGATTGGGACGTCAACGGCAGCACCGAGCATCGCTATTATGGGAACCTCAATGCCCGTCTCCCTGGTCTCGATGCTGCGCGCCTGATCGCCGATGTACGCGGCGTGGCGTTTTCGGCGGGCTCCGCCTGCGCGAGCGGATCGGGCCGGCCGAGCCATGTGCTGAAGGCGATCGGCCTTTCCGACGCCGAAGCGCGATCGAGCATCCGCTTGGGGTTCGGCCGCTACACGACGCAAGCGGAATTGACCGAAGCGCTCGATCTGATCCTGGCCGCCGCTGACCGTCAGAAGGTGCTCGCGTGATGTTGGTCCGGTTCGTGTCGGCGGATGGCGCGAGCGTCAGCGAAGTCGCGGGTAAAGCGGGCGACCGGTTGCTCGATCTGGCGCAGGCTGACGGGCAGCCGCTGGAGGGAACATGCGAAGGCCAGATGGCCTGTTCGACCTGTCACGTCATTGTCGACGCCGCCGATTTCGCGAAGCTGCCACCGGCGAGCGAGCCTGAAGAAGACATGCTCGATCTCGCCGCCGGCGCGACGCGGCACAGCCGGCTTGCCTGCCAGATTTATCTCAGCGACGATCTGGATATGCTCACCGTGCGCATTCCCGGCGAAGTACGGAACATGCAAGGCCGCTAGGGCCGGATCGCTTCCGCCAATTCCTCCTGCCGGAACGGCTTTGCGAGGCGCGTGAAATCGGGCGCGATATCGTCGATGTCGGAATAGCCGGAAATGATCACGATCCGCTGGTCCGGGGCGCGGCGCCGCACTTCCTCGGCGAATTCGGTGCCGGTCATGCCGGGCATCAGATGGTCGGTGACGATCAGGTCGAACGGGCGATGGCTGTCGATCAGGTCGAGCGCCGCCGCCCCGCTCTCGGCTTCGGTGACGGCATAGCCGAGATCGGCCAGCATCGCGCCGACGCTGGCGCGCACCAATTCCTCATCGTCGATCAGAAGCGCGTTGCCGGCCGCTTTCACCAGCTCCGCGTCATCGGCCGCGACCCGCCGTTCAGCCGCCGTCTCGCTTACCGGCAGCCACAGATGGACGCGGGTACCTTCGCCGGGCGTGCTTTCGATACGAAGCGCGCCGCCCAACTGAGCCATCAGCCCGTGCACCATCGATAAACCGAGGCCCGTCCCATGGCCGACGCCCTTGGTCGAATAAAAGGGCTCGATCGCGTGCTCGGCGACCTGCGCCGTCATACCGATGCCGGTATCGGCGACGGTCATGCGGACATAAACGCCTGCACCCAACCCTTCGCCGCCGCCGCTCAGCCGCACTGGAGTCGCGGCAATTCCGAGCGAGCCTCCCTCTGGCATGGCGTCGCGCGCATTCACGGCGAGATTGAGGAGCGCCATTTCGAGCTGGGCAGAATCGGCGCGGACATGGGGGAGCGAGGGAGCGAGTTCGACCGTCAGCCGGATGCGCGGGCCGATCGTGCTCTCGATCAGGTCGGCCAGGCTTTCGATCAGCCCGGCCAGGTCAACCGATATGACCTGCAAGGGTTGGCGGCGCGCGAAAGCAAGCAGGCGCTGCACGAGGGTCCGTGCGCGCTCGGCCGCCTGCAACGCGCCGTCCACCAGCCGCTCCATCCGGGCATCGGGCAGGCCTTTGCGCTTCACCAGGTCCAGGCCGCCCAGGATCGGCGTCAGCAGATTGTTGAAATCATGCGCGACGCCGCCCGTCACTTTCCCCATCGCTTCGATTTTCTGGCTCTGGATCAGCGCTTCCTGAGTCTGTTCGAGCTCGCGCGCCGTTTCCTTGATCTCGGTCACGTCGCGGGCGACCGCGTACATCCGGCCGGCTTCCGCCACTGCCGTCCAGGAAAACCAGCGATAGCTGCCGTCGCGCGTCCGGTACCGGTTCTGGAAGCGGATCGACTGGCCACCGCTGAACACAAAGCCGATTTCTCGCCGTGTCGCATCCCGATCGTCCGGGTGCGTGATGTCGGTTCCCGATTTTCCGATCCGTTCTTCGATCGGCCAGCCGAGAATACGCTCCCAGGCCGGGCTGGCGGCAATCCAAATGCCTTTGCGATCGGTGATCAGGAAAGGATCCTGCGACAGCGACCAAAGCCGGTTGCGCTCCGCGGTGCGCGATCGGACTTCCTCTTCCAGCGCTGCGCGCCGCTCCCCCTGAAGTTTTTCGAGCTTAAGATAGGATTTGACCGCGATGTCGATCGTCAGTCCGATGAAGGCTCCGACCAGCATGAACAACCCGATCGCGATGATCGGATTGGGGCCGAAGGTGGAGGGTGCTCCCGGCTCCGAGAACAGCTCGACGGCGGCAAAGGCCGAGACGCCGCAGCACAGCAGCGCTGGTCCCAACCCGGCCAGAAACGCAGCCAGAACGACGACCGGCAGACAAGTGAGGAAGGGGTAGCCGTGGAACTGGTGCAGAAGCAGCAGGCGTGTTGCGGTTGCCGCAAGCGCGAGCAGCAGGGCAGCCCCGTAGCCCAGCCACGGTGTCCGTCGCAGTGGTTCGGCTAGCCCCATCGCCGTCATGAACGGAAAGCTACATAAGCGCGGGGCGCCTGACCATCCTTTTGCTTGTTTACGGCCCTTGCCAACGTCTTATAATCTGGGGCGATGAGTGCTGAGAGAGATAGCCGTCTCGCACTGGTGCTCGACAGTATTGCCGAGGGGTATTTCACTGTCGATTCGGATTGGCGCATCGACGCTTTGAACAAGGCAGCTGCGGCCTTTCTGGGCAAGGACCGGGACGAATTGCTCGGCCAACCGCTCCTGCAGGCGATGCCGCAAATATGCGGGACGCATGTGGAAAACACGCTGCTGCGGGCCACCGCCGGAGAGTCGGTCTGCTACGAAGCCCCGTCGGTCACGCATCCGGAGCAGACGGTTCGGGTTCGCGCCTTTCCGTTTCCGGACGGTGGTATCGCAGTTGCCTTCACCGACATAACGACGGAGCGGGCGGCGCAGGAGGCCGCGCGGGAGAGTGAGGCGCGCTTTCGCCTGATCGCCGATTCCGCTCCCGTGCCTATGTGGGTGACGTCGATCGATCGCAAACGCGTGTTCGTGAATCGCGCCTATGTCGACTTCATGGGCCTTAGTTATGAAGAGGCGCTTGATCAGGATTGGCGCCGTTTCGTCCACCCCGATGACCAGCCGCGTATCCTGAAGGAACAGCTCGAGAAGGAAGCGTCGCTGCGACCCTTCGTGCTGGAAGCGCGATACCGACGGGGCGACGGCAGCTGGCGCTGGATGGAATCCCACTCGCAGCCGCGCTGGGACGCCAATGGCGAGCATGCCGGCTTTATCGGTGTCGCGTTCGATATCAGCACAGCCAAGGAAGCGGAGACTTCGCTCCAGCGGCAGGTCGCGGAACGGACAGCCGAGCTCGAAGCGCTCTACAATCGCACACCGACGATCCTTCATTCGGCCGACGCGGACCAGCGCCTGATCAGTGTTTCGGATCGCTGGCTCGAATTCATGGGGTATGACAGCCGCGCCGAAGTGCTGGGCCGTCCGCTGACCGATTTCCTCGTTCCCGAGGACGCTGAACGCTATCGCGGCGAACGCTGGCCGGCGCTGATCGCGCAGGGCGGCTATGACGATTTCGAATATCAGGTGATCAAGAAATCGGGCGAGATCGCGGAAACCCTGGCGTCTGCCCGCGTATGGCATGACGGTCAGGGCCGGTTCGCACGAACCATGGCAGCGCTGATCGACGTGACTGGGAGGAAGCGAACCGAAGAAGCTCTGCGCCAGGCCCAGAAGGTCGAGGCGATGGGTCAGTTGACCGGCGGCGTCGCGCACGATTTCAACAATCTGCTCGCGCCGATCATCGGCGGGCTCGACATGCTGCAACGGCGCGGTGTGGGTGATGATCGGACCCGGCGCACGATCGCATCGGCGTTGCAGGCAGCGGAACGGGCCAAGTCGCTGGTTCAGCGTTTATTGGCTTTCGCGCGGCGCCAGCCGCTCCGTCCTCAGCCGGTCGATGCCGGCCGGCTGGTCGAAGGATTGACCGAATTGATCGCGGCCACGATCGGGCCCCGCGTCCGCCTGGAACTTGATGTGGCGGACGATCTTCCCGCGTGCCTTGCCGATCCGAACCAGGTCGAAATGGCCCTCTTGAATCTGAGCGTCAACGCGCGCGACGCTATGCCGGATGGCGGCACGCTGACGATCCGGCTGAGCGCGGAGAATGCGCCCGGCGATCCAGATCTTTCGGCGGGCTGCTATGTCCGCCTGTGCGTTGCGGACACCGGCACCGGCATGAGCGCAGACGTGCTGGCACGCGCGGTCGAGCCATTCTTTTCCACCAAGGGCATCGGCCAGGGAACTGGTCTCGGCCTGTCGATGGTGCACGGCCTTGCCGGCCAGCTGGGCGGCGCGTTGCGGATCGAGAGCAAGCCCGGCGAAGGTACGCAGGTCGCGCTCTGGCTGCCGTGCGTCATGCAGCAGGCAGCAACCGATGGAGGGAGCGGTGCGCCGCAGCCCGTTGCCGCCGTGGGGCGTGTTCTGCTGGTGGACGACGAAGAATTGGTCCGGCGTTCGACTGCGGAGATGCTCGAGGAAATGGGCTTCGACGTGGTTGAAAAAGGGTCGGCGACCGAGGCCGCTGCCGGCCTGGATGCCGACAGCGCTTTCGATCTGCTCGTGACCGACTATCTGATGCCGGGAATGACAGGGCTTGAGCTTGCAGCGGCGATGCGGTCTCGGCGGCCCGATATCCCCGTCCTGATCGTTTCGGGCTATGCCGCAACCGCCGACGACAGTTTCGCGCGCCTGGCCAAGCCGTTCCGGCACGCCGATCTCGCCGCGGCGATCGCGACCCTTACCGCCTGAGCTTGCCGGTTCCGGCGGGCTCCTGTAACGGCGGCGGCATCACCAGTGTCGAGGACGAGATGAACCAGGAATAGAGCAGCGCCGCACGCTTGTCTCAATCGTTCCAGGTTTTCCATGTCCGCTCTTCTTACGCTCGACCGGTTGTCGCTCGCCGCGCCCGATGGCCGGCGCCTTTTCTCCGATCTGACTCTCGCTATCGGCCGTGAACGGATTGGCCTTGTCGGTCGCAACGGTTCCGGCAAATCGACCTTGCTGCGCGCTATCCTGGGGGAATTGGCCCCGGTTTCGGGCAGCATCGCGCCCGGCGGCTCCGTCGGTATTCTCCGCCAGGCCGATGCGGGAGGATCGGCATCCGACGCTCTCGGCGTGGCGGACGGTCTCGCGCGGCTTGCGCGTATCGAACGCGGCGAAGGCACGGCACCCGATTTCGAGGCGGCCGACTGGCTGCTCCCCGATCGGATCGCGGCAGCGCTGGCTGATATCGGCCTCGGATCGGTTGACCCGGATAGGCCGGTCGAAAGCTTCAGCGGCGGGGAGCGGATACGGCTTGCCTTGGCGCGGCTCCTCATCGAAGCACCCGATCTGATCCTTCTCGACGAGCCGACGAACAATCTCGACGCGGACGGCCGGGCGGCGGTGGCGGACCTGCTCGGCAATTGGCGCGGCGGCGCTCTGATCGCGAGCCACGACCGGGCGCTGCTGGAACGGGTCGATCGTATCGTCGAATTGTCCCCGGTCGGCGTCACCATCGTGGGTGGCGGTTGGTCTGCGTATGAAGCAGCGCGCGCTGCGGCGCAGGAGCGCGCCGAGGCTGCGGCGGAAAAGGCGGACGCGGCCGTCCGTTCCACCGCGCGCGAGATACAGATTGCGCGCGAACGGCAGGCACGCCGGGATTCGGGCGGCCGAGCCTTTGCCCGCAGCGGCAGCGCGCCCCGCATTACCCTCGGTCTCGCCAAGCGCCGCGCGGAAGCGACGGCCGGCCGCGCCGAACGTCTGGCCACGCGGATAGCCGGCGCCGCGGAAGCGGCGAGCACAGCGGCTCATGCGGCGCTGGAACGGATCACGCCATTGACAATGACGCTGCCGCCCACCGGCTTGCCCGCGAACCGGACCGTTCTCGCTTTCGA
>JAFEEY010000068.1:0-14957 GCA_018240865.1 Pseudomonadota bacterium | reverse complement strand
AGCATCACGGGGCCGGAGCGTGTGGCGGTATCGGGACCGAACGGTGCCGGCAAAAGCAGCTTGTTGAAACTTGTGACGGAGGAATTGCAGCCGGCGAGCGGGTTGGTCCGCGCCGGCGTCGCGCATGCCTATCTGGACCAGCATGTCGGGTTGTTGGGCGAACAGCTGAGTCTGCTGGAGAATCTGAAGCGGTGCCAACCGGAGTTGACCGAGAACGAAGCACGCGCGGCCTTGGCCCGTTTCGCGTTCCGCAACCAGGATGGCCTGCGGCTGGCCGGCTCGTTGAGCGGGGGCGAGCGGCTGCGCGCCGGGCTCGCCTGCGTGATGTCAGGCGGCCAGCCGCCGCAATTGCTGATGCTCGACGAACCGACCAATCATCTTGATCTCGGCAGCATCGAGGAGCTGGAACGCGCATTGACCGGCTTCGACGGTGCGCTGCTGATCGTCAGCCACGACAGGGAATTCCTGTCGCGCCTGAGTGTGGAGCGACAAATCGTGCTGGGCTGAGCCTCAGGCCGCGGCCTTGCGCCGCTCCGCCAGCTCCTGATTCAGCATTTCAGCGAGCAGGAAAGCCAGCTCCAGGCTCTGCGCCGCGTTGAGGCGCGGATCGCAATGCGTGTGGTAGCGATCGGCCAGGCTCTGCTCGGTGACATCGACTGCGCCGCCGGTGCATTCAGTGACGTTCTGCCCGGTCATCTCGCAATGGATGCCGCCGCCAAAGCTGCCCTCGGCCCGGTGCACCGCGAAGAAGCCGCGCACTTCGGCCAGGATGCGGTCGAACGGCCGCGTCTTATAGCCGTTGGCGGCCTTGACGACATTGCCGTGCATCGGATCGCAGCTCCAGATGACCGGATGGCCTTCACGCAGCACGGCTCGGACAAGGCGCGGCAGCCCCGCCTCGATCTTGTCGTAGCCGTAGCGCGTGATGAGCGTGATCCGCCCGGCCTCCCGCGCCGGGTTGAGCGTGTCGAGCATGCGCAGCAGCGCGTCGGGCTCCAGGCTCGGCCCGCATTTCAGGCCGATCGGGTTGCCGATGCCGCGCATGAACTCGACATGCGCCGATCCCTCGAAACGGGTGCGGTCGCCGATCCACAGCATATGCGCGCTGGTGTCGTACCAGTCGCCGGTCAGCGAATCCTGCCGGGTCAGCGCCTGCTCGTAAGGCAGCAGCAGCGCTTCGTGGCTGGTGTAGAATGTGGTGCCTTTCAGCTGCGGCACGGTTTCCGGGTTGATCCCGCAGGCGGCCATGAAATCAAGCGCTTCGCCGATGCGGTCGGCGAGGTCGGTATATTTCTTGGTCCATGGGCTGCGGCCCATGAAGTCGTGGGTCCAGCGATGCACCTGATGCAGGTTCGCATAGCCGCCCTGTGCAAAGGCGCGCAGCAGGTTGAGCGTCGCCGCCGACTGGCTGTACGCCTTGACCATACGTTGCGGGTCGGGCGTGCGGCTTTGCGGCGTGAAGGCGATATCGTTGACATTGTCGCCGCGATAGGAGGGGAGGGAGACGCCGTCCTGCTCCTCGAAATCCGCCGATCGCGGCTTGGCGAATTGTCCCGCCATGCGGCCGACCTTGATGACCGGCAGCTTCGACGCGAAGGTCAGAACCACCGCCATCTGCAGCAGCACGCGGAAGGTGTCGCGGATATTGTTCGGATGGAACTCCGCGAAGCTTTCGGCGCAATCGCCGCCCTGGAGCAGAAACGCCTTACCCGCCGCGACTTCGGCCAGATCCGCCTTCAGCTCGCGCGCTTCGCCGGCAAAGACGAGCGGCGGGTAATTGCGAAGCTCGGCCTCCGCGCCGGCCAGCGCCGCCGCGTCGGGATAGGTCGGGAGCTGACGCGCTTCGTGCTTGCGCCAGCTTTCAGGGGTCCATTTCTGCGCCATAGTCGTTCGCAATTGCGGGAGGGGCGCGTCTATTGCAAGCAAAGTCCCTCTATGGGCGTGATCGACTGAGCTTTAGTCTGCCTTCCTTTTCGTCACCCCAGCGAAGGCTGGGGTCTCCGGCCCTGGAGATGCCAGCCTTCGCTGGCACGACGAAAGAAGCTAGACTAGACAAAGCGCTCGCGCACCACGCGCTCAAGCACGCTGAGCGGCATCGCGCCTATTCGCAGCACGTCGTGGAACTGCTTGATGTCGAAGCGATCGCCCTGACGCTGCTTCGCCTCGTCGCGCAGGCGCACCCAGACGGTGTGGCCGATCTTGTAGCTGCAGGCTTGGCCCGGCCAGACCGTATAACGGTCGATCTCGTTCTGGCTGCGATTGCGGGCGATGCCGGTGGTGGCCATGAAATAGTCGGTCGCCTGCTCGCGGCGCCAGCGCTTCACATGCATGCCGGAATCGACGACCAGCCGTGTCGCGCGGAACAGTAGAGACTGGAGATAGCCGACCTGGCCGAGCGGATCGTCCTTGTACACGCCCATCTCGTCCGCCAGCTGCTCGGAATAGAGCGCCCAGCCTTCGCCATAGCCGCTGAAATAGCTCCGGCGCCGGATCAGCGGGATGCCGGCATTCTCGAGCGCGAGGCTGCCTTGGAGGTGATGGCCGGGCACGGCCTCGTGATAGCTGAGCGTCGCGAGGCCGAATTTGGGCCGGTCAAACGTATCGCGCAGGTTGATGAAATAGCTAGCGGGCCGCGACCGGTCGAGCGGCGCGGACTCGTAATAGCCGCCAGGCGCGCCGGCCTGGATGGCGGGCGGTACGCGGCGCGCAACGACCGTGCCTTGCGGCACGGTGGCGAAGGCCTCGGGCAGCCGTCTGGTCATCGCCGCGATCTGCGCATTCAGGACCGCGACCAGCGCGGCCTTGCCTTCATCCGTATTCGGGAAGACCTGATCGGGCCGTTTGTTCAGCGCGACCAGCCGTTCGCCGACACTGCCCTGGCTCATGCCCTGGGTCTTGAGGATGCCGTCGATGCGCGACGATATTTCAGCGACCTGCTCAAGGCCGATGCGATGGATTTCATCGCCCGTCATCGGCGCCGTGATCGCCGCTTCCGCCGCCGCCGCGTAGAAGGCTTCGCCGTCCGGCAGGCGCCACACGCCTGCATCATGCACGGCCTTTGCGCGAAGCTCCTGCGCCACCGCGCGCTGCCGGTCGAGCGCGGGGAAAACCTCCTTCGCGACGATCTTTTCGGCACGCGCGGCATAGCTGTCGGGCAGGTGGCGGGCGTCTAGCTTCGTCTTGAGGCTTTCAACGAGCAGTGTCCGCGCCGGTGGTAGGTCGCGCATCTCGGCGAGCAGCGCGAGGCTGCGATCGAGCACATAATCCGGCGCGATCACGCCTTTCGCGGCGTCGGCGCGCTGGCGTTCGATATCCTGGGCGATCGCGCGCGGCATGGCCGAAAGGCGCGCCAGATAGGCCTCGGCATCGGCTGCCGTCTCGACCGGGTGCTGCCCTTCCAGAAAGTCCGGCACTTCCCGATAGGCGCCACTCATCTGGTTCAGGACGTAAGGTGAATATTGGCCGCCCGTTTCGCCATAGCCGAAGCGCTCGCCGGCGATCGCGCGGTCGAGCTGATATTGAACCACGTCATAGTCGATGCGCCCGGCTGCGCTCAGGCCGGCCCGGTCGATCGACGACAGAGCCGCTTTTTCCGCGCGGGTGCGGGCGCGGCGCCGGGCAAGCCCGCCAAGCGAATTGTCGGAAAGCCGAGACCTGAGCGCGGCGCGCTTGCCCGTGTCGAGACCGAGATTCGTCGCCTGTTCGGGGCTGTCGGCTAGGCGGTCGTAGAATATCTTGTCGAGCAGGGCGCCGAGCTTCGCGTCCTCTGAGCCTTTGGCGGGCTGGGCCAGGGCTTCGGGGACAATGCCGGCGGCAGCCAGCGCTCCGCTCGACAGAAGAAATGCGCGGCGATCCATTGACTGCTCCGTTTTGCCCACCCCGCCAATCTCAGTGGCGCGCCGGCCCGGCGCACGCAAGACTCGACTTGTCGCGCAGGTGGAACGAAAGCGCAGCCCACACGCTTGCCGGACAAGGAGAATATCGGATGCGGCTTGGTCATTTCATCATGGCGCTGACAGCGTTGACGAGTCTTTCCGGCACTGCGCGTGCCGCGAACGAGGACGTGCGCTGCCTTCTCGCCAGCAACCTCTTCACCAAAGCCGAGAAGGATCCCGCGAAGCGGCAGGTCGCGTTGCTCTCCTCATATTTCTACCTCGGCCGCGTCGATGCCAGGCTGAGCGGCCAGCAGCTTGCCATCGCGCTCAAGGCCGAAGCCGGGACGATTACCCCGGAGAGTGCAGGGCCGACCATGACCGCCTGTGCCAAGCGCGTTCAGGGCGCGGGCGCCGCGATTCAGGTGCTGGGAAAGGATTTGCAGGCGGGAAAATAGCCCACTTCTCCGACTGCTGAAATCGGGGTTGACACTAATGAGAATGATTAGCAGTAGCGTCCTCGGCGCCTGGAGCGCGAAGGGGCTATTTGCTTATGAGTGGACGTGTGGTTGCTGCCGGTGCTTATCTGGCGCTGGGGTGCATCGGGTTTCTGGCAACCGCGCCGGCGATGGCGGCGGACGCTGCCGGTGCCGATTCCGCCGCGGCGGATCAGCAGCAGGCGATCATCGTCACTGGCCAGGCAGCTGCGGAGCTTGAGAGCCCCAAGGCGATCGCGCCGCTGCTCGATACGCCGCAAACCGTCACGGTCATCAGCGATCAGGTGATCCGCAAGCAGAACCTGCTTACGCTGCGCGACGCGCTCGCGACCATTCCCGGCATCACTTTCGGCGCCGGCGAAGGCGGGGGCGGCTATGGCGACAGTATCAATCTGCGCGGCTTCTCCGCCAACAACGATCTGACCCAGGACGGCGTGCGCGACAGCGCACAATACAGCCGCACCGATCCGTTCAATCTGCAGCAGATCGAAGTCTTCAACGGCGCCAATTCGGTGTTCAACGGCTCCGGCTCGGTCGGCGGCACGATTAATCTCGTGTCCAAGCTGCCGCAGCCGGATACCCTGACGATCCTGCAGGGCAGCGTCGGCACCGATGATTATTATCGGGCTACGGTGGACAGCAATGTCCGCGCGTCGGACCTGATCGCGGTGCGCGTCAACGCGATGTTTCACCGCAACGACGTGCCTGGCCGCGACGTCGAGACATACAAGCGCTGGGGCGTCGCGCCGTCGATCACGCTCGGCATGGACGGGCCGACCAGCCTGACGCTCGCCTATCTTCACCAGCGCGACGACAATACGCCGGTCTATGGCGTGCCTTATTTCAAGAACCAGCTGAATGACGGGCCGCTGCCGGGCACCAGCCGCAGCGACTATTATGGCTATCGCAACCTCGACGAACAGCAGATCACCGTCGATCGCCTGAGCGCAATCTTCAGCCATGATTTCGGCGACGATGTTTCGGTTCGCAACCTGACTCGCTGGCAGCGTGTTCATCAGTACAGCCAGACCAGCGCGCCGCAGGGCACATTCTGCCTTGCCGGGACCGGCCGCCAGCCAGTGACGGCCGCCGCCAACGATACGGTCGGCGCGCCATGCCCGGCCGGTTTGGCGCCGGGCTCCTGGCAGCCTTCGGGCCCGCGCGGGCTGGTCCGCGATCAGGAGAACCAGCTCTTCTACAATCAGTCGGACCTGAAATGGGTGACGGGCGAGAAGGGCGGAGTGCGCAACACGCTTGTCGTCGGTGCGTCTTTCACCTGGGAAGACTATCAGATCGAAACGGCGTCGCTGCCGCGCCTCGCCACCGGTGCCGCGGCGCTGTTGCCGATCGAAAGCATTGTCAATCCGACGACGATCTATAGCGGCCCGATCAATTACACCGTCACCGCCCGCTCCAAGAGCGAGACGCGGAACCGGGCGATCTATCTGTTCGACAATCTCGAAATCGGGAAATTCGAGCTGAACGGCGGCATCCGCTACGAACAGAACCGCGCCGAATTCCGTCCGCTTCCCCTCGCTTTCTATCCGCCCGGCACGACGGTGCCTGGCGCCGCGGAATTGGCGCCGCAGCGCAGCCGGGAGAATCTTTTCTCTTATCGCCTGGGCGCTGTGTTCAAACCGGTGAAGTCGGTAAGTCTCTATGCCGCTTTCGCCAATGCGAAGACGCCGTCGTCCGCGACAGTGCGGCTCGGCTGCACGAGCGGATCGGGCGCGACCTTCGTGAATTTCTGCGACGTCGCCCCGGAAAAGGCACGCAACTACGAAGTGGGCGTGAAGGCGGACATTCTTCATGGCCTCCAGGCGACCGCCGCGCTGTTCCGCAACGAACGCACCAACTTCCGCGTGCCGTCTAACGATCCGGCACTCCCCGCCGGCCTGCAAGTGCTGGATGGCGAATCCCGCGTCGACGGCATCGCCCTGGGGCTGACCGGCACGCTCGCCGACGGCTGGACGATCTTCGCCAACTATACTTATCTGGACAGCAAGGTCGTCCAGAGCGTGTCCGGCAAGTGCCTTGCGACGCCCGGCATCGCGGGTTGCAACAACAGCGCGGCGATTCCGGACCCGCAGCGCGGCGACGATCTGGTGCAGACGCCCAAACATTCGGGCAGCCTGTTCACGAGTTACCGTTTCCCGTTCGGTCTCGAGCTTGGCTATGGCTTCACCTACCAGGGTAGCTTTGCGCTCAATCAGCGGACGCTGCTGCAGCGCACGCAATATCGGTCGGACGACTATTTGGTGCACCGTCTGTATGTCGCCTATCCGTTCGCGCCCGGCCTCACTGCGCAGCTGAACGTGCAGAACGTCACTAACGAAAAATACTTCACCGGCATCCGCAACAACGTGAACGCCACCAGCGGCGTCATCACCGGCGGCTGGGCGACACCAGGCGAGGCGCGGTCGGCGGTGTTCAGCATCGTTTACAGCTTCTAGGGTCGACCGGATGATGATCGCGATCCCCGATGTGCTGAGCGCCGATCAGGTGCGGCGGGTGCGCGCGATCATCGACGCGGCGGACTGGGTGGACGGCAACATCACCTCCGGTCCGCAGGCGGCGCTCGCCAAGCGCAACGAGCAATTGCCGGACGACGGCGCTGCCGCGCGCGAGGCAGGCAATATTATTCTCGATGCGCTGGGCCGGACGGCGCTGTTTATCGCGGCGGCGTTACCCGCCAAGGTACTGCCGCCGATGTTCAATCGCTACGCCGGCGGCCAGGCGTTCGGCATGCACATCGACAATGCGATCCGGATCAAGGGCGATTTCCGGATGCGGTCCGACCTGTCGGCGACGCTCTTCCTCGAAGACCCGGCCGGTTATGACGGTGGCGAGCTGGTGATAGAAGGCGCGTTCGGCGCCGAGCGGACCAAGCTGCCGGCGGGGCACATGGTTCTCTATCCTTCGTCCAGCCTGCACCGGGTCGAGCCGGTCACGCGGGGCGTGCGGACGGCAAGTTTCTTCTGGATCGAAAGCATGGTCCGCGACGATGCTGCGCGGCGCAGCCTGTTCGAGCTGGACGGCGCGATCCAGACTTTGGGGCAAAAAGTGGGGCAGGGCGATCCGGCGATCGTCCAGCTGACCGGCGTATATCACAACCTGTTGAGACGGTGGGCAAACAGTTGAGCAAGACCAGCCTTCGGAATCTGTGGTTCAGCGTGCACAAATGGATCGGGCTGCTGCTCGCGGTTCTGATCATTCCGTTGAGCGTCAGCGGCGCGGCCCTGGTGTGGCACGACTGGCTGGACGCGCAGGTCAATCCCGGCCGCTACGCCGTGAGCGGGCCGGCCGACCTGCCGCCGTCGCGCTATGTCGAAGCCGCGCGGGGCCAGATGGCGCCGGGAGACCGGATCGCCGCGCTCCGCTATCCCGAGCATAGCGAAGGGCCGGTCGTCGTCAGCATTGCTCCGGTCAAGGCAGGGCCGGGCGCAGGCGGGCCGCCGCAGCGCACCAATATCTATATCGACGGCGCAAGCGCCAGGGTGCTCGACAAGGCCGGATCGAACGAAGGCGCGGTGCGGGTGCTGCACCGGCTGCACGGATCACTGATGGTGCCGGGCGTCGGCCGTCAGATCGTGGGCTGGCTGGGCGTGGCGATGCTGGTTTCATCGCTGACAGGCCTGTGGCTGTGGTGGCCGCTCACCGGCAGCGTTACGCGGGGCCTGCGCTGGAACCGGCGGCCGCAATTCGATGCCAACCTCCATCACCTGACCGGCTTTTGGGTGTGCATCCCCTTGGCGATGCTGAGCCTCACTGGCGCCTGGATCAGCTTTCCGGCATTTTTCGGCGCGATCAGCGGCGAGAAGTCACCGCCACGGCCGATGCCGGCGCCGCCCGTCGAGCGCCCCGTGCAAACCATCGACGTCGTCGTCCAGGGCGTGGGCGGTCACGCGGTCGCGGTCACGTGGCCCACCGGCAAGAGCCCGGTCTGGAAGGTGACGCTCGAAAAAGGCGAGGCCGAGGTCGCGGACGGGACGGGGACGGTGAAGGTCAAGCCGGAACGGCCCGAAACCACCGCCCGGCTGATGCGCCGGCTGCACGACGGCACCGGCATGGGGCCGGTATGGCAGATACTGATTTTCCTGGGCGGCATCATCCCTGCCGTGCTCGCCATTACCGGCGTCACCATGTGGGTCGACAGCCGCAAATGGCGCAAGCGTCCCAAACGGCGGGCGGAAACAGTCGCGGCGGAGTAAGTTTATCCTCTCCCTTGACGAGAGAGGATAGCGAAGCTTGGCGGCTCGGCCGCCTAGCGTAGCTTGGTAAGGGTGGCAGAGTTGGAGATTATTCTCCCGGCCCCGTCACCCTCACCCCGCTCAAGCCTGCCGGCTTGAGTCGCCCTCTCCCGTCAAGGGAGAGAGTATTCTTCACCGCCCCAGCAGCACCCTTGCCTGGCCCGCTATCTGGGCCAGCATCGCCGTGCTCGGCGCCGTGGTGGCGCGGGCGCGGTGGATGAGGTCGCGGAACTGGGCGACGCGGTTCGCCAGACGATCGAGCCACTGCGCGACATAGGCCTGCGGATCCTTGCCGCCGGCGCGAGTCAGGAAATCCAGCCGCATCTGCTGGAAATCCCGGGCCAGGCCCGCCGCCAGCAGCCGTTCCCAGGGATCGTCGGGGGAGAGCCGGTTGGCGGTGGCCTGCGCCCAATCGAGACCAAGCGCTTCGCCGAGTGCGGTGAACGCCCGGGTGATGACGACTTCGTCCGTCTTGGTTTTGACGCACAGAGCAGCGAGCCCGATCGCGCCATCCATCTCGAACAGCCGCGCGATCCGTTTCACCAATTCGGGCGGCGCGCCGGCATCGACCAGCCTGCTCGTCAATGTGGCCGACGAAGCCTGGGCCTCTTCTTCCAGCAGGCTTTCCAGATTGGCGTCCAGGCGGCTGATGCCCGGACCGAGCCGCTCGACCAATTCGCCCGGCAAAGTGCCCGGATCGGTGACGCGCAGCAGGTCCGCCATCTGGGCCCGGACGCCCATCGAAAGAGATTCGAGCAACGCGATGCGCGCGGTCTCGGTCATCGCAGTCGTGTCGATGGCGTCCCAGAGCGGGCGCAGGCCGTAGAGCCGTTCGACGGTCACGAACATCGCGGCGATGTCGCCCAGGGCCGCGCCTTCTTCCTCCGCCAGCTCATAGGGATGGATCATACCCAGCCGGTTGACGAGCCGGTTGGCGATCTTGGTCGCGAGGATTTCACTGCGGAGCTGATGCTGCTCGATCGGGACGGCGTACTTCTCGCGCATCTCCCTGGGGAAGGCGGCGAGGAGGTCTGGAACCAGGCTGTCGTCTTTGCCCAGATTCGTTGCCTCGATCGCGTCCTGCAGCGCGAGCTTGGCCGTTGACAGCAGCACCGCCAGTTCAGGCCGCGTGAGGCCGCGATTGTCCTGTCCGCGACGCAGCAGCTCGTCATTGGCGGCGATACCTTCGACCGCGCGATCGAGCCGGCCTGAAGCCTCGAATGTTTCGATCAGGCGGACATAGGATGGCAGGCGGGCCGCCGCCTTGGCCTGTGCCGTGGAGAGCGAGAGGGTCTGGTGGCGATTGTCATCCAACACCAGCTCGGCAACATCGCCGGTCATCCGCGCGAGCAGCGCGTTGCGATCCTCGAAGCTGAGGCGGCCTTCGTTCATCTCGCGGTTCAGCGCGATCTTGATGTTGACTTCATTGTCCGAGCAATCGACGCCGGCCGAGTTGTCGATGAAGTCGGTGTTGATCCGCCCCCCATGTGAAGCAAAGGCGATGCGCGCGGCCTGGGTCACGCCCAGATTGGCGCCTTCGCCGATCACCCGCACCCGCAAATCCTCGGCGTTGACGCGAAGCGCGTCATTCGCCGGGTCGCCGACTTCGGCATTCGATTCCGATCGCGCCTTCAGATAGGTGCCGATACCGCCGAACCAGAGCAGGTCGGCCGGGCTCTTCAGGATCGCCGAAATGAGCGCGGCGGGTTCCATCCGCTCATCAGAGATGCCCAGCGCTTCCTGCGCTTCCTTCGACAGCTCGATCGTCTTGGCCGTGCGCGGGAAGACGCCGCCGCCCTTGGAGATCAGCGAGGCGTCATAGTCCGCCCAGCTGGAACGGGGCAGGGCGAACATGCGCGCGCGCTCTTCCCAGCTCTTCGCCGGATCGGGATCGGGGTCGATGAAGATGTGGCGGTGATCGAAGGCTGCGACCAGCTTGATCGCTTTCGACAGCAGCATGCCGTTGCCGAAAACGTCGCCGGACATGTCGCCGCAGCCGACGACGCGCACGGACTCGGTCTGGACATCGACTCCAGCTTCCGCGAAATGGCGTTGGACCGAGACCCAGGCGCCCTTGGCGGTGATGCCCATCGCCTTATGGTCATAGCCATAGGAACCACCGGACGCGAAGGCGTCGCCCAGCCAAAAGCCGCGTTCCAGCGCAATCGCATTGGCGACGTCCGAGAAAGTCGCTGTGCCCTTGTCGGCAGCGACCACGAAATAGGGATCATTGCCGTCGCGGGCGACCACCTTCTCAGGATGGACGACCTTGCCCTCGACGATATTGTCGGTGACGGAGAGCAGCGAACGGATGAAGATGCGGTAGCTTTCCGTGCCTTCCGCAAGCCAGGCGTCGCGGTTGGATGCGGGCGGAAGCTGCTTGGGATAGAAGCCTCCCTTGGCGCCCGTCGGCACGATCACCGCGTTCTTCACGCGCTGGGCTTTCATCAGGCCCAGAATCTCGGTGCGGAAATCGTCGCGCCGATCGGACCAGCGCAGGCCGCCGCGCGCGACGGGGCCGGCACGCAAGTGAATGCCCTCGATCCGCGGCGAATAGACCCAGATTTCGCGCCACGGCACCGGAGCGGGTAGGCCCGGTACCAGCGCGCTGTCCAGCTTGAAGGCCAGCGCTTCGGCAGCGGCGGGGGAGAAAGCGTTGGTGCGCAGCGTCGCCGCGACGACGCCGCGGATCATGCGCAGGATCCGGTCGTCGTCGGCGGCGGCCACGTTGGACAGGCCGGCTTCGATCCCCGCCAGGGCCTCATCCGCCTTGGCATCGGACTTGCCTTTCGGATTGTGCCGCGCATCGAACAGTTCGATGATGCAGCGCCCAATCTCGGGCGCCCGGCGCAGCGCATCGACCACGGTCTGCAGGCCGTAGGAAAGGCCGGTCTGCCGCAGATAGCGGAACCAGGCGCGGAACAGCACCGCTTCGCGCGGAGTAAGTGCGTTGGTGACGACCAGGCGGTTGAAGGCGTCATTTTCCGCCCCGCCCGAAAGCACGGCGGCGATCGCCGGTTCGATCACGTCGGCACGGGCCATGACGGTATCGGCGGTCTGGCCTTCCTCGAGCTCGAGCAGGAAATCGTGGATACTGCCCAGCCCGTCGTCGAGCGTGGCCGGTACTTCCTCGATCACACGGAAGCCGAAATTCTCGAGCGCCGGGACTGCCGAGGAGAGCGGCACCTGGCCGCCCACATTGAAGATCTTCAGCCGCAGCTGGTTGGCCGGATCGCGATCGAAACGGTGAAGGCGGACGCCCCGCTCGGTCGAATCCTCGATCTCGGACAGGCGTAGCACGTCCAGCGCGGCTTCGGCCGCCGTGTAACGGCCGCGATAATAAGCCGGGAAATTATTGGCGTAGCGCAGCGTGAGGCGCGCGGCACGGCCGCTGTCCACATGCTCGGCGAGCACAGTCTCGACGCCGGGCGCCCAGCCGCGCACCATCTCGGCGATGCGCCGGTCAAGCGCTTCGGTGTCAGGCTCCTGGCCCTCGCGGATGTCGAGCGTGTAGCGGATGAGAGCCAGTTCGCCCGATTCCATCGCGATCGCCCAGTTGAGCAGCTTCGCGTTCGACGCCTCGGTCAGCATCCGGCCGATGGTCACACGGCGCGCCGTCGTCAGTTCGTCGCGCGGTAGCCAGACAAAGGCAAAGACGTGCCGGCGCAGCGCCCCCGTCACGGTTACCAGCTTGGCGCGCGGACGATCGGTCAGCGACATGAAAGTCAGCGCCAGCCGTTCCAGGTCGGCGGGTGTGAAGGCGATCGACAGATCGTGCGGCAGCGTCGCCAGCGCATGCGCCAGCGCCTTGCCGGCATGGCCCGACGGATCGAAGCCGTATTTTTCCTGGAGCGATGCGAGGCGCGACCGCAGGATCGGAATCTTGCCCGGCGGCGTCGCAAGGGCGCTGCTGGTCCACAGGCCTTCATGGATCGACAGCGCCTTGATCCGGCCTCCTTCGCGCATCGGCAGGATGACGAGATCAAGGGGCGCGCGGCGATGAACGGTCGAAAGCAGGTTCGATTTGACGAGCAGCGGCGATTCCCCGCCTTCTTCGAACCATTCGAAAGCGCGCTTCAGCGATACCGGCGCGAGGAAATATTCGTTGGCGGTCGCACGCGCGATGCCGAGCGGATCGCTCTTCACATTATCGCGATCGCGCGCTTCATGACCCAGTTGCGTGAAGTGCGCGTCGAGGAACCAGCGCAGCAGCGCGGCACCCTCGCCGTCGGGCATGCGATCGGCGTCGGCTTTGAGTGCGCGCTGCATCAGCGGCCAATCCTCGACAGCCGCGCGGACATCGGCAAGCATCGCCTCGATCTCGTCGCACAGCGAACGGCGGACTTTCGCGTCCGCACGCTCGACTTCCATATAGATCATCGACTCGCGGCGGGCGCCGCTGTCGTCGGCGAGAAGGCCGATAAGCTTGCCATTCTCGTCGCGGCGCACGCTCACCACCGGGTGAAGCACGCGGTCGATCGACAGCTCGTGGGCGGTGACGGTGCCGGCGACGGAATCGACCAGGAAAGGCATATCGTCATTGACGATCGCCAGCCGCATGAAACGGCGGCCATGACCGATCGATTCCAGCTTGATCGAAGGCTTGCCGGCCTGGCGTTCGGCCGCGGCTTCGGCAAGGAAGGCCGCCGCCTCGATGCGCGCCGTCTCGTCGAAGCCGTCAAGCTCGCCGGGCAGGGCCCCCTTCACCAGGGCATGGGAAAGATCGGTGATAAGATTCTGATCAAGGGCATCATGCCCGTCACGGGTGGCCGTCGCCATGTAACTCCGCCTGCGATGTCGACCCGTCGAATGCGGGCCTGAATACGGAAGGCTATGGTCCCCCTCGGTAACAATCTCAACCCCGTGCGATCACCCGGCGATCTTGCGGACCGCCTTTTCGACGAACGCGGTATCGTCGACCGGCCCAAGGATCGCGACTTTCCCGGGCTCGATCCGCCGCGCGAGCAGCACGACGAACTCGCTGTCGCCAGTCTCGATCTCGATCACCGCCTGAGGCGCGCGGTTGCGGAGCGCTTCGCGGGCCCGCTCACTCTTGTCGGGCCTGGCCGCCGGCGCGCGGCGCGCGCGCTCGGCCTGGACGATGGCCTTGAGGCCGCCCGGGTAGCGGGTCAGGAATTCGGCCATTTCGCCGCGGCCGATATTCTGGTGGCGGGCAAAGCTGAGCGCCGCCGCATATTCGGTAAGGCGGGTCTTGTCGTAGGTTGCGCCGAAAACGAGCTTGACGATCGGCGTCATCGGCGCGCGCGCCTGCACCTTCAGCCCTTCATCTTGCAGCAACTCGGCATAGGCCTCCGGTTCGGCCTCGGCTGCGAGCGCGAAATCATAGGCGCGGCCGATCGCGGCATAGAGTGCGCCGTGCGCCCGGCCTTCCGATTCGCGCGCGTCCTCGGCGCTGATGCGGGCAGCTGCGAGCGCGTCCATCAGTCCGTCGTCCGCCGAAGACGCAAGTTCGGGAAGCACTTCCGCCGCAGCAGGGGAGGCATCGGACTCGAACGCCGGTTCGGGCGTTTGTGCGGCGAACGGGTCAAGCAGTTCGGGCAGGGGCTCCAGGGTCAGCACATCGGCGACCTGGCGCTCCAGTTCGTCCGAAAGTGCAGCGGGCGCGCCGTGCTTCCAGTTGATCACGCCATAGACATAGTCGATTGCATTGCCGTCCGACGTGAACGGCATCAGGATGCCGCGATACATGGTCGGCAGCCCGGCATTGTTCACGAACTCGGCCTCAAAACCAATCGGCGCGGAGTTGGCGAGAATCTGCAGATAGTGATCGGTGAGGCGCGAAAGCAGGGAGCCTCGCGGCACGTCGGAAACGGTGCGGATACCCTGGATCATGCCGCATTCGTCGCGCAGCGCCCGGCCCAGATAGGCGATGGTCGGGTCTTCGATGCTGCGGCTGAAATCCAGCAGCACGCTGTGCGGCCCGAAATCGGCAATCGAGGCGGGATCGAGATCCTGGATGAGCGGGCAGGCACGGCCGTCCAGCAGCGACGACCAGTAATCATAGGCGCGCACCTGCATCCGGCGCTCGCGCCCGCCGATCACCGGCGGCGGCGCTTCGCCGGCCTGATCGTCGTCATAATCCTCGCGGTTGAGACCGTATGTGCCGTCCATTGCCCCACACCCAAAATGAGGCGGTCATATTGCCGGCGGAACGGTTAACGCGGCGTAAAGACCTGCACGGCAAAAGGTGGCGCTTGCAAGGCACGGCACCCGCTGATAAGCGCGCGCCTCGCCTTCGGGCCGCTTTAGCTCAGTTGGTAGAGCATCGCATTCGTAATGCGGGGGTCGCGTGTTCGAGTCACGCAAGCGGCACCATT
>JAFEEY010000067.1 GCA_018240865.1 Pseudomonadota bacterium | reverse complement strand
ATGTCGCACTCGATATGGTGAAGGCGCGCGACGGAGCCGCCGCTTGAGCGAGTTCGCGCCGCACCGTCTTGTACCGGCGAGTGACGTTCCGGGCTGGGATCTGGAAACCGACGTCGCGATCATCGGCTTCGGCGTCGCCGGGGCCTGCGCGGCGATCGAAGCCGCGCAAACCGGGGCCAGGGTCATGCTGTTCGAGGCTGGCTCCGGCAGCGGCGGGGCGTCGGCGCTATCGGGCGGCGAAATGTATATCGGCGGCGGCGGCGGCACCGATGCGCAGCGCGCCGCCGGGTTCGAGGATTCGACCGAAGCGCTGGAAGCCTATCTGATGATGGCTGGCGGGCCGGACGCCGATGCCGCCAAGGTCAAGCTCTACGCCAGCGAGAGCCTCAGCCATTATCAATGGCTGAAGGATCAGGGCGTTCCCTACAAAGGCAGCTTCCTGCCGGGCAAGATCATCGAGCCTGCCGAAGACGACACACTGATCTGGTCCGGCAGCGAAGCCGCCTGGCCGTTCAAGGAAGCGGCAGCTCCCGCGCCGCGCGGCCACACCATCCAGTTCATGGGCTGGGGCGGCGGCCGCAAGCTGATGGATATCCTCGAAAATCGCGTCCGCGCCTTGGGCGTCGATGTGCGCACCGACGCGCGGGCGCTGAGCCTTGTCGAGGAGGGCGGCAGGATCGCCGGCCTTGTCGTCCGCATCGACGGCAAGCCGCATTTCGTCCGCGCCGCGAAAGGCGTGATCCTGACGACCGGCGGCTTCTGTATGAACGCCGACATGGTGCGCCGCTACGCGCCGGAAGCACTTCGCTCCTCCGATCCGATCGGTGAGAACGATAACGGCTCTGGCATCATGATGGGCATGGCTGCAGGCGGCGACGCGATCCACATGGACGAGTTCTTCACCACCTGCCCGTGGATCATTCCCGAAAGCCTGGTGAAAGGCATTTTCGTCAACGACCGCGGCCAGCGCTTCATCAATGAGGATTGCTATCACGGCCGGGTCAGCCGGACGATGTTCGACCAGCCGGGCGAGCGCGTCTTCCTGCTGGTCGATAATGCGATCTTCGAGCGGCCGCTCGACCTTGCCCGGATCGAGATCGCCGCCGTCGGCGACAGCTGGGAGGAAGTCGAGCGGGAGCTTGGCATGCCCGAGGAAACGCTGGCAACGACGGTGCGGACCTTCAATCGCTACGCCGCGGAAGGTCGCGATCCGATTTACCATAAGGCGCCCGAATGGCTGAAAGTTCTGGATCAGGCGCCCTTCGCCGCGCTCGAGCTCAATTTCCGCACCAGCTATTTCTCATTTTTCACGCTCGGCGGGCTCAATACCCGGCCCAGCGGCGAAGTGCTGGACCGTGCGGGCCAGCCCATCCCCGGTCTCTACGCCGCCGGCCGCGCCACCTGCGGCCTGCCGCGCTGGGGCCATGGCTACAGCTCAGGCATGAGCCTTGCCGACGGTAGCTTCTTCGGCCGCATGGCCGGGCGGCAGGCGGGACAAGCGAAGACAAAATAACGGCGCGGCATCGTCCGGGCCGAGTGTGGAGAGGCAAGACGATGAAAGGCGTGCGTTTCGATTATGCCGGTGCCGAGGTGCTGGTCGCGGGCGGCAGCGGGGGCATCGGCGCGGCGATCGCCGCCGCCTATCGGGATGCAGGCGCGACCGTCACCATCACCGGCACGCGCGCTGCGGCGAGCGACTATGGCGATTTGATCGAAGGCTGCGCCTATCGCCCGCTTGATATCGAAAGCACGGACAGCATCGCCGCGCTGGCCGAAACGAGCGAACGCTGCGACATCCTCGTCAACTCGACCGGCATCGCGCTAATGACGATCGGCTTCGATGAATATGAACCGGACATATTCGAACGCGCTGTGCGCATGCATCTGACCGGCGCCTATCGCCTCGCCCATGCTTTTCGCGACAAGCTCTCGGCAAGCATTGTCGAAGGCGGCGGCTCCTTCATCGGCATCGCCTCGCTCTCCAGCTATTTTGGGATAGAACAGGTGCCGGGCTATGGCGCGGCGAAGGCCGGGCTGGTGCAGCTGATGAAGACGCTCGCCGTCGCCTGGTCGAAGCACAATATCCGCGCCAACGCGGTCGCGGCAGGCCTGACCGAAAGCAAGATGACGGCGGGCGTCAAACATATGCCGGAGGTACTCGCCCCGACTCTCGCCCGCACGCCGATGGGCAGGCTCGGCCAGCCCGAGGATCTGGCCGGGCCGGTGCTGTTCCTGACCAGCCCCGCCGCCGCCTTCGTCACCGGCCAGACGCTGCTGGTCGATGGCGGTTACAGCGTGGTCGGATAAGGCTCGTGGACGCGCCTGCCATCCGCATCGACGACCTCGCCAATCCGCGCCTGTCCCCACTTCTGCGGGATATGATCGCGGGCGCCCGGCCGCCGGAGCGACTGACGGTCAACGCGGTGATCGACGCCGCCAAGGCAGCAACAGGGCTCGATGATTTCGGTGCATCGGATTTCGCCATCCGGCTCGGCATCTGGTGCGAGTCGGTGAACGCGGACACCGGGTTGAACCCCTGGGGACGCGCATCGCTGTTCAACGATTTCATCCGGCTGGCAATCAACCGGCTGAAGATCGAGGATATGATCCGGCGGCATCCGGAGATTCTCGATATTGAGGTAGAGCGGCCGATCATCATCGCCGGGCTCCCCCGGTCCGGCACGACCCATCTGGTCAACATCCTTTCGGCGGACCCGCGCCTCAACTCGATGCCGCTCTGGGAATCGATGCAGCCGGTGCCCGACGGCCCGATTCCGGAGGAGCGGTCCAAGGATCCGCGCTTCCTGCAGACAAAGCAATTCTGGGGCGCTTTCGAGGAAGCGCTGCCGCACATGCAGGCCATGCACGGCATGGCGCCGGATCACACGCATGAGGAAATCGAGCTCCAGAAGATCGACTTCGCTTCTTACGAACTGGAATGGCTGAGCCGTCCTTACAGCTGGCGCGACTATTATCTGACGCACGATCAGACGCCGCACTACGCCTATGGCAAGAAAGTCCTGCAGCTGCTGACCTGGCTGCGCGGGCCGCGCCGCTGGGTGCTGAAATCGCCGCAGCATATGGAACAGCTCGGGCCGCTCAAGACCGTCTTTCCCGACGCCACCTTGGTCATCACCCACCGCGATCCGCTGGCGGTGATCCAGTCGGCGGTGACGATGATCGCTTACGGGGACCGGTTGCGCCGCACCGAGACAGACCCGCCCGCTACCGCGCGTTACTGGATCGACCGGATCGAGACGCTGCTGAGGCGTTGCGTGCGCGACCGGGCGCTCTGGAAGCCGCAGCAATCGCTCGACGTCTATTTCGACCGCTACATGGCCGACCAGGACGGGACGCTGGACCGCATCTACGGGCTCGCCGATCTGGAGCGGACGCCGGACGCGCGGACCGCGATCGACGCCTATCTGGCGGCGCATCCGCGCGCGATGCACGGCAAGGTGATCTACGACCTCGCCGGCGATTTCGGCGTCGATATCGCTGATCTGCGCAAGCGTTTCGCCTTCTATTTCGATGCCTTTCCGGTGGCGGAGGAAAAACTGTGACCGCGATGATGCCCAGCGTGGCCGTGCATGGCCCGAACGATGTGCGGATCGACCAGATCGAAACCCCGATGCCCGGCCCCGACGATATCGTCGTGCGCGTCGCCGCGTGCGGCATCTGCGGGACCGACCTCGGCTATGCGAAGGCGGGAGGGCTGCCGGTCGGCGGCACTGGCGCGCCCGTCCCGCTCGGCCACGAATTCTCCGGCACGGTCGAAGCGGTCGGCAGCAGCGTCAGCGATGTGCGGCCGGGCCAGCGTGTCGTCGTCGATCCGACCACGCCGACCAACTATATCGGCAGCGGCGGCCCGGGCGCCTTCGCCCCACTGATCCTGGTTCGCGATATCTCTTCGCAGCCCATGATCTATCCGATCCCCGACAGCCTCGATTTCGAAACCGCGGCGCTGGTCGAGCCGCTGTCGGTGGCGCTTCACGGCGTCTATCGCTCAGGCGCGAAGCCGGGCGAGAAAGCCGTGGTGTTCGGGGCCGGGCCGATCGGCCTGGGCGTCGTCGCGATGCTGCGCCACAAGGGGCTGACCGACATCATCGCCGTCGACCGCTCGAACGGCCGCCTCGATCGCGCCCGCGCCCTCGGCGCGCGCGTCACGCTCAATCCGGACGACGGCGACATCTGGGACGTGATCGCCGCCGAGCATGGCACGAGCAAGCTTTACGGCATGAAAGTGGTCGGCACCGACCAGTTCATCGAAGTCTCCGGCGCGCCGCCCGTGATTCCGGCGGTGCTCGCCAACGCCCGCTTCCATGCGCACCTGACCGTGATCGCGGTGCACCATCATCCGGTGCCCGTCGATTTCGCGATGGCGCTGGCGAAGGAGATGGAGCTCACCACCGCCATGGCCTATCCGACCGAATTCGCCGAGGTGGTCGACATCCTCGCGAGCGGTGCGATCGACACCAGTGCGCTGGTCAGCCACCGGTTCGATTTCCGCAGTTTCACCGAAGCCTTCGCCGCCGCCGCCGATACCGAGCGCGCGGCGAAAGTCCTCGTCACGTTCGGAGAGTCAATATGAGCGCGGAGCAACGCCTGCTTTCAGGCCAGGCCTGGGAAGACTTCTGCGAGCAACTAAAGCTCGCCGGCCGCGCGATCGACCGTTTCGGCGATGAGCCTGATGCGCAGGATCGCGCGGAGTTTTACCGCTTCCTGACCCGCCTGACCCGCAATGGCTGCGAACGCTTCCTCGAGAATTGCGAACCGACGCGCCCGCGCCTGCGCGACGTCCCCTGGCGCTCGACGATCAATTTCCAGAGCCCGGACCAGGATCATCTGCTCTGCGAGTTCGACGAAGCCCGCGAATATCGCATTACCGGCAATCGCGGTACCGTGCCCTATTTCGTGATGGCGGCCTGGAGCGCGCCGATCCCGGCCGATCATGCCGCGCACGACTGGGCGGACGAAGGCTTTGCCGCGCTCAAGGATTTTGACGTCACCCGGCTCAACACCACCGGCTTCCTGCAAAGCGACGCGATCGACTTTGACGCGGACGGCAATTTTGAGGTGTTCGTCGGCGGGCCGGCGCGGCCGCGCAACTGGCTGCCGCTGACGCCGGACAGCTGCGGCCTCCTGATCCGCATCGTCCATCTCGACCGCGCCAACGAGCGCGATCCGCTCATGACGATCGAGCGGCTCGACGGGGTCAGCCCCGAACCGATCACGGCCGCCGATGTGTCCAGCGGGTTGGCCAAGGCCGGGAACGAAGTGCTCGGCTATGTCGAGCTGGTCCGTGCCTGGTGGCAGGAACGGCTGGCGGACCTGCCCAACCAGATCCGCTTCTCCCGCAACCTCTATCTGTCCAACGGCGGCGTCGCGGACCGGCATCACGCCTTCGGCACCTGGCGGATCGAACCGGACGAGGCGCTCGTCCTCCGCTTTACGCCGCCGGAGACCGAGACCTGGATCTTCCAGCTCTGCTCGATGTGGCAGGAGAATCTCGACTGCTATGAAGACGGCCTCGGCTATGTGAACAAGCTTGGCGCGCACTATGAGCCGGACGGATCGGTGCGTATCGTCGTCGCCGCGCGGCGGCCGCTGGAGGGCGGCAATTGGGTGCCGACCTGGGGGCATGTGCGCGGCGGCATGAGTCTCCGCCTGATCAAGACCGAGACGCCACCCGAAGTCGCCGTCCAGCTGGTCCGTTTGGAGGATTTGGCGCGCGAAGGCTGGGATTACCTTGATACCCTGGAAGCGACGATCAGCGGAGAGTTCGTAGCCTGATGACAACCGATTCCCCTCCTTTCGTCGTCGCGCTGGGCGGCACGCTGAAGCCCGATTCCTCGACCGAGAAGGCATTGCGTCTGGCGCTGCGCGGTGCCGCTTCCGCCGGGGCCGAGACGCTGCTGATCGCCGGCGCCGCACTCGATATGCCGCTGTTCAACCCGTCGGTCGCCGATCGCTGCGATACCGCGCGCGCCATGATCGCAGCGCTGCGCCGCGCCGACGGCATCATTATCGGCTCGCCCGGTTATCACGGCAGCATCTCCGGTCTGGTCAAGAACGCGCTGGATTATACCGAGGATATGAGCCGCGATCCGATGCCCTATTTCCACGGGCGGCCGGTGGGCAGCATCGCCACCGGCGCGGGCTGGCAGGGCGCGGTCGGCACGCTGACCGCGCTGCGCAACATCGTCCATGCATTGCGCGGCTGGAACACGCCGATGGGCGTCGCGATCAACACTGCCGAGCCGATGTTCGACGCGGCCGGCGAATGCAGCGATGCGAAGATCGCTGGTATGCTTGAACAGATGGGCCGCGAGATCGCTGTCGCCGCCCGCGCCCGTGCAATCCTTGACGCGACGGAGGCCGACTATGTCGCGTGACGGGCTGGTCGCCACGCTTGGCCCCGTCCGGCAAGTCGCCTGGCTGACCGAAGACCTTGAGGCCGCCACCGGACAATGGCGGCGCCTCGCCGGGATCGGCCCTTGGACCGTCTATCGCAACGTCGCTCTGCTCGGCACGTACAAGGGCGCGCCGGTGCAGGTGATGATGGATGTGGCGCTGTCCTATCAGGACGAGCTCCAGATCGAGATCATCCGCCCGCACGGTTCCGGCCCTTCCCCTTATCACGACGAGGCCGGGCGCGTGCGCGTCGGCATGCACCACATCGCCTGGCTGGTCGACGATGTCGCCGCGGCCAGGGAGCAGGCGGTGAAAGGCGGGCTTGAGACGCTGCTCGAGGCGGAAGCCGGCGGTGGTGCGACGCGCGTCGCTTATCTGCAAGCACCCGACGATCCCGCGATCCTGCTTGAGCTGATCGAGGCGACGCCGGCCACTGTGGAAGGCTTCACAGCCGGAGTGGCAGCAGCGCGCACATGGGACGGCATCAGCGCCGGACCGGAGTTCGATTTCGCCGCTTAGGGAGCAGGCCATTGGAAAAGATCGTCTACGCGCTGTGGCGGGATCCCGCGACGGAACGGGAAATGTTCAACAACCGCCTGCGCAGCGAGATCGCACCCCGCCTCGCCGTGCTGGCCAAGGCCGTGCGGGTCAATGTGCAGGATGCCGAAGTCGCCGGCGGCAATTCGCCGCGGATGGCCGCCACGAATCCGCAGATGGACGCCGTGATCCAGCTCTGGGTGGACAGCGCCAACGATCCGGCCCGCGCGCCGGTGGACGCGATCATCGCCGAGCTTGCACCGCGCTACGCCGCCTGGCTGGTCTGCGAATCGACAGCGCTTCCCAACACGTTGCACCCGCCCCGCGCCGGGGAACGGACCCAGGGCTTTTCGCAGATGGTCTTTCTCGGCCTGCCGCCGCGGCTGAGCTGGAATGCCTGGCTGCAGATCTGGCGGCACGACCAGACGCCGGTCGCGGTCGAGACGCAGAGCAATTTCGAATATGTGCAGAATCTGGTCGTCCGGCCCCTCACCTACGGCGCGCCAGACTATGCTGCGATCATCGAAGAATGCTTTCCCTATGCGGCGCTGACCGACGAAGCGGTCTATTTCGATGCGCCTGGCGATCCCGCAAAGCTCGCGGCGAACCAGCAGCGGATGATGGAGACGTGCGCGCGCTTCATCGACTTCGATCGGATCGACTGCATTCCGACCAGCCAGTTCGAGGTCAAGCCGTTGACTGGGTGACCAACGTCTTGTGTGTGAAAAACGCATCACATCTCCGCAGACGCGCATTAATCGACCCAAAATGCCGCGAAATGCGTATTGAAAGCTTGACGCAGCACAGCCATTCGAGCCACATTTCTGCGCAAAGAAGATGCATCGTCCGGGTTCGCCCGCGAAATGCGCAGCGGAAGGAGTGGTTATGCGCGAAGGCGAAGATTCCCTCACCTGGTTCAATCCGGATGCCGTCGTGCGTTCAGAACGGGTTGAGATCGACGCGCCGGCATCTTTGGTCTGGGAAATCCTGACCGACCTGCCCCGTTACAGCGCCTGGAATCCCTTCTGCATTGCCGCCGAATCGACCCTGGAGATGGGCGCACCGGTCAACATGGTGCTGAAGAGCTATACCGCGCCCGACGAGACTTTTCCCAATTGCGAATATGTCTGCGCGTTCGAGCCGGAAAAATTGCTGTCGTGGCAGCTGCCGCATGATGATGCTTGGCCGTATCCGGCACGGCGGGACCAGATCATCGAGGCGCTGGGGCCAGATCGCTGCGCCTATCACTCAACCGACACTTTCCTCGGCGACAACGGCATTCATGTGATGCGGTTTTGCGGCCCCTGGGTGAAGCGCGCGTTCGACGACACCGCCCAGGCGCTGAAAGCACGCGCCGAAGCCATGCATGCCGCGCGCAAGGCGGAAGCGGCATGAGCTTCGATTTCGACGCGATCGAACGGATCAAGCGCGTCAAATATCTCTATTGCCGCGGCATCGACACCTGCGACATCCCGCTGCTGGAGTCGCTGTTCACCGAAGATGCGTCGATCGACTATCAAGGCGGCAGCTATCATTTCCAGGCGCAGGGGCGCGACGCGATCCTGAAAGCGCTGGCCGCGGCGTTCAACAGCGAGTTCGTCGCCTGCCACACCGTTCATCATCCGATCATCGACGTCCACAGCGACGGCACCGCGCACGGCGAATGGCGGCTGATCGACTATGCGCTGAACCTGCGAGAGAATAATCTGACGACGATCGGCGCCGCCACGTACCGGGACCATTATGTCCGGGAAAGCGACGGCTGGAAGATTCAGCGCGCGACCTACACCCGCATTTACGAGCGCGTCTTCAACGATCCGAACCCCGCCCTCACTTTCCATCTGCTGGGGAGCAAGGCGGCGTGATCGAACTCGTCGGCATGACCAGCCCCAATGTGTTGAAGCTCGCCCTCATGCTCGAGGAATGCGGGCTCGCATATCGGCTGCGCCATGTTGACGTGTTCGCGGGTGAACAGCATGCGCCGGAGTTTCTCGCGCTGAACCCGACTGCCAAGGTGCCGGTGCTGGTCGATCACGACCAGCCGCAACCGTTCGCCGTGTTCGAAAGCGCCGCGGCCCTGCTCTATCTCGCGGAAAAAACCGGCCGGTTCCTGCCCGCCGCCCCCCTTGCCCGCTCTACAGCGCTGCAATGGCTGATGTTCCAGGCGTCTTCGGTCGGGCCGATGTTCGGGCAATATGTCCATTTCTTTCGCTATGCGCCGGCCGAAACCTATTCGCTGCGCCGTTATGAAAGCGAAGTCGCGCGATTGCTGCGAATTCTGGATGACCGGCTGAGTGGCTCGGCTTGGCTGGCGGGCGACGAATTCGGTCTTGCCGATATGGCGCAATGGCCGGGCGTGCGCACCGGAAACGCGCTCTTTCCCCTATTCGCGGAGAAAGGCGCCTGGGCCGCACTGCCCAATCTGCACCGCTGGTTCGACCGGGTCGCCGAGCGGCCGGCGACTGTACGCGCCACCGCGGCGATCGACGCGCTGCTGCCCGCCGATGTCCGCGCCTTTGAAAATGCCGACACCGATGCGCTGGATCGCTTCTTCGGGCGCGGCCGCCACGATCACGCCAATTCGCTTACCGCCGCCGTCGCGGCCTGAAACCTTGGGGAGACTATGATGAGACAGCGCATTCACGCTTCGAGCGCCAGCCTATTCGCCCTGATCGCGGCGCTGGGCGCCCCGCCCGTCTTCGCGCAGGACGCACAGCCGGCTGCGGCTCAACAGGCGGCCGCCGATGACGGCAGCGAAAGTGCGGGCATCGGTGACATCATCGTCACTGCCCAGAAGCGCGCCGAGAATGTTCAGGACGTGCCGATCGCGATCTCCGCTGTGTCGAGCCAATATCTTGAATCGCGCGATATCAGCTCGATCGACCGGCTGGGTTCGATCTCGCCCAACCTCAAGATCGAGCGTGCGCCCTCGAACAAGACGATCAGCCAGATCGCCATTCGCGGATCGGTCACGATCAACCCGGCGATCACCTGGGAGCCGGCGGTCGGCCTGTATCTGGATGGCGTCTATATCGCCAAGGCGCAGGGTTCGATCTTCGACGTCGCCGATCTGGAGCGCGTCGAGGTGCTGCGCGGTCCGCAGGGCACGCTCTATGGCCGCAACACGCTGGCCGGCGCGATCAATCTTGTCACCAAGAAGCCAAGCGGCGAATTCGGCGGATCGGCCGAGGTCAGCTACGGCAATTTCAATTATTGGCGCGCCAAGGCAGTCGTCGACCTGCCGCAAATGGGTATTTTCTCGGCGAAGCTCTCGGGCTCCGTCCAGCGCCGCGATGGCTTCATCAAGGTCGTGCCGAACCCGTTTCCACAAGCCTTCCTCGCCGGGCCGAATTCGGTCAATCGCACCAACGATCTGAAG
>JAFEEY010000066.1 GCA_018240865.1 Pseudomonadota bacterium | reverse complement strand
CTCAATCTGATGAGCCGCAACAACGGCACAAGGCACGAGACGGCGTTCACGGTGTCGATCGAGGCGCGGGAGGGCGTCACCACCGGCATCAGCGCCGCCGACCGGGCGCGCACCGTTTCGGTCGCGATCGACGGCAGCAAGGGCGCGGACGATATCGTGACGCCGGGCCATGTGTTTCCGCTGGTCGCGCGCGACGGCGGCGTGCTGGTGCGCGCCGGCCACACCGAGGCGGCGGTCGATGTGTCGCGGCTGGCCGGGCTCAACCCGTCCGGCGTGATCTGCGAGATCATGAAGGACGACGGGACCATGGCGCGGCTGGACGATCTCGTCGCCTTCGCCCAGCTCCACAATCTCAAGATCGGCACCATCCGCGACCTCATCGCTTACAGACGGCGGAATGATCATCTGGTCGAGCGCGCGGCGGAGATGAATTTCCACAGCCGCTTGGGCGGCGACTGGAAGGCCATCACGTTCCGCAACAAAGTGACCGGCGACGAGCTGATCGCGCTGCAGAAAGGGCGCGTCGATCCTGCCAGGCCCACGCTGGTCCGCATGCACACCATGTCGATGTTCGTCGATGTGTTCGGCGAGGAAAATCAACGGTCCGGCCTGCTCTCCCGGTCGATGGAACTGATCGGCGAGGAAGGCAGCGGCGTCATCGTCGTCATCAACCGACCGATGCAGGGCATTGTCAGCCGCTTCATGCAGCTGCGCGCGGAGGGCAAGGGCGCCGGCGACCCGCAAGTCGAGGAACTGCGCGATTACGGCATCGGCGCCCAGATCCTGACCGAACTCGGCGTCCACGACATGATCCTGCTCACCAACACCCACCACACGCTGATCGGCCTGGAAGGCTATGGCCTGTCCGTCGTGGGCGAGCGGCCGATCCCGGGCACGGGTGGCGAATGACGTTCGCGTCATTGCGAGCGTAGCGAAGCAATCCAGAGCAGCGGCGTCCGCAGGATTGCTGCGTCGCTACGCTCCTCGCAATGACGGTGATGGAAAGGTGAATAATGGCTAAAATTCTCATCGTCGAAGCGCGCTTCTACGACCATCTGAACGATCTGCTGCTGGACGGCGTCCGTACCGCCGTCGAGGCTGCCGGGCATAGCCACGAGACGATCACCGTCCCGGGCGCGCTCGAAATACCGGCGGCGATCGCAATGGCGGCGGAGAGCAGCCGCTATGATGCGTTCGTGGCGCTGGGGGTGGTGATCCGCGGCGAGACCTATCATTTCGAGATCGTCTCCAACGAAAGTGCACGCGGCATCATGGCGCTGACGCTCGACGGCCTCGCGATCGGCAACGGCATCCTGACCGTCGAGAACGAGGCCCAGGCCCTCGCCCGCGCCCGCCGTGCCGAGAAGGACAAAGGCGGCGAGGCGGCCAAGGCGGCGCTGGCGATGCTCGCGCTCAGGGACCGCTTCGCCTGATCAGACCCGGACCAGGAATTTCAGGTCCATCTTCGCACGCAGCCGGAAGCCCAGGCTTTCGTATAGCGCGATCGCGCCCGCATTATCGGGATAGCTGTGCAGGAATCCCGCCTCGCCCTGCGCCTGAATCCGCGCGAGCTGGTGCTGGATCAGCCGCTTCGCATAGCCCCGCCCGCGAAAGTCCGGATGCGTGCAGACGGCGGTGATTTCGGTGAAGCCCGGCATCTTGAGCCGCTCGCCCGCCATCGCCACAAGCCGGTTGCCTTCGCGCACGCCGACGAAATGGCCCATCGCGCGGGTCTCGGCATAAAAGGGTCCGGGCGCGGTCAACGTCGCCAGCGCCAGCATCTCCGCCGCGTCGGCGTCGCCCAGCACAAGCGGCGCGAAGCCTTCCGGTGCTTGCTGCCGTTCAGTCGCGACCATCTGGTCCAGCGGCCCCTCACGCTCGACTGCCAGGCCCGGCGGCACCGGAAAGGCCTCGCGCTCGACCATCGCCACACCTTGATCGCCAACCAGCGCCGAAGCTGCGGCGATATTCTCCGCCGATGGATCGGCCGCCGCGACGAACAGGTTGATCTCGAGCCGGAAGCGCCGCGCGCGTGCATCGCCTAAACCCAGCCCCGTCTGCCGCGTCGTCAAGGCGTTCCAGACCGGCCGGTCGAGCGGATGCGCGTTCACAACTCCCCCTTTTTGTTTGAGCGCCCTATGTAGCGGGCATGGCCAGCCGCATCGACTCCGTTCCTCATCGCCGCGCGATCATTGATCGCCGGGTGCTGGCCGATGCTGTGGACGCGCTCGAGGGCGACGGCCCGATGCTCCGCCAGCGGATGGTGGCGCTGCTGAAGGACGCGCTTGACGCCGGCCGCGCCGAAATCGCCCGCCGCCTCTGCGAGAATCCGTCACGCGGGCTCGAGGCCGCCGGCGCCCAGGCCTTCCTCATCGACCAGATCCTGCGCGTGACTTTCGATTTCACCACCCAGCGCCTCTATCCGATCAGCAACCCGACTGCGGGCGAACGCATCGCGCTGCTGGGCGTCGGCGGCTATGGCCGCGGCGAAATGGCGCCCTATTCGGACGTCGACATCATGTTCCTCACGCCCTGGAAGCAGACGGGCTGGGTGGAGCAGGTGATCGAATCGATGCTCTACACGCTGTGGGATCTGGGGCTGAAGGTCGGCCATTCCAGCCGTTCGCTCGACGAAATGGTGCGGATGGCGAAGAGTGATCTTACCGTGCGCACCGCCTTGCTGGAATCGCGCTTCATCTGGGGCGACGAAGCGCTGAACGACGAGGGTGCGGTGCGCTTCCGCCGCGAAGTCGCCGCCGGCACCGACAAGGCGTTCGTGACCGAGAAGCTGGCCGAGCGCAATGAGCGCCACCAGCGCATGGGCGACAGCCGCTATGTGGTCGAACCGAACGTCAAGGAAGGAAAAGGGGGCCTGCGCGACCTCCACACCCTGTTCTGGATCGGCAAATATGTTCACCGCGTGGATTCGGTCGCGGGCCTGGTCGATGCCGGGCTGCTGACCCCGGACGAGCTCTACCAGTTCCAGCGCGCCGAGAATTTCTTGTGGGCGGTGCGCTGCCATCTGCACATGATCGCCGGCCGCGCCGAGGAACGGCTGACCTTCGACTATCAGCGCGAGATCGCCGAGCGCATGCATTACGCTAACCGCCCCGGCAAATCGGCGGTCGAGCGCTTCATGCACTATTATTTCCTGCAGGCGAAAACCGTCGGCGATCTGACCGGCCTGTTCCTCGCGCACCTGGACGAGCAATTCGCGCGGCCCGGTAGCCGCTTCACCCTCGCCGCCATTCCCCGGCGTCCCCGGAAACTGAACGGCTTCCGTCTGGTGCGCGGCCGCCTCGCGCTCCCCGCCGACGATTTCCTCAAACAGGATCCGGTGCGGCTGATCGAGATGTTCGCTTTGGCCGACCGGCACGGGCTGGAGCTGCACCCCTCCGCCGTCCGCGCCGCCCGCCGCGACGCGCGGCTGATCGACGCCTCTATCCGCCGTGATCCCAAGGCCAATGCCTTGTTCCTGGAGGTGCTGAGCTCTCCCCGCGACCCCGAAACCGTGCTGCGCTGGATGAATGAGGCGGGCGTGTTCGGCCGCTTCGTGCCCGATTTCGGCCGCGTCGTCGCGCAGACTCAGTTCGACATGTACCACCACTACACGGTCGACGAGCATACGATCCGCGCGATCGGGCTGCTGGCGAAGATCGAAAGCGGCGCGCTGAAACAGGATCATCCGATCGCGACCGCGCTCACGCGCCAGATCGTTTCCCGGCGGACGCTCTATGTCGCGGTGCTGCTGCACGATATCGCCAAGGGGCGCGGCGGCGATCACAGCGTGATCGGTGCCGGGATCGCGCTGCAGCTCTGCCCGCGCCTCGGCCTCAGCCCGGCGGAGACCGAGACCGTCGCCTGGCTGGTCCGCTATCATTTGCTGATGTCGGCCACCGCCTTCAAGCGCGACCTCAGCGATTTCAAGACGATCCTCGATTTCGCCGAGGCGGTGCAGAGTCCGGAACGGCTGAAGCTGCTGCTGATGCTGACGATCGTCGACATCCGCGCGGTGGGGCCGGGCGTGTGGAATGGATGGAAGCGGCAATTGCTCGCCGACCTGTATGACGGGGCGGAGGAAGTGCTGCGCCTCGGCCACAAACAGACCGGCCGCAAGGAACGGATCGAGGCCAAACAGGCCGAGCTCGCCGCCCGGCTTGACTGGAACGCAAAGACGTTCGCCGCCTATGCCCGGCGCATGCCCGAATCCTATTGGATTGCGGAGCCGCTCGATGCGCTGGGCGCCAATGCGGCGATGATCCGGCAGGCGGGCGACGCGGCGCTGTCGATCGAGGCTTCGGTGGACGCGGAGCGCGGCGCGACGTTGGTCAGCGTCTATGCCGCCGATCACCCCGGCCTGTTCTACCGGGTCGCGGGCGCGATCCATCTGGCCGGCGGCAGCATCATCGACGCGCGCATCCACACCACCCGCGACGGCATGGCGCTCGACAATTTCCTGGTCCAGGATCCGTTCGGCCGGCCTTTCGACGAAAGCGGGCGACTCACGCGGCTGAAGCAGACGATCGAGGAAGCACTGACCAATCGCTCGCGCCTCACCGAGCGCCTGGCCGCCAAGCCGCTGCCGCGCCCGCGCGCCGACGCCTTCCCGATCGCGCCCAATGTGCTGATCGACAACCGCGCTTCGAACCGTTTCACGGTGATCGAAGTCAACGCCCGCGACCGCCCGGCGCTGCTCTACGCGCTGGCCTTCGCGCTGTTCCAGTCCAAGGTCACGATCCATTCCGCCCACATCGCCACCTATGGCGAACGCGCGGTCGATACTTTCTATCTGACCGACCTGCTCGGCGGCAAAATCACAGCGCCTGCGCGCCTGAAAGCGCTGGAAAAGCGCCTGCTGGAAGCCGCCGAGGGTACGGCGGCCGTGAAAGCCGCGGCCTAGCTGGTCACTGGTGAGAAGGTGGCGGAACCGTCCAGGAAATAGACTTTGGTAGTGCCCGCATAGGCTGAATCGAGCCCGATCACGATCCATGCCTGACCGTTCGTGTCGCTGGTGATCATGGTCCCGTTGCCCGTGCTCATCAGGGTGCGTTCGGCATATAGCGGCGCGGCGCAGGTTCCTGCCGCAGTGGTTTGAGCAAAATTGCCGAGCACGGCCAGGCTGGCGCCGCCCTGGGCCTGATCGCCCTTGTCGAAATTGACGGTGACGCGGCCATTCCGGGTGACGTTCGCCGGGGCGGCGGCGATGGCGCCTGCCTTGACCGTCACGTTCTCGCCGGGACCGCCGGGGCAACCGGGCGGCGCGTTGGTCGCGAAATGAACGGTGAGGGTCACGTGATATTCGGTGGCCGGCGCCAGGCCGGTCACCAGCTTCCAGATGTAGGTGAAGACGTCGTTCGACGGGTTGGCCGCCGACACGCCATAGCCGAACCGCGTGGAAAGCGGGCTCGGCAGTCGTTCGAGCGCTGCATTGAAGGCAATGGCCGCTTCCTGGCCCGGCGTATAGTCGGCAAACCCCGCCTGGAAGCCGTTCAGATCGTTCGCGAACGAGAATTCCGAGACGACGGTGGGCTGGATAGGCTTCGGGCCTGGCGTTGGCGCCGGAGTCGGACTCGGCGAAGGCACGGGTGTCGGCGCCGGATTGACGGTGATCGGCATGGATCCCGATCCCCCGCCGCCACAAGCGGCAGCCAGAATGGCGATGCCGGCAGCGAACAGGTTGCGCATCCGCATGGTTCGTCTCCTGCCCCCCGGGTCGATTAATGGGCAAAGGCCGGCGCGGCTGCCGGCTTTGACGATCATCGCGACGCTTCCGGAATTGGGCCGCCTTCGTAAAGTTGTGGATTGGTAACTTTCCCGGACGGCGGCGCCGGTGGCGAGCGGCAAAATCGCAAAAAGCCCCTCCCGTTTCCGGGAGGGGCCTTGAAACACCTGAACCTGCAGCCGCCGGCGTCCGGGCCGGAAGCTTCGGCTCAGAAGCGCGTGCGCAAGGTCAGGCCGTAGGTCCGCGGCTCCGCGAGGAAAGCCGAGAAGATTTGCGTGCCGCCCGGATATTGCGCGGCCGGGAAGACGGCCGGGTTGGACGCGCCCGCCTGGAACGGCGAGTTGAACGCCACCTGCGTATATTTCTGCTTGAACAGGTTTTGCGCCCACACTTCCAGCGCCCAGCGCTCGCGCGGCCCGCGGATGCCGATGCGGCCATTGACCAGCGCGAAGCCGTCCTGCTGCTTTTGCGGGAACAGGTCCGACCCGGTGTTGTAGTCGCTGGTCACACGGGTATCGAAATAGACGAGACCAGTGAGCCCGGTGTCGCCGATCGGAGGTGTCCAGGCGATTGAGCCCGTCGCCACGACGGCCGGGGCGTTGGAAAGCTTGCTTCCCGGCAGGAGGCGCAGGGCGGGGTCGAGCGGCACGCCGGTGTCGTTGCCGACCAGATTGCTCCGGTAGCGCGTATTGGTCAGGGTGATCCCCGCACCGATCGTAAGGTCGCGCGCCGGCCGGAGAGAGCTTTCGATCTCCAGGCCGCTCGAAAGCACGCCCGGACCAATCTTGTCGGCCGGGCAGGAGCCGGTCGTGGCGCTGGTATCTTTATCGGCACCCGCCAGATTGTTCGCGCAGCCATTGACGTTCTGGACCAGGAAGACCGAGCCGTTGAACGTGTTCAGCTGGAAGTTCGAGAAACGCTGGTGGAAAGCGGCGACGTTCAGCGAGAACATCCGGCTCGCATATTTGAAGCCGATTTCATAGGCGTCGTTGGTTTCCTGATCGAACTGCAGGTTGCCGACCAGGCTGTTGAGATTGGCCGGGAACGGCGTCGTCGGCAGCTTCAGCGCCGAGCGGTCGAGATTGAAACCGCCCGCTTTATAGCCGCGCGAATAGCTGGCGTAGAGCAGCCAGTCGGGTGAGGGCTTCCAGGACAGCACGGCAGTGCCCGTGAACTCGCTCTCGCCGCGCCGGTCGGACAGGGTCTGGCCGGTCAGCGCCGAAGACGAATTGCCCTGGCAGGTCAGATTGATCAGCGCGCCGGCTGCCGTGCCCAGCGCGGTCGACAGGAACGGCGTCAGCGCCGCCTGTTGTGCCGCGCAGGCCGTGTTGGTGTTGTTGAAAGCGGCCGAGAATTTCTTCCGGTCGTGCGTGTAACGCGCGCCCACGGTCAGATCGACATTCTCCAGCACGTGAATGATATTGTGCGTGAAGAAGGCGTAATTGGTGTCACGCTGGCGATAGAGCGCGTCGTTGTCGCCGACATTGTTGACGCTGTCGAGCCGGTCGAAGCCGGCTAGGACGACAGGCGCGCCCGCGCCGAACGGGCTTGTCGGTCCAGACAGGAACGCACGGCCTGTGGGCGAGATGCAGCTCGTGCTCGTCGGACTCAGGAAGGCGCTGAGGCCGAAAGCGCCGACCAGACGGCAGGTCGCGAAGCGGCCATATTGGGTACCGAACTTGAGGTTGTCGGTCAGATCGAGCTTCTCGTGCGCGAAATAGCCGCCGACCAGCCAGTCGAGCTTGTCGCCGAACGCCGAACCCTGCAGCCGCAACTCCTGGCTGAACGTGCGGAACTCGCGCTGATAGGCACTGCTGCCTGGCGCGCGGTACAGGATGTCGACCGCCGAATAGTCGGTGTCCGATCCCTGGTTCGACTTATAGTCGCGATAGGCGGTGATCGAGGTCAGGTTCGCGCCGCCAAGGTTCCAGTTGACCTCGCCGGAGACGCCCCAATCCCTGGTGATGCCTTTGTAGGTCCGCCCCGCGGACGGATAGATATTGCGCGAGAAGGGGTTGCTGAACGACGCGGCGGGCTGGCCGAGGCCGAGCAGCGCCTGGATGATCGTGTTCTTGGTCGGATCGAGCAGGTTGCGGTTCGCCGGATCGACGGTCTGGTCGATATAGACGGCGCCGCAGCATTTCTCGTCGCGGTGTGTATAATCGCCGATCAGGCGGACGGTCAGATCCTCGCTGGGTTCGTAGAGAAGCTGCCCGCGCAGGAAGTAGCGGTTGCGATCATTGACGTCGGTATTGTTGGTGACGTCATGATAGAAGCCGTCGCGCTTCACATAAACGGCGTCCAGCCGGGCGGCGAGCTGCTCGGTGATCGGCCCGGTGATCGCGCCGGCCGCGCGGATATAATCGTAATTGCCGTAATTGATCTCGCCATAGCCGCCGAAATCGAAGCTCGGCTTCTTGGTGATGATATGGATGAGGCCGGCCGAAGCGTTGCGGCCGAACAAAGTGCCCTGCGGACCGCGCAGAACCTCGACCCGGTCGATCTCGCCCAGCTCGTTGAGACCGATGCCCGAACGCGAGCGATAGACGCCGTCGATGAACACCGCGACTGAGCTTTCGAGGCCGGGATTGTCGCCGACCGTGCCGATGCCGCGGATACGCGCCGAGCCGTTCGCTTCGGAGCCGGTCGAGGAGACCAGCAGTGAAGGCGCCAGCTGGTTCAGCTGGCGGATGTCGTTGGCGCCTGAGTTTTGCAGCGATTCCGCGGAAACCGCGGAAACGGCGATCGGCACGTCCGACAGCGCCTCGGCGCGGCGCGTGGCCGTCACAATGATGTCGCCTGCATTGCCGGTCTCTTCGGCGGCGGGCGCCGCCTGCGGCGACGCGCTTTGCGTATCCTGGGCAAAAGCGGGGCCTGCGAGTGCGAGACAGGCAGCACCGATCAGCCAATCGGCTCGTTTCATCATCAACCTCCCCAACCGAGATTTCTGTTTTGAGTATCGCGGAATCTACCGTGACGGCGCCGCAACTTCCACCCGATGCAGGGGATTTTGCCGGGAAATGCGGCGTTTTTGCAACAGTCTCTGGACGTTGTGACATTGACGCTACGGCATGCTAGCCTCGGAAAATCGACGGGGAGGGACGATTCATGCCGGTGCTTGGAATAGGCGGCCTGTTTTTCCGCGCGAAGGATCCTGACGGGCTATCGGCCTGGTATCGCGAGCATCTGGGCGTGGGCGCCGGCTGTTCGGCCGATTCAGGCCCCGTCGACGAATGGACCTGGTGGACCCAGGGCGGACCCACAGTATTCGCGCCGTTCAAGGAATCGACCGACTATTTCGCCGCCGACAAGCAGTGGATGCTCAATCTGCGCGTGTCGGAAATCGACAGGCTGCTCGATCGCCTGCGCGCCGCCGGCATCGACGTCATCACCAATCCGGAATGGGACGCGCCCGAAACCGGCCGCTTCGCGCGCATCCACGATCCCGACGGCAATGCAATCGAGCTGTGGGAACCGCCGGCGGCATGAACAGTCTGATCGTCCGCCCGGCGCGATTGGCCGACAGCGGAAGGATCGGGGAAGTGCATGTCGCGGCCTGGCGGGAAGCCTATGCCGATCTGATGCCCGCCGCCCGCCTTGCCGCGCTCGATGTCGCCGAGCGGTCGGCGCAATGGCGCGACCAGCTGGCGAGGGGCACGGCGCGGGGAATCGCCGTCGCCGAAGACGCAGGCAGCATTGTCGGATTCGCATCCTGCACCCGCCAGCGCACCCCTGACCTCGCAGCCGCCGGCTATTCGGGCGAAGTGGCGGCGATCTATGTGCTGCGCGCGGCGCAGCGCCGGGGTGCTGGCCGCCTGTTGATGCAGGCGATGGCGCGCCGGCTGATCGCGGAGGGCGACCGCAGCATGGCGCTCTGGGTGCTCACCGCCAACGCGCCGGGCCGCCGCTTCTATGAGCGCCTGGGCGGCAACATTGTCGCGGAGCGAGTGGATGGGGACGATCGGGAAGTGGCCTATGGCTGGCGCGACCTCGCACCCCTGATCGCCCCGGTACGCCTTATTTAGGCGCCAGCACCATCAGCATCTGGCGGCCTTCCATGCGCGGATAGGCTTCGACCTTGGCGATTTCAGCGGTCTGCTCGGCGACGCGCTGGAGTACGGCCATGCCGAGCTGGCCGTGGCTGAGCTCACGCCCGCGGAAGCGCATCGTGACTTTGACCTTGTCGCCCTCCTCGATGAACTCGACCACCTTCTTCATCTTGGTGTCGTAATCATGGTCGTCGATGTTCGGACGCATCTTGATCTCCTTGATCTCCTGCGTCTTCTGCGACTTGCGGGCGAGGTTCGCCTTTTTCTGCGCCTCGTATTTGAATTTGCCGACGTCGAGGAATTTGGCGACGGGCGGATCGGCGTTGGGCGACACTTCGACCAGGTCGAGACCGACCTCGCGCGCCTGCTCCATAGCCTCACGAGTGTACATAACGCCGAGATTCTCGCCATTCTCGTCGATCACCCGGACCTTCTGGCTCTGGATGAACTCATTGAATCGCGGACCGCTCATCGGCGGGGGCGCCAGCGGGCGCCGCATCATGGGAGGACGGATAGGTTAGGCTCCTGTTGGTTGTTGCCGCTCTAAAATAGGCGCGCGCGCGCGCCGGGGAAAGCCCGTTCGCGCAATTCTGTTCCGCCTGTGGCGCGATTGCTGCAATCGCGCCGCATTGAGCCGGCCGTCAGGAGTGGCAAATGTGCCGCTGCTTGCCTCATCTCAACTCGGCGGCTGCATCAGGTCGATCAGGTTGACGCCGTCGCCGGCCAGAATCTTGTTTTGATTGGCGCTGCCGGTGGCGAAAGCATCTTTCCAGAATTGCGCATTCTGCTTCCCCCCGAACACGGTGGCCGAGAGCCCGCGGTTCTTCCAGAGCGGAAGGCGAGAGAAATTGACGACGAAATTGCCAAGGCTCTGCCAGGCTGTTTCCGGTATCGCGCGGTGAAAAGGCCGCTCCTTGTCCCACGGCCTGGCGCTGGAAATCACGCTGGTCTGCAGAACGGACAGGCACAGGTCGATCCAGCTATAAAGGATTTCCTCGCGACCCATGCGATGGGCGCGCAGATGGTTGTCGGGAACATCCTCACCCTTCTGGATCTTGCTCTCCAGTTTCGCGCTGCCGATTTCCGGATCGTAGCTGCCGACATAGATCGTATCCGCGACGATATTCAGCAGGCGGACGATCTGCTCGCTTTCGAGGTCGCGCGGGTTTTCACCGATATCGGCTTTGAAATCGTCCGGCACATCGAGCATGCCGCCATAGATGGTCTGCGAATAGACGGCCTTTTCGATCGCGCTGTACGATATCGGCCGCTCCGTGCCCTTGCCGCCCATTTCGATGAAATCGCGCAGCCGATTGTCGGGATGGTAGGTGATCGCATTGCGCTGGGCGTCGATGATGTAGCGCCGCATTTGCGCCTGCTCGCCGCGAAAGTGATCGACCAGCTGCTGCTCGGTGAAGCTGCCATAGTCCGCCGCATGGCCCAGATCGTCGCGAAACCGTTCGATCCGGTCGTTCAGGATGCTGGCGCCCAGGTGGCGCTGCGTCGCCTTGTCGAACGCGACCTGCCGCAGCGTCGTCCCGGCATGGGTATTCGCGGTGAGCAAAAGATCGGGGTTCGGATCGACGAAGATACGGACAGGCAGCTCGCGCACGCCCAGCAACACCTGCGCCGCCGCCTTGTGCTGGCCGTCGAACACGCGGACGCGCGATCCGCCTGCTTCGTCCGTTTCAATCCAGGCCAACGGCACATGAAGCTGCGGAAATTTCTTGAAGAATTCTTCGATCAGCCCGCGAATATTCGCGCCTATGCCGCGCGGGTTCAGCCGGTCGTCATGGAAAAGATACTCGATCGGCAGCAGCACGAACATATAGCTGAGGCCGGACAGCTGATCCTTCCACAGCGGCGCGGATTGTATATCGGGGCGGCCAAGCGCCGCGAAGGAATAGCGCATGGCGGTGACATCAACGGTCTTGTCGAACGTCAGCGGGTGTTTGGCGCCCCCGGCGCTGTTCAGCACATGGCCCAGATTGACGCCGCGCGGATCGGCAATCGAGGCGCGCAGATTTTCAAAACGCGCCAGGATGCGCGCTATTCTGAGATCCGATGCCTGTTTGGACCGGTTGTGGTGGCTGAAAGTCAGCGCCCAATTGGATTTGTCGTCCTTGCCGCCGTCCCGCGTCGGAATGATGTGATCAATATCGAGCTGGTCGGCATGCAATTTGAGATCGATCAGATGGTCCGAGATGAAGCAGCGCCCGCCCTGGCTGTCCCATAAATCCTGAATCAGCCCCGCACGGCCGGTTGCCGAAAGCTGCTTTAATCCGAACGACATCGCATCCCCCGTTATCGCGGCGCAGGCTAGCCACGGCCCGGGACGAGGGCAAGCCGATCAGGTCTTTGGAAGCGGCCAGAGACTGCCGGCGGGCCGTTCGAGGACGCGCGCGGCGACGGCATGGAGATTGCCCGGCGCCAGCCGCCCGCGCTGGATCGCATCGGCCAGCCAGCGTTCGATCGGGCCGCCGGTATCCTGCCAGTGATCCTCGCGCAGCAAGCCGTAAAAGGCCCCTGCCAGCACATGGATGCCGTCATCGGCCTTGCGCCAGCGGTCGGCCGGGTTGCGGGCGACGCCCAGCCCTTCACTGATCAGCTGATCCAGCGCCTGGGTCAGGTCTTCGTTGAACAGCCCTTCCACGGTCGTATAGCCCCATTTGGGATCATGATCGCGGGCGATGCGCGGGATCAGCGGGTCTTTTCCCAGCAATGCCAGCGCGGCCTTGGCGGTGGCCCCGTCCATCGGCACCGGCGGGTGCAGCATTTCGTGCGCGGCGATGCGGACCGTAGTCGCGACATCATAGTCCGCCGACTGCAGGAAGGCTTGACCCTGCACCTTCACGCCGTGCGGCTTGGAGAATTGCAGCAGATAGATGGCGATCTCCGGCTTGAAGTCCCGCCCGGTCAGCTTCTTCTGCCATTTGATGACGTCGTAGCTCGCCAGCCCGCGCTGGATGTCGGCCGCGCGCGCGGCAAGGCCGCCAGTGCGTTCCTTGCGAAACGCCGCGAACCCCGCCGTCTGCATTGCCTCGAACACCCGCGCGACACGCGGTGCGGCGCCGGTGAACCAGGCCCAATCCTTCGCGTCCCAATATTGGCTTGCCTGATAGGCGGGCCGCACGATCCGTTCCGGATCGCCCAGCGCCGCGATCACCTTGTCGATCGTGGAAATGTCGGCGCCGGACAGGAAAGTGCAGAGGCTGGGCCAGAGCAGCCCGACCTTGGGCTCCGCATCGGCCCAGAGCGCCTTGATCTCGTCGACGACCGGCTGGCCGAGCTTCGCGCCGAACGCATCGGCATCGGCGGCATAATGGGTACGATAGATATCGCGGCCCGACAGCGCGCCCAGAAAGGCGATCGCGTCGAACCCTTCGGATTCGAGCACGCGCCAATGGGTCGCGGACGTGGTCTGCGCACGGAGCGGAAAGGCGGAAGCGGTGACCCCGGCGAGCAGGGCGGCGACGAACGTGCGGCGGTCCATGACCGCCTGTGTACGCGCCCGGTTACACCCGGGCTTGAACGGACTTAACCCGCAATCGCTGCGGCGGCGCGCCCGTCATCGCCGCGAGGGTCCGCGTCATATGGGCCTGGTCGGCAAAGCCGGTTTCCGCCGCCAGCGCCGCCAGCGATCCGGTCCAGCCGGACAAGTGCCCGAGCGCGCGCCGCGCCCGCTGCTCCAGCCGGTAGCGCTTCGGCGATACGCCATAAGCGAGGCGGAAGCCGCGGCTCAGCGAGGGCGGGGCGATGCCGTGCGCTGCCGCCCAATCGGCCAGGCAAAGCTCGGCGTCGCCCGACAGCGCCTCGGCCAGCAGGTCCGGCCAGTCATCCAGCCGCGCCGCCTCGGGCGTGACCGTTTCGGCCAGCAGCATCGCCGCCGCGTGCGCGTCGCGCATGGCCAGCCGCGCCACTGCGTCCGGATCGGCGGCGCGCCCGATGCCGTCCAGCCCCGCCACCAGCGGCAGGTTCAGAACCGACGCGCCCGCGCGCCCGAACTCGTCGCGGTGCGCGTCATGCCCGCGATGGACGATGACCATGCCGGGCGCCGCTGCGACACGCGCGCCGTCTCCCGCCTCGACATAGGTTCCGGCGAGGACCAGCGCGACATAGGCTTCGGAATGGCGATGGCGGGGCAGCCGCTCGCCCGGATCGTGCCGCGTGAAAGCGGCGGCGTTCACGCTGCCCGAAGATCCGGCGGTGTCGCTTCGTCGGTGAGCAGGGCGATCAGGTCGTCGACGGTCATCACTTTCTGATGCTCGTCGCTGCCCAGCCGGCGCAATGCGACCGTGCCTTCCTCCGCCTCGCGCTTGCCGACGACCAGCAGGAACGGAACCTTGGCGAGCGAATGTTCGCGCACCTTATAGTTGATCTTCTCGTTCCTGAGATCGGTTTCGACCCGAATGCCCGCCGCGCGCAGCCGCGCCGCGACCTCGCCCGCATAATTGTCGGCGTCGGAGACGATCGTCGCCACCACCGCCTGCACCGGCGCCAGCCAGGTGGGCAGCTTGCCCGCGAAATGCTCGATCAGGATGCCGATGAAGCGCTCATACGATCCGAAGATCGCGCGGTGCAGCATCACCGGACGATGACGTTCGCCATCATCGCCGACATAGGATGCGTCGAGCCGCTCGGGCAGCACGCGGTCCGATTGCAGCGTGCCGACCTGCCAGGTCCGCCCGATCGCGTCGGTCAAATGCCATTCCAGCTTCGGCGCATAGAAGGCGCCTTCGCCCGGCAGTTCTTCCCAGCCATAGTCCGCGGTCGCCAGCCCCGCCTTCACGACCGCGTCGCGCAGCTCGGCTTCGGCCTTGCCCCACATCTCGTCGCTGCCGAAGCGCTTGTCCGGGCGCAGCGCCAGCTTGATCGCATATTTGAACCCGAAATCGCGATAGATGCGATCGGCGAGATCGCAGAAGGCGCGCGCCTCATCGACGATCTGGTCCTCGCGGCAGAAGATGTGTGCGTCGTCCTGGGTGAACTGGCGCACCCGCATCAGCCCGTGCAGCGCGCCATGCGGTTCGTTGCGGTGGCAGCAGCCATTCTCGTAGAATCGCAGCGGCAGGTCGCGATACGATTTGATGCCCTGGCGGAAGATCAGCACATGCGCCGGGCAGTTCATCGGCTTCAGCGCCATCCACTCGGCGTCGTTGGAGACGATCGGGCCTTCATCCTCGGTGTTCGGCACTTCGTCCGGGATGACGAACATATTCTCGCGATATTTGCCCCAATGGCCGGACTGCTCCCATTGGCGCGCGTCCATCACTTGCGGCGTCTTCACTTCGCGGTAGCCGGCGCCGTCGATCGCGCGGCGCATATAGGCTTCCAGTGCCCGCCAGATCACATAGCCTTTGGGGTGCCAGAAGACCGAGCCGTGCGCTTCGGCCTGGAGGTGGAACAGGTCCATTTCCTGGCCCAGCTTGCGGTGATCGCGCTTGGCGGCCTCCTCCAGCCGCGTCAGATGTTCCTGCAGCTGCTTCTTGTTCAGCCAGCCGGTGCCGTAGATGCGGCTCAGCATCGCGTTCTTCTGGTCGCCGCGCCAATAGGCGCCGGAAACGCGGGTGAGCTTGAATGCCTGCGGATCGAGCTTGCCTGTCGAGGCGAGGTGCGGCCCCCGGCACATGTCGAGCCACTGGCCGGCGCGATAGACGGTCAGCTCCTCGCCTTCGGGAAGCTCGCCCGCCCATTCCGCCTTGAACGTCTCGCCCTGCTTCCTGAAATAGGCGATCAGCTCGTCGCGACTCCACACCTCGCGAACGAGCTTCTCGTCGCGCGCGATGACGCGGCGCATCTCTTCCTCGATCGCGGGCAGGTCTTCCTCAGTGAAAGGCCGGTCCTTGGGCGCGAAATCGTAGTAGAAGCCGTCATCGGTCGCCGGGCCGAATGTGATCTGCGTGCCCGGAAACAGGTTCTGCACCGCCTCGGCGAGCACATGCGCGTAATCGTGCCGCACCAGCTCCAGCGCGTCCGCCTCGTCGCGCGCGGTGACAAGCGCCAGCTGTGCGTCCGCCTCGATCGGCCGCTCGAGATCGCGCACCTCGCCGTCAATCTTCGCCGCCAGCGCCGCCTTGGCCAGCCCCGGCCCGATCGCCGCCGCGATCGCGGCCGCGGTCGTCCCCCGCGCGACCTCGCGCTGGGAGCCATCGGGAAGGGTGACGCGGATCATCTCGGACATGGGCCTGTCACATAGCGTTTCACGGCCTTCGGACAAGCCGCGCCGTTAAGACGTTGCAAGCATTTGCGAATGCAGACAGGATGCCGCGCAACAGGGGAGGGCATCTTGAACATCCAGTCGCAGGACTTCGCGGCCGCGCCGGACAGCGCGTTCCGTTTCACGGGCACATGGCGCGAATTCGCGCCGATCGCTTTCACCAACCTGCTGCTGACGATCGTGACGCTGGGTGTCTACCGCTTCTGGGCGCGGGCGCGGGAGCGCCGCTATCTGTGGAGCCGCACCGAGTTCATCGACGACACGCTGGAATGGACCGGCACCGGCCGGGAGATGTTTATCGGCTTCCTCATTGTGATGGCAGTGCTGCTGCCCGGCATACTCTTCATCCAGTTCGGCGCGCAGGCGCTCGTGTTGCGCGGATATGTGGGGCTCGCTGGCTTCATCATGCTCGCCGTCTATCTGGGTTTCTTCGCGCTGGTCGGTCTCGCCCGCTACCGCGCGCTTCGCTACCGCCTGGGCCATACCTATTGGCACGGTATTCGCGGCGGCGGTGAGCCGGGCGGTTGGGGCTATGCCTGGTCCTATCTCTGGAAAAGCTTTGCCGGCGGCCTGGCGCTTGGCCTGCTGGTGCCCTGGGCGTGGACGACGCTCTGGAATGAGCGCTGGAACAAGATGAGTTTTGG